>NZ_JBHDJA010000021.1:0-73801 GCF_041877125.1 Arthrobacter sp. E44
GATCAAGGCTCGTAGCTCCTGACTTGATGAATGCGTAGAGAACATCCATCACAGCAGGGCTACGAGCCCTTCAGCTTTCAAGACACGAACCTGTTTCACCATCAACCACGAAGAGCCGCCATGATGGCCCCGGCCGGAGAAAGTGAAAGCCGGCCCGGGGATGGTGTCCCCAGGCCGGCTTCCTGGCGTTTGCAGTTATTAGCCGCGTGCGCCGCGCTTGGTGACCATGCCATAGATCGCAAGAACGATCAGCGAGCCAACAATCGCCAGCAGCCAGGTCTGCAGCGAGAAGAACTCCTGCAGTCCGCCGCCGAACAGGGCGCCACCGATCCAACCACCGAGCAGTGCGCCTACGACACCCAGCACCATGGTGATGATCCAGCCGCCACCCTGACGTCCCGGAAGGATTGCCTTAGCAATCGCGCCGGCGATAAGTCCGAGAATCAGAAATGCAATAAATCCCATTTGTCGCTCTCTTCCAAAGTAAAGGAGGCCCCCATGTTCGGGAGGCACTTCGTCCTTCTGGCTCAATAGTAATCATGCTTACTATCTTTTTGCCAACCCTGTTTTAGGAAAAAAGTGCTGTTTGGGCCCGTTTTAGTGCCCCGTTTTGTCCGAGTCGTTGCCCGCGCCGGGACCCTCGTCCAGGACCGAAAGTTCCGCTAGATCCTGCGGGTCCAGGGCGAAATCGAACACGTCCAGGTTCTCGGCCATACGCTCCGGAGAAGCCGTCTTGGGAATCGTTACCAATCCGTTTTGTATGTGCCATCGCAGGACGAGTTGGCCAGGCGTTTTTCCATGCTTTTCGGCCAGTTGGGAAAGGACGGGAGCACTGAGCAAATCTGCTCCCGAGCCGCCCAAAGGACTGTAGGACTCCGTAACTATCCCATGCCGGGCGTGGAATTCGCGCTCAGCAGTCCGGGTGATTGCAGGGCTGAGCTGGATCTGGTTCACCGCCGGAACCACGTCGGTTTCCGCCATGAGCCGCTCAAGGTGGGCAGGCTTGAAGTTGGACACCCCGATGGACCGGACCTTCCCCTCGGCCTGCAGCCGTTCAAACGTCTGCCAGGTGGAAACGTACTGGTCCCGGCCGGGGAGCGGCCAGTGGATCAGCAGAAGATCCACATAGTCAAGCCCCAAGCGCTTCAGTGATCCCTCCAGGCCGGCCACGGCGCGGTCGTGGCCCTGGAACTCGCCGTCCAGCTTGGTGGTGATAAACAGCTCGCTGCGGTCCACGCCGCTGGCGCGGATGCCGTTGCCAACCCCGCGTTCGTTGCCGTATTTCACAGCGGTATCGATGTGCCGGTACCCGGCTTCCACGGCTTGTACGACGGCGGCTGCCACCTGTTCGTCGTCCAGCGGCCAGGTGCCAAGCCCCAGCTGCGGAATCCTGTTGCCGTCATTGAGTTCGATGAGCGGTGCAAGTGTCATGCCATCAGTCTCCCCTGTATCGGCGGTCCCGGCTCTCACTGCCCGGCATTCGAGAATGCCCTCAGGATATTGCCGGCGTTGTACTCCAGCGACACCCGGGCCGTATTTGATACCGTATCCGGGTTCTTCTGCTGCGCAAGGAAGTCCACGAACCGCTGCACGGCCTGGCCCGCCTTGGCCGGGTTACGGTCCTGGACCGCCTTTGCCGCCTGCTGCACGCTGGTGCCAAGCTGGCTCGCCACCGGACCGGAAACGTCCCCTGACTCCACCAGGTCCGCCAGGATGTCCTGCAGGGCCTTAATGCTGCCCGGAAGCCACGCGCTGCGCAGCGGGACGTTGCCGAACTTCATGTCGGACGCGAAGTAGAAGTCTGTGTAGGCAGGCTGGTTGTAGGCCGTGTTCTGGCGCGCTACCTCGGCGCGGTACTGCGGATCATGCATCAGGGTGTAGAGCTTGTGGTTGGTCACTTCTGTGCTCAGGTAGATCCGCAGGGCCGAGCTGTCCGCCGTCCGGACCACCATTTCCTCGCGCCAGTCGCCCATGATGTCCGCCACCAGGCTGGGAGTTCCCTTGGTGCTGTTGTTGGTGCGGGTACCGTCCGCCGTGAGCACCCGGCCGCGCTTCCAGTCATCGATGGTGGGGGTCTGGTCCCCGGAGCCGTTGATGACTTGGGTGGTCATGTCCGCGGCCCATTTGATGCTCATGTTGGTTCCCGGTGCGCTGCTGGACAGCTTCCGGCCGTCGGCGGACTGCATGCCGATGGCCCAGTTTTCAATGCCGGGGACGGACGGGTCCACGTCGCCGATCATGCCGCGGCCCGTGTCCTTGCCGGAGTAGGCTCCGAACAGGACCTCCCCGGTGGCCGCGTCCCGCATGGCGTAGCCGTAGGGGGCGTACGCCGCTCCCTCGTGGACGGTGAAGATTTCCTTGCCGGGCCGGTTGGGGTCGATGTCGGTCACATGCATGGCGTCGCCGTGGCCCAGCCGGGCCTCTTGGCCGGGTGACGCACTGCCTGCCGGCAGGGTGTCGAAGGACGTGTACAAAACCGAGCCGTCGTCGTCGAGCGTTGCCGACCCGTACACAATCTCCTGCTTGCCGTCACCGTCCACGTCGGAGGCGCTCAGGGAATGGAAACCTTGCGTGGTGAGCTTCCCGTACGTGGGGTCTGTTCCGTCCCGGCCGTGCGGAGAGTCGTTGAACGGGTTGGTCATGGGCGTCCAGCCTGAGTCCACGTTCCAGACAGGCGAAAGGTTGGATCCGTCCCAGGTGTAAGTGGCGAGGGTGGTGCGCGTGTAGTAACCGCGGGCGAAGACCGCCGCCGGCTTCTGCCCGTCCAGGTACGCAACGCCGGCAAGGAACCGGTCCACACGGTTCCCCGGCTCAATCCGCGCCATGGCATAGTCGCCCCACATCAGGCCGTCATCCGTGCGCCCCGGGGTGTAGGCCACCGTCTTAAGTTCCTTGCCCGTGGCGCCTTCGAACACGGTCAGGTATTCCGGTCCCGACACGATGAAGCCCTCAAATGCGCGCAGGTTGTTGCGTGCACTGCGGGACGGGGCGTAGACGTCCATGAAGTAGTCGGTGAGCTTTTCCGCGTCAGCCTGGGAGAGCGGGTACTTGTACTGCGGGGCGATGCCAAAGGCTTCCTCAAGGGTGGCAGGCCAGCGGCCTGCCTTGACCTCCGGGTGCCCGGTCCAGCCCTGGAAGGTTTTCACCATGTGCTGGTAGTAATCCGCCGCGCTCATGCGGTAGTCGTCGGTGTTGGAGTAGCCGGCTTCGATATCGGATTGAAGCAGGGAGATAAACGAGCTGGCCGCCACGCTGCCGTCCGCGTTGAAGCTGGTGCTCTTGGTCCCCGGGGCCGTCTTCATCATCATCTCCGCCCGGCCGTCGCCGTCGAAGTCGTTCACCAGCAGCTGGGTGTAGTGCGCGCCCGAGCGGATGTTGACGCCCAGGTCGATGCGGCTGAGGAGCGTCCCGTCTGCCTTGTAGGTGTCGACGTAGGTGTTGCCCGTGTAGCCCACCTGCGAGACGTCCTTGGAGTTGTTTGGGTCCCATTTGACGATGAACTCATACTGCCCGTCGCCGTCCACGTCCCCCACGGAGGTGTCATTGGCGGAGTAGGCGTAGGCCTGGCCGCCCGGGGTGACGCCGTCGGCAGGCTTCTTGAGCGGAATGTCCTTGAAGTTGCTGCCCCACGGCGTGGCAGTGGCGCTTCGGTCCACCTCGACGCCTCCGACGACGGCCCGCACATGGTAGGCCGACCCCGCCGTTCCAGCCCGGTCCAGGAAGTTGGTGCTGTCCGTGACGGTGGCCAGTTTTTGGCCGTCCCGGTAGACGTTGAAGTCGGTGCCGGTAAGGCCGGTGGCGGAGGAGCCGGTTGCCTCGGTGCCCAGCAGCCGCCAGCTGAGGAACACGCCCTCGGAGGTGCCGGCGGCGACCAGGCCACGGTCAAGATGGTCCAGTTGGATGCCGGGACTATCAGGCTTGGGGGGAGGGGCCGACGGCGGAGGCCGGGGCTGCGAGGCATCCGACCGCAAGTGCCAGGCCGGCGGCGCCCACGGAGAGCAGGCGAACGGGGGTAAGGTGTGGATTCATCAATGAATCCTTTCAATTTTGAGACCGGAAAACGCTTCCCCAGCAATCTAGCGGTGGGGGGAGGGGTAGGGGAAGCCTTGTTTTCCTGGCGCGGAGAGGGTATTTAGAACGTTGTAGAAGTCCGGAGGGCCTGCTGCTTTTGCAGCCGGCCCTCCGGATCAAGCGCCCCACCTCCACGCCGCGCGGTGCCACTCGTGCCAGCCAGGTGTCCCGCGCCTGGCGGGCAATGCCTGGACTTGTCGGGCCCGGTACGGCAGCCGTACCTACTAGGCCGGGTCCTCGGCAAGCTTGCGCTTGAGGATCTTTCCGCTGGGCCCCAGGGGGAGTTCGGAGAGTATGCGGACCACCCGGGGGTACTTGTAGGCGGCCAGCTGTGCGCTGGCGAAGTCGATCAACTCCGCCTCGGTGACACTTGCTCCGGCGTCCAGCACGATGGCTGCCGCGATCTCCTGGCCGTGCACCTCGTCCGGGATCCCGTACACGGCGGCACTGACCACAGCGGGATGCGTCAGGAGGATCTCCTCCACTTCCCGCGGGTAGACGTTGTAGCCGTTCCGGATGATCATGTCCTTCTTGCGGTCCACGATGGTGAGGTAACCGTCGTCGTCCTTTGTTCCAAGGTCCCCGCTGCGGAACCAACCGTCCACCACGGCCTCCGCCGTTGCCTCGGGCCGGTTCAGGTAGCCCTTCATCAGCAGGTGGCCTCGGATGACCAGCTCACCCAATTCGCCGTTGGGAAGCAGCTCAATGCTGTCCACCACCTCGGGCCTGGCAATTTCGATATCAACACCCCAGATCGGGATCCCAATGGTGCCCGGCCGGGGTGCGGTGCCAACGTGGTTGAAGGCGGCCACCGGCGACGTCTCCGTCAGGCCGTAGCCTTCGTGGATCTCCACGCCATAGACGTCGCGGAACCTGTCCATGACGGCCAGCGGAAGGGATGCACCGCCGGAGATGCCGTACCGCAGGGCGGCCGGCCGGTCCGGTACGGTCTTGGCGGCTTCCAGGAGCGCCACGTACATGGTGGGCACCCCGATGAAGATGTTGACGTTGTGCTTGGCCAGCAGTTTCAGGGCGTCCTCGCCGGTGAACCGCGGCATCAGGACGATGGTGACGCCGGCGCGCAGCCCGGTGTTGAGGACCACCGTCTGGCCGAAGGTGTGGAAGAGCGGCAGGCCGCCGAACAGGACATCGCCGGGCTGGAAGTCCATCACGCTGGTCAGCAGGGTGCTGGTCTGTTCCACCAGGGCGAAGTGGGTGCCCAGCGCGCCCTTCGGTTTCCCGGTGGTGCCCGAGGTGTAGAGGATGGTGGCCGTGTCCGAGGGGCGGCACGGTTCGCACGTCCGGATGGGCTCCGCGTCCGCAGCTTCCGCTTCCAGCCGGGGGAACCCGCCGTCGTCGGGAGCCATCACCGTCAGCACGTCGATTCCGCTGGCCGTGGCACCCGCTGCCCCCTCCCCGAGCAGCGGAGCGGCGCAGATCAGCAGCTTGGCGCCGCTGTCCTGCAGGACGTACTCGATTTCGCGCGCCTTGAGCAGGGCATGCACGGGCACAACGATGGCACCGAGCGACAGGATGGCGTAGTACACCCGGGCGAAGTCCGGAACGTTCGGGATCAGGACGGCGACGGCGTCTCCAGGGCCGACGCCGCGCGCCCTCAGTGCGCCGGCATAGGCGCGGGTCTGGCGCCACAGGTCGCCGTAGCTGACCTGCTCCTCACCCACCACCAGGGCGATGCTGTCGGGAGTCCTTTTGGCTGATTCAGCCAGCACGGCTGCCACCGAAATGGTGGCGAAGCCGTCAGCGGAGTTCGTGTTTGTCATGGCCTGCTTCTTCGTCGGGGTGGGTCATGCTGTGAGGATCAGGGCGTCACCCTGGCCGCCGCCGCCACAGAGGGCCACGACGCCGGTGCCGCCGCCGCGGCGCTTCAGGGCCAGCGCCTGGTGCAGCACCAGCCGCGCCCCCGATGCTCCCACTGGATGGCCCAGGGCAATGGCGCCGCCTTCGGCGTTCACGGCTTCGGCTTCAATACCGAGGTCGTTGGCGGACTGGATGAGGACGGAGGCGAAGGCTTCGTTGATTTCCACCAAATCCAGCTCCTGGACCGTGAGTCCCTGGACCTTCAGCGCCCGCTCGATGGCCCTGGCGGGCTGGGAGTGCAGCGATCCGTCCGGGCCGGCGGTCTGGCCGTGGGCGCCGATCTCGGCGATCCATTCCAGGCCTGCGGCTTCAGCCGCCGCCTTGTTGGCAATGACCAGGGCGGCCGCGCCGTCGGAGAGTGGCGACGACGAACCCGCGGTGATGGTGGCCGTCTCCGCCTTGGAGAACGCCGGGCGCAGCTGCGCCAGGGACTCCGCGGTGGTTTCGGGGCGAATGCCTTCATCGTGCTCAAGGGTGACGGCCGGACCTTTGCGCTGCGGCACCTGGATCGGCGCGATCTCATCGGCCAGCACCCCGGCAGCGCGTGCAGCGTCGGCGCGCTGGTGGGAGCGTGCCGCCACGGCGTCCTGCTCCTCACGGGTGATGCCGCGTTCGGTGTTCCCGGCGTCGGTGGCCTCGCCCATCAGCTTGCCGGTGACCGGGTCCTGCAGTCCGTCATGGTTCAGCGAGTCCAGCATTGGGGCATCGCCGATGACCACGCCCGCGCGGAGGCCGGGGACCAGGTGCGGTGCGTTGGTCATGGACTCCTGGCCGGCGGCCACAATGAAGTCCGCTTCCCCGGTCCGGATCATCCGCGCAGCGTCGATGACGGCAGTCAATCCGGACAGGCAAAGCTTGTTGATGGTGATGGTGGGGACGTCCCAGCCGATTCCCGCGGCCAGGCTGGCCTGGCGGGCGGGACCCTGTCCGGCACCGGCCTGGATGACCTGTCCCACGATGACGGCACCGATCAGCTCCGGTGCCACACCGGTCCGTTCCAGGGCGGCCCGGATGGCGTGCGCTCCGAGGTCGCTGGAGGAGAAGGGCGTGAGGCCGCCGCGGAACCGGCCGAACGGGGTGCGGGCGCCGCCCAGGATGACGGGGATGTTGGCGTTCTGGTTCAAGAACAATCCTTTCGAAGGTGTTGGGCGGGGTTACGCGAAGGCGGAAGTGCCGGTGATGCCGCGCCCGATGATGAGGGCCTGCATGGTCTCGGTACCTTCGTAGGTGTGAATGGCCTCGATGTCGGCGAGGTGCCGCGCCACGCGGTTTTCCAGCAGGATGCCGTTGCCGCCCAGCAGGTCGCGCGCGTTGGAAGCAATACCGCGCGCGGTGCGGGTGCAGGTGTACTTGGCCAGCGACGCCTGCTCGGGCGTGAGTGTTCCGGCTTCATCAAGCCGGGTCATCTGAACCACCATCAGCTGCATGGTGGCCAGTTCGCTGAGCATCCGGGCCAGCCGTTCCTGCACGATCTGGGAGGCGGCCAGGGGCCGGCCGAACTGCTTGCGCTGCTTGGCGTACTGGACGGCCGTTTCGTAG
This sequence comes from Arthrobacter sp. E44, assembly GCF_041877125.1. Classification (NCBI taxonomy): domain Bacteria; kingdom Bacillati; phylum Actinomycetota; class Actinomycetes; order Micrococcales; family Micrococcaceae; genus Arthrobacter; species Arthrobacter sp. E44. Next base: position 7,489 of record NZ_JBHDJA010000021.1, read on the forward strand.
CACGCAGTGGCATGCCCGACGGCGGACCAGGCCACGCCCAGCCGGGTCGCCAACAGGACGCGGGCCGTGTCCTTGAAGGTGCGGGCGCCAGGCAGGACGTTCTCTTCCGGGACGAAGACGTCCTCCAGCCGGATGTGCGCCTGCCAGATGGCTCGGAGGGCCAGCTTGCCTTCGATTTTGGTGGCAGTGTAGCCGGAGGAGTCCTGTGGAACCAGGTAGCCATGGACCTGGCCGTCCTCGCCCCGGGCCCAGACGATGCTGACGCCGCCTACTGAGCCGTTGCCGATCCACTTCTTTTCACCGTTGAGCAGGAACCCGCCGTCGGTGCGGGTGGCCGTCGTCTCGAGGGCGACGGAGTCGGAGCCGTGGGTGGGTTCGGTGAGGGCGAAGGCTGCGTATTCCGCGCCGCCGGCGATCGTCGGGAGCCAGCGCTCCTTCTGCTCCGGGGAGCCGCATTCCGCGACGGACCGCAGGGCAAGGCCGCCCTGCACTGCCACCATCGTGGCCACGGAGCCATCGCCGCGGCTGAGCTCCATGTTCACCAGGCCGGCGGCCATGCTGCTCATGGGTGCATAGCCCTCCACCGCAACGCCGTCGCGCAGCAGGTCCAGTTCGCCAAGGCGCTGGAGGAGATGCAGGGGGTACTCGCCGCGTTCCCAGTAGCCATCGATGACGGGGAGGACCTCATTCTGGACAAAGCTGCGGGCGCGGTCCCAGTAGGCACGGTCTCCATCGGTGACGCCGGTAAGGACGGATGCCGGGTCGGTGCCCAGCGCCTCGGTGAGGATGTAGTCCGGTTCCACCGTGCCGCCGGGAAAGCTGGTGGGACTTTTGGCGCTGGCGGGCACCCGGGTGGGGGACGTCGTCGTCATGTATTTGCATCCTTTTAAATCAGCGGCGGCGGAACTGCCTTTTAAATCAGCGGCGGCGGAACTGCCGGGCAGTGTGGCTCGCGCCACATTGAACAAGGATGCAATGAAACGGAGTTCCACGTCAAGAAACTGCGTACCACGAGGGCTGGTAGGGAATTTTGCTAGGGCAGGGCGTCCCGGACCGCCTGGGCGATGGCTTCCCTGTCGGCAGGGCCGGGAAGGACGGTCACGACGACGGTCGGGGCTGGTTGGGAGGGGGCGGGGGAACCGAGGAGCGCAGGCCGGAACGTATCCGACAGGACCTGGAGTTCTGCGGCGAGGGCTGCCGCCCTGTTCTTGTCTGCCGCAGTAGTGTCCCCGGCCTTCGGGGTGGTGCGCAGCCACTGGCGGAGGAAGGCGTTGTGCACGGCCACTACGGCCGCGGCGAAGGCGACGGCCTTGTACTCGTGCCGCCCCTTCCCGGACAGCCGGTCATTGAGGAACTGCAGGAATGCCCGCTCGTAGCGGTGGGACGTGACCAGTTCCCGGTCGCGAAGGGCCGGGACTGCCTGCAGCAGCCCGTAGCGGGCCCTGGACGTTGCCGGATTCCGCAGGTGGTGCTCGAAGACCAACAGGGCGGCGTCCGCAACGGCGGCGAGCGGCTCAAGCCTTGATTCGGCGAGCCGGTCATTCACCTGGCGCAGGATCCGCTCATGATCCGCGAAGACCACGTCCTCCTTCGACCCGAACCTGCGGAAGAACGTGCTGCGGCTCATCCCCGACGCTTCCGCGAGCTCCTCGACCGACGTGGCATCGAAGCCCTGCTTCGCCAGGAGCCCGATGGCTGCGGCGACAGGCCCGTCGGCGGGATGCCCGTCCGCGGGCTGGTTGGAAGGGGGCGAAGTCATGCGCCGAAATGTAGCACAGCCGCCCTGCGCAACTGGCCTGCCATCGGAGGGTGGCAGGCCAGTTGCGGCGGAGTCCGTGGGCTCAGGCTCCCTGGCGCGCCCAGCCGGTGAGCTTGTCGGAAAGCTGCATGTAGGCCTCGTCCACCTGTTGCAGTTCCGGGTGGCTGTCGTACCACTCAATAATCTCCCGGGCGCCGTCCGCGAACGGGATGGTGGCGGTGTAGTCCGGCACCAGCGATTTGATCTTGGTGTTGTCAAAGACCACCGAGTGGGACCGGTCGCCCAGGAGGTTGGAACCCAGTTCCTCGTCATGGGTGGCGATGGTTTCGGATGCCACATGTACCAGTTCGGGTTCCCGGACCCCCGCTGCCCGCGCGAACAGTTGGTAGATCTGGTTCCAGGGCAGGTACTCGTCCGAGGTGATGGTGTAGCTCTCGCCCACCGCCTGCGGCCTGCCGAGCAGGCCGACGAAGGCCTTGGCGAAGTCCTTGCTGTGCGTCAGCGTCCACAGCGAGGTGCCGTCGCCGTGGACCATGACCGGAAGGCCGTTGCGCATGCGGTGGATGTCCGTCCAGCCGCCCACCATGGCGATCTTGGTGCGGTCGTAGGTGTGCGATGGCCGGATGACCGTCAGGGGAAAGTCATCCTCCCGGAAGGCCCGGAAGAGCAGCTCCTCACACGCGATCTTGTTCCGGGAGTACTCCCAGAAGGGGTTCTTCAACGGCGTGGACTCACGGATCGGCAGCCTGGTGGGCGGCTTCTGGTAGGCGGAGGCGGAGCTGATAAAGACGTACTGCCCGGTCCGCTCCCGGAACAGCTCCATGCTGGCCTGCGCCTGGTCGGGGGTGTAGGAGATAAAGTCCGCGACGGCGTCGAACTCCCTGCCGCCCAGCACCTCCCGGACGGCCGCTGCATCACGGACGTCGGCGTGGAGCACTTCCGTGCCCTCCGGGACAGGCCGGGTGGACTGGCCGCGGTTCAGGATGGTCAGCCGGTGCCCCAGCGCGACGGCACGCTCTGCCGCCGCCGCGCTGATGACTCCCGTGCCACCGATGAACAGGATGCTCCTCGGCGCCACCGTATCGGCAGCGAATTGGGTTACCACGCGTAGTCTTCCGGCGCCGTGCGGTGTCCCGGGAAGATGTCGTCCAGGCGCTTAAGCGCGTCTTCGTCAAGCGAGACGTCCAGGGCGCGGATGGCGGCATCCAGTTGTTCCTGGGTGCGGGGGCCCACGATCGGAGCCGTGACCGCGGGCTGGTGCAGGAGCCACGCCAGGGCGACGTCGCCGGGTTCGTGGCCCAGCTCGTCGGCAAAGTCCTCGTACTGGCGGATCTGGTCCTGGTGCTTCTTCAGCGTTTCGGCGGCCCGTCCTTCGGTGCGCCGCACGCCCTCGCGTTCCTTCTTCAGCACGCCGCCCAGCAGCCCGCCCTGCAGCGGTGACCAGGGGATCAGGCCCAGGCCGTACTGCTGTGCCGCCGGGATGACCTCCAGTTCGAGCTCGCGGCGGAACAGGTTGTAGATGGACTGTTCACTGACCAGGCCGTTGTAGTTGCGGCGTCGGGCGGCTTCCTGGGCCTGTGCGATGTGCCAGCCTGCAAAGTTGCTGCTGCCTGAGTACAGGATCTTCCCTTGCTGCACTGCCACCTCGATGGCCTGCCAGATTTCGTCCCACGGGGTGTCGCGGTCGATGTGGTGGAACTGGTACACATCGATGTAGTCGGTCTGCAGGCGCTTGAGGCTTGCGTCCAGGGCCCGGCGGATGTTCAGTGCTGACAACTTGGACTCGTTGGGACGGTCCGTCATGGTGCCGTAGAGCTTGGTGGCCAGGACGGTGTGCTCGCGGCGCTCGCCGCCCTTGGCGAACCAGCGTCCGATAATTTCCTCGGTCCAGCCGCGGTGGTCAACGCCGCCATATACGTTGGCGGTGTCGAAGAAGTTGATGCCTGACTCGTGGGCGGAGTCCATGATGCTGTGGGCGTCCGCTTCTTCCGTTTGCGGCCCAAAGTTCATGGTGCCCAGGCAGAGGCGGGAGACTTTCAGGCCGGAGCGGCCCAAGTGGGTGTACTGCATGGAAAATCCTTTCGGTGGGGGAGCCGGCAGGCAGAGGTTGAGCCTGCAGGTCCCTACATCTGGGTGAAGGAGGCGACGGCGGGATCGGAACCAATGCGGGCGCCGGACTCCAGCGCCGTGATGGCGGCCAGTTCGTCCCGGGAGAGCGTCAGGGATGAAGCCGCGAAGTTCTCGCGGATGCGGTCCGGGTTGGCCGACTTGGGAATGACGATGTTTCCGTTGGCAAGGTGCCAGGCGAGCACCACCTGGGCAGTGGTGGCGTTGTGCGCAGCAGCGATTTCGGTGACGGCGTTTCCGTTGAGGTCTCCGCCCTGTCCAAGGGGGCTGTAGGCCTCGACGGCAATGCCCAGGCCGCGGCACTTGGCCGCCAGGTCTGCCTGCTGGTAGCTGGGGTGGAGCTCGATCTGGTTCACGGCCGGCACAGTTTCGGCGGATTCCAGCAGGGTGTCCAGGTGGTCCGAGAGGAAGTTGGAGACGCCAATGGCACGGATCTCCTTGTTCTCGTAGAGCCGCTCCATCTCCTTCCACGCCTGGACGAAAAGCCCCTGGGAGGGGACGGGCCAGTGGATGAGGTAGAGGTCGATGAAGTCCAGGCCCAGCGCCTTGCGGCTGTTTTGGAATGCTTCCTGTGCCCTGCCCTGCTCGCCGTTGCGGAGCTTGGTGGTGACGAAGATTTCCTCGCGGGCGATGCCGGTGGCGGCCAGTGCTGCCCCCACTCCTGCCTCGTTCCGGTAGGCCGCGGCGGTATCGATGTGGCGGTAGCCTGCCTCGAGCGCATCCTCCACGGTCCGCTGGGTGTCTTCCGGCGGGACCTGGAAAACGCCGAAGCCAAGCTGCGGGATGGTGACGCCATTGTTGAGTGTCAGCTCTGACATGGGTGTGCTCCTTCTCTGGGAGGGTGTGGCTGGAAGATGAGGTGCTGGAAAATCGGTGCCGGCTGCTCGACAGATGAGAAAGCGGTTTCCACCGGCTCACTCCTGAGCCTATGCACTTTTGGTCCCCAAGTCAGCAGGCAAAGCTGTTCCTGTTTTTCCTAGGACTGCCAGTCCTACCTTCGTTGTAGAGCGGGGACCCCAACGCAGGCAGAATGGTCTGCATGGGTCAAAGCGCCGAGTTCGGAAAATTCCTCAAAGCCATGCGGTCCCGGTTGAGTCCGGAGGTCGCCGGGACGGGCCCCAGCACGGGTGCCCGACGGGTCCCCGGCCTGCGGCGCGAGGAAGTGGCGCGGTTGGCCGGCGTCAGCACGGATTACTACGTCCGGCTGGAACAGGGCCGCAATATCCACCCGTCCCGGACTGTCCTGGACGCGGTGGCCCGGGCGCTGCGCCTGGACAGCAGCGAGCACGCGCACATGCTGGACCTGCTTGAGAACTGCGCCAGTGCTCCCCGTGAACCCGGTGCCGCTGCAGCACAGGGTGTCCGGCCGGCGCTGCGCCAACTGCTTGACGCGGTGGGGGAAGTGCCGGCTCTGGTGTTGGGCCGCCGCAACGACGTCCTGGCCGGCAACAGGATGGCATTCCTGCTGTTCACCGATTTCCCGGCGCTGCCGCCCGCGGAGCGTAACCTCACCCGCTGGACCATTCTTGATCCCGCCGCCCGGGAACTGTTCCGGGACTGGAAAACGGTGGCGGCCGAAGCGGCCGGATCTCTCCGCCTGGACGTGGGCCGGCACCCCAACGATCCCCAGGCGAACCACCTGGTGGGTGAGCTGGCGGTCCACAGTGAACACTTCCGCCAGTGGTGGGCCGGACACCGGGTGGCAACCCGCGCTGCCGGCACCGTCCGGCTGCACCACCCCTCGGTGGGCGACCTGGAACTGAACTTTGAAAACCTTGTCCTGCCGGAGGACCCCGACCAGACACTCCGGGTGTACTCGGCCCGGCCGGGATCGCCGTCGTCGGACGCCCTGGCCCTGCTGGGCAGCCTTGGCGCGGGCCCGGACCTCGGCATGGAACACGACGCTGCCGTCGTTGCGGAAAGCGGCGAGGTGGGCTGATCCGCCGGTCAGGGCGGCGCGTGACTGTACATTCGTCCAGCAGGAGGGGTTGATTCTGGCCAGCCGCCCATTGGTGCGGCGTGCGCCCTTTCCTAGGGTGGGAGTACGTGCTTTTCCGCCCACTTTTTGTCACCCCAGGATGGTCTCAACGATGAAACGCATCGCCCTGCTGAAGGAACGCCAGGCATCCGCCGGCGCCGCCTCCACCGCCACCGGTTCGCACTGCCCTGCCTCCGGTCTTTGGAGCCCGGACCTCGATCCCCACACGGTGCTGTCCTTCTTCGAGGGCCACGTTTTTCCCGCGTTCGACGGCGTCCCCACGGTCTGGCGACGGCGCAGCCCTGGGACGGCAAACTGAGGCCTGCTTATAAGCGAAAACGGCCCGCGGCCAACGTCGACACGGACGTATTGGCTGCGGGCCGGTTGCTTTAACTAGTGCTCTTCCAAACGGAAACCGATCTTGATGGTGACCTGCCAGTCCGCGATCTTCCCGTCCTCCAGGTGGCCGCGGACCTCCTTGACCTCGAACCAGTCGAGGTTCCGCAGGGTCTGGGACGCCTTGGCAATGCCGTTGCGGACGGCGTCATCCACGCCCTGGGTGGAGGTGCCGACAATTTCAGAAATGCTGTACGTGTGGTTGGACAACTTCGCTCCTCGTGATCGTCGATGCTCCCGGTTGCGGGCCGTCCCTGAAGCCTAGTAGGACACTTGGAGCGTTGAACAGGGTCAAGGGCAATTAGGGGACCCACTTCCCGCCCCGGACCTCGAGGGGAGGGGTTACTTGGTTTCCAGCACCAGCTGCTTGAGGTCGTCCAGGGTCTGCTGCATGTGGGCGTCCATGGCCTCCCGGGACCGCACTGCGTCGCGGGACTGAAGGGCTTCGGCGATGTTCTGGTGATGGCCAATGGCGTGCTCCTGGATTTCAGGAACGGCGGAAGTTTCGGTCCTTCGCTTTTCCAGGACCCGATGCAGCGGCTCAAACAGGACCGACACGAAGACGTTGCCGGAGGCGCGCAGGATGACGTCATGGAAGGCGAGGTCCGCCTCCACAAAGGACGCGACGTCGTTGATGCTGTGCGCGGCCTTCATTGCCGAGACGTAATTGAAGAGGGCAGTGATGTCCTCTTCGGCAATCCGTCCGGCGGCAAGCTCGCAGGCGCCCGTTTCGAGCATGCGGCGGAGTTCGATGAGCTGGATGGAGGCATCGGCGTCGTTCTTGCCCTCCGATGCTGCGCGCAGGACGGCTTCGAGTGAGGCCCAGCGGCTCAGGGGATTGACGAATGTTCCGCGGCCGCGCTCCACGCTCAGGATGCGTTGGGCCTGGAGGGTCTTCATCGCTTCGCGGACCGTCATGCGGCTGACCTCGTGGCGGGCGCTGAGTTCGTGCTCGCCGGGAACGGTGGAGCCGGGCGGGAACTCGCCTTCGATGATGCGGTCCAGCAGTTCGTCGGCCACCACGCCGACCAGCGACTTCCTTGCCATGTTGCCCCCGATTCCTGCTTCCGGCTTCCGGCGGATATGTCAGACAAGTCTACTTGCGCGTCTCTATGCCGTGTGCCACACTAACTTCAAATGCAAGATGTCAGACATCTTACAGTTACCTTTACATCTGGATCCGCCACCCTGGATCGCTACACAACGGAGTGCACTGTGACGTATGAAGCAGACGTTCTGGCCGCCTATCCGGCGGACCTCGAGATCCAAGCTGGGCTCGTAGCCGGCACGCTTGCCGCTTCCAATGCGGAGGTTCCCCGCGTCTTGGTAGTGCTCGACGACGATCCCACCGGTACGCAGTCCGTCGCAGACCTGCCCGTGCTCACCCGTTGGGACGTGGAAGACTTCGCCTGGGCCTTTGCGCACATTGCGCAGAGCACCGCCAAGCCCGCCGTTTACGTCCTGACCAACACGCGCAGCCTCGACCCGGCAGAAGCGGCAGCCCGCAATGAGGAAGTGGTCCGCAATGCGCTGGCCGCAGCAGGGCAGCAGGAAAAGCTGCGCCTCGGCTTCGTCAGCCGCAGCGACTCCACCCTCCGCGGCCACTATCCCCTGGAACCGGACGTCATCGCGGCGACGGTGGCCGAGGCCAGCGGGGAAAAGACCGACGGTGTTGTGCTGGTTCCGGCGTTCCCGGACGCCGGCCGCGTCACCATTGGCGGGGTCCACTACATGCGCGGCGCTGACGGCACCCTGGTCCCGGTCTCCGAAACCGAGTTTGCCAAGGACGCATCCTTCGGCTTCAGCACCTCCGTCATGGCCGACTACATCGCAGAGAAGTCCCAAGGCCGGTTCCCCGCCGACTCCGTGATCGTCCTGGACCTGAACATCATCCGCGCCGGTGCTTCCGCGCAGGACCCCGCCATCTCCGCGAAGGCCATCGCCGACGCCATCGAGCCGGCCACCAACTCCACTCCGATCGTTGCGGACATCGTCACCGAGAATGACTTCCGCGCGCTGGCCCTGGGCCTGGAAGAAGCAGAACGCCGCGGCAAGAAACTCCTGTACCGCGTTGGCCCGCCCTTCGTCCGCGGCCGCATCGGCCAGGAAGTCCGCGCTGCACTGACCGGGGAAGAAGCATACGAGGGCAACACCCCATCAGAGGCCGGCGGCCTGATCGTGGTGGGATCGCACGTGGGCCTCACAACGCGCCAGCTCAATATCCTCACGGCGGAACACAGCTCAGCACGCATCATCGAGATCGATGTCGAAAAGCTCCTCGCCGATGAGGCGGGAGCCAAGGCCCACCTGGACCAAACCGTGGACGCAGTGGTTGAAGCCCTCCGCACCGGCGACGTCATCGTCCACACCAGCCGGCTGCTCATCAAGACCGACGACCCCGCCGAAAGCCTCCGCATTGCACGCACGGTCTCTGCCGCCGTCGTGGACGTCGTCAACCGCACCCTGAAGACCTTCCCGCCCCGGTTCGTCATCGCCAAGGGCGGCATCACGTCCTCCGACGTGGCAGCGCACGGCCTGGAAATCCGCCACGCGATTGTCCGCGGCCCCATGTTGCCCGGCATCGTCTCCCTCTGGGAACCGGTGGACGGACCCGCCAAGGGCATCCCCTACATCGTCTTCGCCGGCAACGTAGGCGACGACGACTCCCTGGCCCAGGTCACCCGCAAACTCAGCACAACCTTCTAGTCCCCGCCCCAGCCCGCAAGACTTCAACGGAGAAACACCATGACCAGCAACTACACCGTCACCGTCCTGGGCCTCGGCGCCATGGGCCTGCCCATGGCCACCCGCCTGGCCACCCAGCTGACCGTCCACGGCTTCGACATCGCCGAAGCCCGCCTCAAGCTTGCCGAAGAAGCCGGCATCGCCACCTTCTCCAGCGCCCGCGAAGCCGCCAAGGGTGCCAATGCCGTGCTCCTGGCCGTCCGCAACGGCGAGCAGCTCAACGATGTCCTCTTCGGCGAGAACGGCGTGGCCCCGGTACTGGAGCCTGGCGCCGTCGTCATCCTCGGCAGCACCGTGGGCACCGACGCCATCCCCGCAACGGTCGCCAAGCTCGCCGAATACGGCGTGGACCTGGTGGACGCCCCGCTGTCCGGCGGGCCCAAGCGCGCCGGTGAAGGCGACCTGCTGATCGTCGTCGGCGCTTCCCCCGAGGCCCGCGAAAAGGCAGCCCCCGCCCTGGAGCTGCTGGCCTCCACGCTCACCGTGGTGGGTGACAACCCCGGCGACGGCCAGGCCCTCAAGACCGTCAACCAGCTCCTGTGCGGCGTCCACATCGCCGCCGCCGCCGAGGCCCTTGCCTTGGCCGACGCGTTGGGACTGGACCAGGCCAAGACCCTCGCCGCCCTGGAAGCCGGCGCGGCCGGCTCCTTCATGCTCTCCAACCGCGGCCCGCGCATCCTTGAGGCCTACAACGAGGAGGGCGCCGAGGTCCTGTCCCGCCTGGACATCTTCGTCAAGGACATGGGCATCGTGGGCAAGGCCGCCCGCGCCGCCGGCCTGGCAGCCCCCGTTGCCGCCGCCGCCGAGCAGCTCTACCTGCTGGGCCAGGCGCAGGGCCTCGCCGCCGCCGATGACTCCGCGGTCATCAAGGTGGTCGCCCCCACCAAGCGCGCCAAGTAAGCCAGCGCGCCAACTAAGCCATCCTCCTGCCCTTGCGGCAAAAAGGTACGACGACGGCGGTCCCCCCTCCGCCGTCGTCGTTACCTCCCAGCGTTGCCGGCGCAGTCCCGCAACGTTTATCCCCACCCCGCCATTCCGTGCTGCCCGCCTGCCCCCAGGCCGGCACGTCAAAGGAGACACCTCCCCGTGAACCACCTTCTGAATCCGCTGATACAGCGGGCGGCCGACGCCCCGGCCATCAAACCCGCCGTTGAGCTGGGCACCCCGCTGCTGCTCACTATCGCAGCAGTGGGCATCGCCATCCTGCTGGTGATGATCATCCGCTTCAAGATCCAGGCTTTCGTGGCCCTGCTCACCGTCAGCATCCTGGTGGCCGTGGCGGCAACCATCCCGCTTCAGGACATCTTCACCGTGGTCTCCGGCGGCGTGGGCAGCACCATGGGCAAGGTGGCCATCCTGATCGCGCTCGGCGCCATCCTGGGCCGCATGATCGAGGTGTCCGGCGGCGTCCAGTCACTGGCCGACCACTTCACCCGCAAGCTGGGTGCCCGCCGTGTGGCAGTGGCGCTGACCGCCGTCGGCTTCCTGGTGGCCATCCCCGTCTTCTTCGAGGTGGGCATCATCGTGCTGGTGCCCATCGTGTACGCCTTCGCCAAGATCGCCAAAGTCCACCCGGTCAAGTTCGGCCTGCCGATGGCCGGCATCATGCTCGCCATCCACGTGGCAGTCCCGCCGCATCCCGGAATCGTGGCAGGCGCCGGCGTGCTGGGTGCCGACATTGGACTTATCGCCCTGATCTCGCTGCTGATCTGCGTGCCGCTGGGCTTCCTGTCCTACTGGGTTGCGTCCATCATGAACCGCAAGGACTACGAGCTGCTGCCGGCCGTGAAGACGCAGGTGGAGGAATTCGGCTCCAAGTCGCTGGTGAAGGTTGGCCACGACGGACCCGGTGCCGCGGCCATTGCGCCGCCGCGGCCTGGCCTGATCATCTTCCTCATCGCAGCGCCCATTGTGCAGATCCTGCTCGGCACCGTTGGCACCCTCATCCTCCCCAAGTCCCACCCGCTGTACGGCCTCGCGGCATTCGTGGGCAACCCGTTCCTGGCCTTGCTGGTGGCCGTGGCGCTGTCCTTCTTCCTGCTGGCCGTCCGCCGCGGCTGGTCCTTCAAGGAAACCGGTGAGATCTTCGAGGGCTCGCTGCCGCCCATCGCCTCCATCCTCATGGTGGTGGCTGCCGGCGGCGTGTTCGGCAACGTGCTGCAGGTATCCGGCATTGGCGGAGCGCTCTCCAAGACGCTGGACACCCTTGGCGTGCCGCTGCTGCTGCTCGGCTTCATCATCTCGCTGGCGCTGCGTGCGGCCCAGGGGTCGGCGACCGTGGCCATCGTAACCACCACCGGCCTGCTGTCCGCAGCGGTCAGCGGCGGCGGCTACAGCCCGGCGCAAATCGCAGTGATCGTCATCGCCATCGGCTTCGGCGCCCTGGGCCTGTCCCACGTGACGGACGCCGGCTTCTGGGTGGTGGTGCGTTACTACGGCCTGACAGTGTCCGACGGCCTGAAGACCTGGACCGTCCTGACCACCATCCTCGGCGTGGCCGGCTTCCTGCTGACCTTCGTCGCCTGGATCCTGGTAGGAGGCTTGGGCGCCTAATGCATACCAGACTGGACCACCTGGTCACCTCCGCCCTGCAGCAGGGTTCAGCAGTACCCGCCTTCACCTGCTACGACTTCACCACCGCGTTGGCGGTGGTGGGCGCGGCAGAAGAAGCCGGCCGTGGCGTGATCCTGCTGGTGGCACCCAAGACCGCCGCCACCGCCAACGGCCTCCGCCTCATCAACGCGCTGCGCGGCCTGGCCGATGCTGCCTCGGTACCGGTCGCGGTGCAGCTTGACCACGCATCGGACCTGGACGTCATGGCCGACGCCGTCAAGGCAGGGGCGGATTCCGTCCTCGCCGACGGTTCGTCCCTTCCTTACGGGGACAACATTGCGCTGGTCCAGGCAGCCCGTGCGCTCCTGGGGGCCGAGGTGGTGCTCGAAGCAGAACTCGGCGGCCTGGCAGGGGACGAGGACCGCGCCTTCGGAGCAGACCAGTCCGGCGTGGACGTGGCCGGCCTGACGGACTCCGCGCAGGTGGAGGACTTCGTCTCCCGCACAGGCGCGGAACTGCTGGCCGTCGCGGTGGGCAACGTCCACGGCAAGTACAAGGGCGAGCCGAAGCTGCGCTGGGACGTGCTGCAGGACATCGCGGCGCGGATCCACATCCCCCTGGTGCTGCACGGCGCCTCCGGCATTCCGACGGAGGAGCTGGTCAAGGCGGCGGCCATGAACGTTGGCAAGGTCAACTTCAACACCGAACTGCGGACCGGCGTGCTGGCCACCCTCCAGGACCAGCTTCCGGCGCACCGCGCGGACGGGGAGAACCTGCAGGGCCTGCTGTCGCTGTGGAACCAGTCGGCGAAGGGTTTTGCCGCCACCACGCTGGCCACGCTGGCACGGTAGCTGAATCTTCCACAAGCGGGAGGCCAGGATCAAGCAGCCGGTCCTGGCCTCCTTTTTTGTGCCTCCGCCGGATTGCGGGGCGAGACCGGGGTTCAACAGGAGGCTAGGATCGAGCAATGGTCCTGGCCTCCCTTCTTTTTGCCTTCCTTGCCGCGGCGCTGCACGTCTTCATTTTCACGATGGAGTCGCTCACCTGGACCCGGCCGGCAACTTGGAAACGCTTCGGGATCGCCTCGCAGTCCGATGCGGAGACTACAAAACCCATGGCCTACAACCAGGGCTTCTATAACCTGTTCCTGGCCGTTGGGGCGTTTGCCGGCATCGGGCTCGCAGCCGCTGGCGGCCAAGGGTCGGCGCAGTCCGTGGCGGGGTGGACCCTGGTTTTCAGCTGCTGCGGGTCCATGCTGCTGGCGGCCGCGGTCCTGGCCATCACCGGGCGCAAGTACCTCCGCGCAGCCGTGACCCAGGGCAGCGCGCCCCTGCTCGCCGTCGTTCTGGGCCTGCTGGCCGTGTCGCAATAGCGGCAGAAGGGGCCCAAGGTCCTTAGCCAGGACGGGCAACGGGGGCACAATAGTGCCGTGGGCAGCCTCGAGCGCTTGTAGGACCCGTGCACAACACCGGCAGGCGGGGGTCAGATTCAGTGCCGGACACGGCGAACCGTGATCCGGCCATCGACCTTGTGCGCTTCATCTGCCTGGCGCTGGTGGTGGTGGGGCACTCCATGATGGTCAGCCCGGTCCTGCACCCGGACGGCACGGTGACCACAGAAAACACCTTGGGTGATCAGCGCTGGTTCGAGCCCGTTATCTGGATCTTTATGGTCATGCCCCTGTTCTTCGTCACCGGCGGCATCACCGGACTGCAGTCCTGGCGCCGGCTCAAGGCTGGCGGCGGCACGGCGGCACAGTTCGTCCGGGCCCGGCTCCTGCGCCTGGTCCGCCCGGCAACAGCCTTGCTTGCCACGATGGTAGCGGGCTTGTCCGTGGCAGGCGTGCTCGGCGTGGACCAGCAGGTAATCCAACTGATTGCCGCCGGCGCAGCCATGCCCCTGTGGTTCCTCGCCGCGTACCTCGCGGCGCAGCTGAACATCCCGGTCCTGGCGGCGCTGCATGCCCGGGCCCCCTGGCTGACCTTCGGCCTGCTCGCCGGGCTGGTGGTTGTTGTGGACTGCCTGCGGGGCGCCCTGCCTGACCTTGCCAACGCCAACCTGGTTTTCGTGTGGTGCGCGGTCCAGCAGTTGGGGTTCCTGGCTGCCGACGGCTGCTTTTCCCGCCTTTCCCGCTCGGGGCTGCTGGGCGTCGCCATGGCGGCACACCTGCTGCTGGGCCTGGTGACCGGGTTGGGACTGTATCGGGGAAACATGCTGGTCAACCTCAACCCGCCAAACCTGACCCTGGTGATCCTGGGTGTCGCGCAGTTGGCCGTGATGGAACTGGCGCGGCCGTTCCTGGTGCAGCTGGCCGAAGTGGGCTGGATCAGCCGGCTGCTGGCGTTGGCCGGGGCGAGGTCCCTGACCGTGTACCTGTGGCACCTGCCGCTTCTGGCAGGCATGTCCGGGCTGCTGCTCCTGGCCCCGATCCCCAAACCCGGTTCCGGCACGGCCGCCTGGTGGTGGTCCCGGCCCCTGGTTGTCCTTGCGCTGGTCCTCCTGCTTTTGCCGGTGGTGGCGGCCTTTGGCCATTTGGAGGAACGGACGACGGCGATGCACGCCTTCCGCTGCCGGCCCGCCTTGGCGGGGGCCGGCGTCGTGGTGGTCTTCATCCCCGTTGCGGACGCCGCCCTTAACGGACTGTCACTGGGACTGCTCGCAGCAGGCGCTGTCTGTTTCTTCGTGGCGACCCTTCTGCTCGCTGGCGTCCCGCTGGGTGACCGGCGGAAGAGGGGGAGGAGGGGCATTGCCAGCGGGGTGAAGTAGTGCCAGTGTCGAACCATGACCGAGAACACCGCGTCCGCGGAGGACAAGTTCACCGCCAATGTATCGCTGCGGCGCAATGACGCCCAGCACCGGTACGAACTCCTCGTGGATGGCCGGCTTGCGGTGCAGGCCTTTTTCCGCGACCTTCCCGGGCACATTGATTTCACCCACACCGAGACCGGACAGGACTTTGACGGCAAAGGCCTAGGGAAGGTCCTGGCGCACTTCGCCCTGGACGATGTAGTGGCCACCGGCAAGCGAATCATCCCGCACTGCCCGTTCATTTCCGGCTACCTTCGCAAGCATGAAGGCTACGAACAGTTCGTTGACTGGCCGGCGGATAGCTGAAGTCCGCCGGGTGACCCTATTGGGCCTTCCTTATCTCCCACTCCTTATTTCCTGAGCCGTAGTGCCCCTGAACCGTTAGTCCCCGGGCCGCCCCGGGTACGCCTTACGAATGGCGGAACACCAGGACGACGTATTCGATGTGGCAGTGATCGGCGGGGGACCGGCGGGGTTGAGTGCCGGGATAGCCTTGGCGCGGGCACTGCGCTCGGTGGTGGTGATCGACGCCGGCGAACAGCGGAACCTCGGAGCGGAGAGCGTTCACGGATTCCTCAGCAGGGAGGGAATGAGCCCGCGGGACCTGCTTGCCGCCGGCCGGGAAGAGCTGGCACGGTATGGCGGGGCGATGACTTCAGGTTTCGTCCGGCAGGCCAGCCGTGGAGAAGACCAGTTCATCCTGGGTATGAACGATGGTTCCACGCGGACTGCACGCCGCCTCCTGATCGCCTCCGGAATCGTGGATGAGCTGCCGGAGCTTCCGGGCGTGGCCGACCGCTGGGGCCGGGACGTGCTGTACTGCCCCTACTGCCACGGATGGGAAATCCGGAACCAAAAGATCGGCGTGCTGGCCGCGGATTCCCACTCCGTCCTCCAGGCCCTGACGTTCCGGCAGTGGAGCGCAGACGTGACCATGCTGCTCAACGACGCCCTGGAACTCAGCGCGGGCCAGGCAGAACAGCTGGCAGCCCGTTCCATCCAGGTAGTGGAGGGAAAGGTCCGGGAGTTGGATGTTCGCGACGACCGGCTCAGCGGCGCCATCCTGGACTCCGGCGCCACGGTGGGCCTGGACGTGCTGGTGGTCAGCCCCGCCACCGTGAGCAAGGCCAACATGCTCCAGCGACTGGGGCTGGAGCCGGCCGCCCTCCAGGAAGGCCCGGGGACCCGACTGGAAACCGATGACAGTGGCCGAACATCCTGCCCCGGCGTATGGGCGGCCGGCAACGCCACGGATGTTTCAGCGCAGGTGATGACCGCCGCCGCCGCCGGCCTTCGCGCGGCAGAGGCCATCAATGCGGACCTGGTCCTGGCGGACACGCGCCGGGAGGTTGAAGCAGCCAGGGTGCCTGCGGGGCAGTAGGTCGCCGGGCTTGCCAGGTTGGGGCCCTGGCCGCCCCAGGCTTTGGGGTTGCGGGCCTTGCCAGGTTGGGGCCCTGGCCGCCCCAGGCTTTGGGGTTGCGGGCCTTGCCAGTGCGGCCAGTGCGGCTGCTGTCAGCAACCGGCAGGGCCCCCGCCGGCTGTGAGCTGGCGGGCCCTCAGGGCCAAGCAGGGGCCGGTTAGCTGGCGAGGGCCTCGCCGCTGACCGCCATGGCGGTCCCGGGGTCATCGATGGTGAAGCCGCAGGCGCAGCGGTAGGTGACCACGCTCTCCGGGACGGATCCCGGACGCAGGGCAACGATGGAGTTTCCGTCAACGTACACGGGCTGCCGGACAGGCAGCTCGTCGTGGTCAACGCGCTGCATCGGCGTGCGGCAATGCATGCGTGAGTTGAGGGTCAACAGCAGCCCTGCGTCCACGGGTACCGTGGCGGTCAATACATTTCCAGCTGCCTCAGTGCGCTCCCCAAACGCTGCCAGCTGGTCTTCCAATGCGGTGGTCATTATGTTCTTCCTTGGGCTTCTTTCACGGAGCCGCCAGCGTTGGCAACCCCGCCGCGAACTGCTTGCGGAGGTTCATCTATCCCCGCAAGCAAAGCATGCTTACTAAATGTTGCACAAGTTACGTTTGGGGAATCGCAACATCCGCTACAGCGCTGCCACTGCCAGGCGAGCCAGAAAAGCAGGAAAACCACGGGCAAAACCGGCAACAACCTGCTGCTGGTCCTTTTCCCCTTCATGGCAACCTGGGCCCCAGGGGTTCCGGCGTAGCGGTCATGGTGCGCGAGCGACGGTCCATCCTGCCGCCTTGCTGGTTAGGCTTGCAGCATGACGCCATCCACCACCCGAACAACAGCACTCGTCACCGGGGCCAGCGCAGGGCTCGGCCATGAATTCGCCAAGCAGCTTGCTGCCCAGGGGCATGACCTCGTCCTGGTGGCACGCAACGCGTCCCGGCTTGCAGAAGCAGCAGAAGAATTCCGGCGGCAGTATGGCATGACGGTTGAGGTGCTTCCCGCCGACCTGACCCGGGACGACGACGTGGCGGCCGTCGTCGAACGCCTTGAGGACGCAACGCGGCCGGTGGGGATCCTGGTGAACAATGCCGGGATCGGCCTGCTGCACAACTTTGAGGACAACCATCCGGCGGAGGAGAAAAAGCACCTGAAGCTGCATGCCGAAACGTCCATGCTGCTTACCCACGCAGCGTTGAAGGGCATGCTGGAGCGCCGGGAGGGCAGGATCATCAACGTGGCCAGCGTGGCGGCGTTCCTGCCGCGCGGCACCTACTCGGCAGCGAAGGCCTGGTTGCTGAGTTTCAGCCGGTGGGCAAACCTCGCCTACCGCAAGCATGGCGTCAAGGTGACGGCTGTCTGCCCCGGCTTTACACACACCGAGTTCCACGACCGGATGGGGATGGACAAGTCCGTGGCCCCCTCCTGGACCTGGCTTCGGGCCGAGCGGGTGGTCAGCGAAGGCCTTGCGGACAACGAGCGCGGCAAGGCAGTCTGCATCCCGTCCAAGCGCTACAAGGCGGTGGTCGCCGTGGCCAGGGTTGCTCCGGCGCGCCTAATGGCCGGACCGGCCCGGAAGCCTAAGTAGGGACGCGGAGCCGCTCTTAGGCCCCGGCAGGGCATTTCCGGTGCGGGAGCCGGGGCGTCGCACAGCCAGTACCACCAGGATCCCCAGCAGTGCGCCCACCAGCGTCTCCACCGCCCGCTCAAGGATCAGGACCCCCGGCTCGATGGGCGCGGCCAGCTGGGTCATCAGCAGGATGACCGGCGTGAACCAGACCATGGCCAGGCCATAGTGCCTGGTCATGAACAACTCGGTGGCGAACTGGAAGAGGAT
The DNA here is from genome assembly GCF_041877125.1 of Arthrobacter sp. E44. NCBI lineage: Bacteria > Bacillati > Actinomycetota > Actinomycetes > Micrococcales > Micrococcaceae > Arthrobacter > Arthrobacter sp. E44. The sequence continues at coordinate 25,103 of NZ_JBHDJA010000021.1, forward strand.
CACCAGCAGGGCCAGCACAGCGGCCCGGTGTACGGGCTCAAGGAGTGCGGGGTAGAGGCCTGCCAGTGCCCAGGGCTCCGGCAGGAGGACGACGGCGGTTACCGCAAGCCCCACGAACGTCCCCACGATGCGGTGGACGCCCCGCCGGACGCTGCTGGGCAGGTCTGCGCCGGCGAGCGGCACTGCCGCTGCCGCCATGGCCCAATGCGGATGGCCGGTGCCGCTGATGACACCTGCCGTCCCCGCGGCACCCACCGCCAGCACGTACCGGGCAGCGTGGACGGACAGTTCCCGCCGCCGGGCCGACGAACGGGACGGCACGCTCCTGGTTGCGCCGGGTTCCCAGGACCTCCGCCGCACCCAGCCGCTGAAGCCGATCAGGATGGAGAACACGGACGATGCGCAGGCGATGAACATGGCGGCATACCAGGGGACCACGGTGGGAACGGAAGCGCAGGCGCCAAGGGCAAGAATTCCGAAGAAAGGACCGTTCGGTTTCAGGCGCACGCGGTCAGCGTAGACCGAGCCAACTCCTGCCAGGGTGGCTTCCACGGCCACCAGCCACCACGAGTGGATGTGGTTGATGGACAGCGTCACTCCCACGGCCACGCCGCTGAGCAGCACCAGGGCGCCCTGTCCCTGGTGGCGGAGGCGCAACTGGTGGGGTTCGGAGCGGCCATACATGCCGGTGAGGGCTCCGAACACGGCGTAGATCATCAGGTCGGTGCGGCCCAGTACCAGCAGGAGCAGCGAGGGAACGGCGACGCTGATTGCCACGCGGAGTGCGGCAAGGTGGTCACCGGTGGCGGGTTCCAGCCGGTGGAGCGCACGGACCTGCTCCACTACGCGCTTCATGTACCTGACCTGTCCTGTTTTGTTGTGGCGCCATTCGTGGCTTGTCGCAGCCGCTGTGCCCTTCGGAACGTATCACCGGGCTCGGGCAGAGTTCCATTGAGGGCGGTCATATTCGGACATGCGGCAGGCACGCAAAGGCCCGTCCCGCGTGCTTCCCCCAAGGAAGCACGCGGGACGGGCCTGTGAGCGTGGGCTACAAGAGCACCCCGGCGGCCGGCTGGAACTAACCCTGGCTGCAACTGAGTCCCGATGGAACTGTGTCCAGCTGGAACTAGGCGCCGGCCGGAACCCCGCGGTGTGCCTGGGGATCGTTGCCGTCGTGGGTGTCGAACGGCAGTTCATCCAGGTTGATGAGCGGGTTTTCGTCCTGGGTTGCCACCAGTTCCTTTGCCTCCGCCGCGGAGTCAACGCTCGGCATCGATCCGGGGAGGGGACGGTTTGCCGATTCCTTGAGGAAGTAGATGGCAATGGCACCTACCAGGGAGGTGGCCATCAGGTAGTAGGCAGGCATCATGTCGTTGCCGGTGGCGCCGATCAGCGCGGCCACGATGAAGGGGGTGGTGCCGCCGAAGATGGCCACGGCGAAGTTGTACGCGATCCCCATGGCGCCGTAGCGGCTGGACGTGGGGAACTGGGCCGGCAGGGCGGAAGCCAGGTTGGCCACGTAGAACGTCACGGGGAAGGCAACCAGGGTCAGCCCGGCGAGGGTGGACCAAATCTGTCCGATGCCGATCAGCAGGAAGGCCGGGATGGCCAGGACGATGGTGCTCACGGCGCCGATCCAGAGCACGGGACGGCGGCCGATCCGGTCGGACAACTTGCCCGTCAGCGGGATGCAGAGGCTCATGATGACCAGCACGGGAATCGTCAGCAGCGTGCCGTGCACCTCGTCGTAGCCCTTGGATTCAGTCAGATACGTGGGCATGTAGGACGTCAGTGCGTAACCGGCAGTGTTGGCGGCGGCCACCACAACCATGGCCACAATGATGGGGCGCCAGTAGGCCTTGACGATTCCCACAGGTCCCTTGGCCTGGGCGGTCTCACCAGCGGACGCGTTCTTGGCGTGCTCTTCCTGGGCGTCAAGGGTGGCCTGGAACTGCGGCGATTCCTCGATCTTGCTCCGGAAGTAGACGGCGATGAGGCCCAGCGGGCCGGCCACCAGGAACGGGATGCGCCATCCCCAGTCCTCCATGGTGTCCTGGCCCAGGGTCAGCTGCAGGACGGACACAAGGGCGGCGCCGATGGCGAAGCCCAGGTAGCTGCCCAGGTCCAGGAAGCTGGCAAAGAAGCCGCGGCGCTTGTCGGCGGCGTACTCGCTGACGAAAGTGGTGGCACCGGCGTACTCGCCGCCGGTGGAGAAGCCCTGGATGACCTTAAGGAGCACCAGCAGTGCAGCTGCCCACAGGCCGATCTGGGCGTACCCGGGCAGGAGGCCGACGGCGAAGGTGCTCGCTGCCATGATCATCAGCGTGGTGGCCAGGATCTTTTGGCGGCCCATCTTGTCGCCCAGCCAACCGAAGATGACGCCGCCCAAAGGACGGGCGATGAAGGTGGCGGCAAAGGTCCCCAGCAGGAACAGCGTCTGCGTGGTGGGATCCGACTCGGGAAGGAACACTGGCCCCATGGTGGTGATGAGGTAGCCAAAGACACCTACGTCGTACCATTCCATAGTGTTGCCCACGATGGTTCCGCCGAGTGCCTTTTTCAGCATCGGCTGGTCAACCACGTTGACATCGGATTCCTTGAGCCGGCGGCGTGGGAGCAGCCTGGGCTTCTTGGCAGCCGTGGCGGCTGCGGGGTAGGTTCCGCCGGCGTTTGTGGCGCCTGCGAAAGAGTCGGTCCTGCTTCGGTCTGTGGGCATTTGGGCAACTCCTGTGGAGGTCATTTGCTTGCGACTTGTAGCTGCCCCGCTCTGGGCAGGCCTTCAATTTTACGGGAGATCGGTATCGTCGGCTCGCCAAATGGCCTAGGATACGGCCGTTTAGGCCCCCGGAACCGGTTCCATCCTGGATATTTTTCCCCGGCTTTTCCCGCGTCGTTACTGGGAAGCAGGCTGATCAACGGCATCGTTACCGAAAATTTTTGTTTTTGGTTCCTTCCGGCGCCGGTTTTGCGGCGGTTGCAGCCGGGAAAGTGACTGCGGCCACCGTACTCGGAGGGGGTTCACAGGCGCCTCGGGGGTGCCTATGGTAGAGCGATGAACACACTTCTTTCCGGGCAGTAACCTGCGCGCGCCCGGGCGTTTTCGTTGGCGTTCCGTTTCAAGGAAGAACGAGGGAAGAAGGGAAGAACCACAATGGGTGAAGAGTCCAACCAGTTCCACATCAAGCCGGAGGTCGCGGACCACCTCGCGGCGGCTATGGATGTGCCGGTAGCCCCGGGCCCCGCAGCAGTCGGCGGCGTTCAGTTGCCGCAGCAGGGCGGATGGCCGGATGGCCTGGGGAAGCGGCGCCATCCCAAGGACCGCGCTTCCGGACATGGGCGGATGGGCCACGAGGCAGCCGTGACGGCGGTGCACCGCACCGGCCGCCCGCAGATGCCGCACTCCTCATAGGTACTGGGGTAAGTCGCAGCTGCCAACGAGCGTTTGGATGCAGCATGGCGACGCGCACCGGCCGTGTCGACACTGAAATTACCTGGCGCCCTCAGAATATGAGCGCGCCAGGTAATTTGCGCGTCGCGGGTCCACGTCCGCGTCGAAAACCCTGCTGTCAGCTTTCCCGGACCACGTCCGCCGGGTCCTTGTCCACACGCCAGCCCCGCCACCGCGGATGCCGCAGCCGTCCAGGTCCAGTCCATTCGCTGTAGGTCACTTCGCCCACCAGTTCCGGTGCCACCCAGTGGGCGTCGGCCGCGTCGGGGCGGGGGACCTCGTGGAACGGTGAGCTCTTCCGGCCCAGCCGCTCCACGGTCTGCCGCAGTTCTGTGAGCTCGCGGGTGCTGAAGCCGGAGCCAACGCGGCCCACGTACTGCAGCTTGTCGCCATCGGGAATGCCCACCAGCAGTGATCCAACAGTCTCCTGGCGGCCTCCCTTTCCCGGACGCCAGCCTCCCACCACCACTTCCTGGGTTTGTTCAGTCTTGAGTTTGATCCAGGTCCGGGTCCGCTGGCCGCTGACGTAGCGGCTGTCGGTCCTCTTGGCCATCACGCCCTCAAGGCCAAGCTCCTGCGCGCTTTCCATGAGGAGTTCAACGGACTCCGCCAGCACCATGGACAGGTCCACCGGGCAGTCGGACGGCTCAAAAAACTCCTCGAGCCGCTGCCGGCGTTTGCTGAGCGGCAGGCGGCGGAGATCCTTGCCGCCGTCGAAAAGGAGGTCGAACAGCATCAACTGGACTGGAATGGCGGTGCGGGCCCTGGCGACGTCGGCGGCCCGGGTGAGCTTCATCCGGCCCTGCAGGAGGCCAAAGTCCGGCCGCCCACCGGGGCCGACGGCGATGATCTCACCGTCCGCCACGAACGGTTGATCCGGCCAGCAGGACCGGTCCGTGAACTCGGGATAGGTGCGGCTCACATCGTTGCCGTTGCGCGAGAAGATGCGCACCGTTTCCCTGTCGGCCACCAGGATGGCCCGAACGCCGTCCCACTTGAGTTCGTACTGCCATGAGCTGCCCTGCAGGTCGGCCGTAGTGCCGGACGTCGCCATCATGGGTTGGTATTCCAAAGGGTCCGCAACGGTACCGGCGGCGGACCCGGCCGACGCCTTGGGCTCGGCTTCCTGCCCAGGCACCGCGCCGCCGTCGTCCTCTTCCTGCTCCTCCGCTTGCGCCGCCCGGGACGCTGAAGCGGATTGAGCCTGCGCCTCCGGAGCCGCATGCCGCCGTCGTCCGCCTGCCTGCTCCTGGTCCATGAGGTGGATGAGCCACTGGCTTTCAGCGTCCTTGCCCTGGCCCCGTCCGGTGTGGATCAGCGCGATTTTCCTGGTGCCGCCCAGCCCGCCGCCCTCGGAACCGGTCAGCGTGGCGATGACTTCCCTGCCGTTGATCCACTTATGCAGTTCGTAGGTGCCGGTGTCCCAAATGGTCATGACACCCGCGCCGTACTCTCCCTTCGGGATGGTCCCGTGGAAGGTGAGGTAGTCCATGGGGTGGTCCTCGGTTTGGACCGCCAGATGGTTCTTCCCGCCGGACTCGGGAACGCCCTTTGGCAGGGCCCAGGAGGCCAGGACGCCCTCATGCTCCAACCGCAGATCCCAGTGCAGCCGGCTGGCGTGGTGTTCCTGGATGACAAAGCTGTTGCCGGCGGCGGGGAGGCCGGCGAACGGCTCGGGCGTGGCCTTGGGATCGCGCATGGAGCGGTACTTGCTTAGGCGCGGATCGCCGTCGTGCGCTTCCTCCCGGGCGGCGTCATCGCTGGGCGCTCCGGCTCCATCCCCACCACCTGCAGCGTTGACGACGGCGGCGAATGGGTCCTTGCCGTCCCGCACCCTTCGCAGTACCTCCTGGTAGTCCAGGTGCTTCAGGTTGGGCGAGTCGATCTCCCCCCACGTCCGGGGTGCAGCCACCAATGGGGTCGGCCGGCCCCGGAGTGAGTACGGGACGATGGTGGTTTTCGCAGCGTTGTTCTGGCTCCAGTCCACCAGCACCTTGCCCTTGCGGAGGGACTTCTTCATGTCGCTGACGGCGAGGTCGGGGTGGTCGGCCTCGAGTGCGCGGGCAAGTTCCCGTGCGAACGCGGAGATCTGCTCGGAGGTCTGGCTCCCGTCCAGGGCTGCGTAAAGGTGGATGCCCTTGCTGCCGCTGGTCACCGGCACCGGACCCAGGCCCACGTCCTGCAGGATGGTGCGCGCCAGGAGGGCCACCTCGCGGCACTCCTGCAGGCCGGCTCCCTCGCCCGGGTCCAGGTCCAGCACGAGCCGGTCCGGGTTCAGCTGGTTGCCGTGCGAGTCCACCCGCCACTGCGGCACATGGACTTCCAACGAGTTGATCTGGCCGAACCAGGTCAAGGTGGCCGCGTCGTTGACCAGTGGGTAGTGGATGGTCCGGTCCTTGTGCGTGATCGCCGCTCGCGGCAGCCATCCCGGGGCCGAATCCTCCAGCTCCTTTTGGAAGAACACCTCGCCGGGTTTCTCCGCTGTGCCCACTCCGTTGACCCACCGCTTGCGGGTGGCCGGCCGGTTGGCAGCCGCAGGAATCAGGACGTGGGCCACCGCGGCGTAGTACGCCAGGACGTCCGCCTTGGTGGTGCCGGTCTCCGGATAGATGATTTTGTCCAGGTTGGTGAGGGTCAGTTCCCGTCCCGCCACCCGGACACGCTCCCTGCTAGCGGCCATGGGGCTTCACCTCCGGCCCGCTCTGATGTTGACTGTAGGAATGAGAGCCATCTGGAAAGGTGCCATCGCGTTCGGCCTGGTCAACGTGCCCGTGAAGGTCTACAGCGCCACTGAGGATCATGACATCAGTCTGCACCAGGTTCACAATGCCGATGGCGGCAGGATCCGTTACCAGCGCCGGTGCGAGGTGTGCGGCGAGGTGGTGGACTACTCGGACATCGAGAAGGCGTTCGATGAGGACGGCCGCACCGTGGTGCTGTCCAAGGATGAGCTCAAGTCCATTCCCGCGGAGAACAGCCACGAGATTGAAGTGGTGCAGTTCGTCCCGTCCGAGCAGCTTGAGCCCATGATGTTCGAGAAGAGCTACTACCTGGAACCGGACTCCAAGTCGCCCAAGGCCTATGTGCTGCTGCGCCGGGCGCTGGAGGACACGGATCGGGTGGCCATCGTCCAGTTCGCGCTGCGGGAGAAGACCCGGCTGGGCGCCCTGCGGATCAAGGACGACGTGCTGGTGCTGCAGTCCCTCCTGTGGCCGGATGAGGTGCGGGAGGCCAACTTCCCTTCCCTGGAGGCCGACATCAGGATTTCAGCGCAGGAACGGGACATGTCCGCGGCGCTGGTGGAGTCCATGGCTGCCGACTTCGAACCCGACTCCTTCACCGATGAGTACCAGGTGCAGCTTCGCCAGCTCATCGACGCCAAGCTCGAACAGGGCGAATCGCTGGACACGGAGGAGACGTTCGGCGTGGAAGCCGGCGAGGGCGGCAAGGGCGAAGTCATCGACCTCATGGAGGCCCTCAAACGGAGCCTGGACCGGAAACGCGGCGGCGGGGAGGCCGCCTCCGCCGGCGGAAGTTCCGACGACGAAGCTGACACCGATGAAGCCGACACCGGGGACGGGGAAGCCGAGGGAGCCAAGCCGGCCCGCAAAGCTTCCGGCACCAAGGCTTCCGGCACCAGGGCGGCGGCCGCGAAGACCGGCACGGATGACGCGAAACCCGCCAAGTCGTCCGCGAAGTCCACGGCAGCCACCAAGTCCACTGCCGCCAAATCGACCGCGTCAAAGCCTGCCGCCTCCCAAACAGCCGGGTCGAAGTCCACCGGCACCAAGTCGGCGGACAGCAAGTCCACGGGAACGAAGACCGCAGCCAAGCCCGCCGCCAAGACCACCAGGGCCCGCAAGCCCGCCTGAGCGCAAGCCCTCCTGACCTGCCCACCTTTAGTCCCACCTTTACAGCTGCCTCCATCGCGTCCACAATGAGTCGCATCACAGCCTCCGCTGTGCCAACAGCGTGCTGTCACCCATTTGGACCAGACACGTAGAGGGGCACGGGCATGAGCCAGCAGACCGATGCAGTGGAGGCGGACCGGGAGCTCAAAAAGAAGCACCGGGCCATGTGGGCGTCAGGGGACTACCCGGCCCTCGCGGACGAGATGCTCCTGGAACTGGGCGCCGTCCTGGTGGAGGCCACGGGCATTAGGCCGCGCCAGCGGGTGCTGGACGTGGCGGCGGGAACGGGCAACGCCGCCATTCCGGCCGCGATGATGGGCGCCAAAGTGGTTGCCAGCGACCTCACCCCGGAGCTTTTCGAGGCAGGGCGGCGGGAAGCCGCGAACCGCGGTGTCACCTTGGACTGGCAGGAAGGTGACGCGGAAGCCCTGCCTTTCGGTGATGCGGAGTTCGACGCCGTGATGTCCTGCATCGGGGTGATGTTCGCACCGCACCACCAGGCGGCCGCGGACGAACTGGTTCGGGTCTGTAAACCTGGCGGCTCCCTGGGGCTGCTGTGCTGGACGCCGGAAGGATTTATTGGCCAGATGTTTGCGGTCATGAAGCCTTTCGCGCCGCCGCCCCCGCCCGGTGCGCAGCCTGCCCCGTTGTGGGGGAGCGAGGACCATGTCCGCGAACTGCTGGGGGACAGGATCACTGATGTCCGCACCCGCAAGCAGAACCTGGCCGTCAAAAGCTTCCACCAGCCCGCGGACTTCGTGAGGTATTTCAAGTCCCACTACGGCCCCATCATTTCGGTGTATAAGTCGCTCGCCGAGGATCAGGACAGGGTCAAGGCGCTGGACAAGGCCCTCACCGATTTGGCTGACTCCTTTGGCGACGCCCACGGCGACGTCCCGTTCCAGATGGAATGGGAATACCTGCTCTTCACGGCAAAGAAGGCCTGACCCATGGCCGGGAACCACGTGGCAGTCTCCGTCACCACCATCAACGCCAATCCCATGCGCGTGTGGGAGGTGATCACGGACCCGGCGGCCGTGAAGGAGTTCATGTTCGGGGCCGTCCTGGAGACGGACTGGAAGGTGGACAGTCCCATCACGTGGCAGGGCGAATGGGACGGGAAGACGTACCAGGACAAAGGCCGGATCCTTAAGGTCGAACCGGGCCGGAAGCTGGTCCACACCCACTTCAGCCCACTGTCCGGCCAGGAGGATAAGCCCGAGAACTACCACAAGCTCGAATGGACTTTCGAGGATCTGGGCGGCGCCACCCGCCTGTCGCTGGCACAGGACAACAACCCCACCGAGGACGCCGCCGCGCACTCCAAGGGCATGTGGGACAAGCTCCTGGCGGACGTGAAGGCGCTCGCCGAACGAACCCAACGCCCCTCCCCTCCCAACTGACTCGCATTTGTTGTCGTTTTGAAGGGTCAAAACGACAACAAATGCGACCTACTTGGGTGAGGCGCGCTGAAGGTGGGCCCGGCGTTTAAAGCCAAGCGGCCGCCCTCGGACGTTCCCATTTAGGGAAGCCCGACGGCGGCCGCCGGCTTTGTGGCTTGGGGCAGCGTTGCTGCTACTCGGCGTCGTGGTCCGTTTCCAGAATCTGCACCAACCGGTCCAGCGCGTCGTCTGCGCCGGCACCTTCGGCGCGGAGGACCACCACGTCACCGTGCGAGGCACCCAGGCTCATGAGGGACAGGATGCTGGCAGCGTCCATGGCTTCGTCAGCCGGTTCGCCTTCGCGGGCGATGGTGATGTCCAGGTCGAACTCTCCGGCTGCCTCGGCAAATATGGCGGCCGGGCGGGCGTGCAGGCCCACGCGGCTGGCGACGGTTGCTGTGCGTTCTGGCATTTTTGCTCCTTTGTCTTTCGGCGTGCTGAGGGTTCAGCGGCCGGTGAGGTGTGTGGCTAGGCCGGCTCAGACGGTTGCGGGAACCGGTTCCACCGTATCAACGGTCTTCTTGACTGCCCAGCGCTTGAGGCCCACGACCGCCAGCGCACTGACTATGGTGCCGGCGATGATCGAGACGACGAACATCAGCAGGTTGCCGATGGCGAAGAAGACGAAGATGCCGCCGTGCGGGGCCTGGGAGGTCACGTTGAAGGCCATGGTGAGTGCGCCGGTAAGGGCGCCGCCCAGCATGGAGGCGGGGATGACGCGCAGCGGATCGGCCGCGGCGAACGGGATGGCGCCTTCGGAGATGAAGGATGCGCCCAGCAGCCAGGCTGCCTTGCCGTTCTCGCGTTCGGCCAGGCTGAACAGCTTCTTGTCCAGGACCGTGGCCAGTGCCATGGCCAGCGGCGGAACCATGCCCGCTGCCATCACCGTCGCCATAATCTGCCACGGGGCCTGGTTGGTGGCGCTGCCGGCGCTCAGGCCGGCAACGGCGAACGCGTAGGCCACCTTGTTGACGGGGCCGCCCAGGTCGAAGCACATCATGAGGCCAAGGATGATTCCAAGGACGACGGCGGAAGCACCGGTCATGCCGGACAGCCAGTTGTTGAGCGCCGTGGTGAGTCCGGCGATGGGTCCACCGAGGACCAGGAACATCAGGCCGGAGGCCACGATCGAGGCGAGCAGGGGGATGATGACTACGGGCATCAGGCCGCGCAGCCAGCGGGGAACCTGCCAGGTTCCGATCAGGTGGGCGACGTAGCCGGCCAGCAGGCCGCCCACGATGCCGCCCAGGAAGCCTGCACCCATGAATCCGGACACGGCACCCGCAACGAAGCCGGGGGCGATGCCGGGCCGGTCAGCGATGGCGTACGCGATGTAGCCTGCCAGCGCGGGGACCAGGAAGCCCATGGAGAGCGCGCCGATCTTGAAGGCTACGGCGCCCAGGTAGATGGGCAGGCCGCCCTCGGGCAGGTTGCCGAAGTTGTTCTGCACCACCACCTTGTCAGCGACGCCGGTGATGTCGTAGCCGCCCAGGAGGAAGCCCAGCGCAATCAGCAGGCCTCCGCCGGCAACGAACGGAATCATGTAGCTGACGCCGGTGAGCAGGGCCTTCTTGAGCTTCTGTCCGATGTGCTCGCCCTTTTCCTCAGCCTCGTGCTCGGCCTGTTCCTCGGCACCGAAGTGGGGGACGCGGTGGGCGTGGGGGTTTTCTGCCGCGGCGAGTGCTTCCTGGACCATCTTGTCCGGCTCGTCGATGCCGCGCTTGACCGGAGCGTTGATGACCGGCTTGCCGGCGAAGCGCTCCTTGCCGCGCACATCCACGTCCACGGCGAAAATCACGGCGTCAGCTGCTGCGATGACAGCGGGGTCCAATGCCTTGGCCCCGGAGGAGCCCTGGGTTTCCACCTGCAGGTCGACGCCCATTTCCTTGGCAGCTGCCACCAGCGAGTCGGCCGCCATGTAGGTGTGGGCGATGCCGGTGGGGCAGGCGGTCACGGCGACGAGGCGCTTGGGACGGGCAGGGGTTGAGCCTGTGGCAGTGTTGCCGGCGCTTGCGCCTGCAGAGGCTGAAGAACCTGCTGCACTGGCACCTGCCGCTGCGCCAACGCTCGCACCGACCGGAACGGCGTCAACCGGGGCGGCTGCGGCGTGTGCGGCTGGCTTGTCGGCCAGGGCGCCTTCCACGAGCTCCACGATTTCTGCCTGCGAGGAGGCGTTGCGCAGGGCCGCGGTGAAGTCCTTCTTGATGAGGGAGCGGGCCAGCTTGGAGAGCAGCTTCAGGTGCTCCTGGTCCGCGCCGTCCGGAGCGGCGATGAAGAACACCAGGTCAGCCGGGCCGTCCTTGGCACCGAAGTCAACCTTCGGGTCCAGGCGTGCCATGGCCAGGGTGGGCACCGTGACGGCGGCGGAGCGGCAATGCGGGATGGCGATGCCGCCGGGGATGCCGGTGGCGGTCTTCTGTTCGCGTGCGAAGGCGTCGGCGAAGAGTCCTTCAACTTCCGACGCGCGTCCGGTGGCAGCTACCTTGCTTGCCAGATGCCGGATCACCGTCTCGGGGGCGTTGCCCAGGTTCTGGTCGAGCTCGACCAGGTCCGTGGTGATGAGCTGGGTCACTGTCAATCCTTTCGAAGGGCCGTGATGGTTACGGCATCCGGGGTGGTTTGGTCTGCTGCCGGAACAGTGGATCCGGGCAGCGAGGCAGCGGCGGCACCATGGGCCACCGCCTGACGAAGGCAGTCGGCGGGGGCGGCGCCCCGGCCGTGGGCAAGCAGGTAGCCGGCAAGTGCGGAGTCGCCCGCACCTACCGTGCTGACCGCGGCGACCGGCGGGTGCGTGGCCAGCCACGCGCCGTCGGCCGTTACGAGGACAGCTCCCTTGGAACCGAGAGTTGCCAGCACAGCACCTACGCCGGAACGTACGACGGCGGCTGCAGCGGCGGCGGCAGCCGCCGGGTCCGCTTCCAGCTCGTCACCGGATGCCGGGGCAAAACCGGCGGCTGCGGCCAGTTCCGCCAGTTCCTCGGCGTTGGGCTTGAGGAGGTCCGGTTTCCCGGAACCCGTGGTTGTTCCGCTGGTGCCTGTGCCGTCGTCGGGGGTTCCGGCGTCGGTGAGGGCAGCGGCGAGGGGCGTCCCGGAGGAGTCGACGGCGATCAGCGGCGCATTGCCGTTGCCCGCCTCCCGGATCCGACGGGCCACCGTTGCGTAGAAGTTGTCCGGGAATCCGGGCGGCAGCGAGCCGGCCAGGACTACCCAGCTGGCGCCACGGGAGCTTTCCAGCAGCAGCTTGATGAGGGCTTCCTGCTGGTCCGCGGCAAGGACGGGCCCGGGTTCGTTGATCTTTGTGGTCACGCCGCCGGGCTCGGTGAGCGCCACGTTGGTGCGCAGCGGCTCGTCGATGGGAAGGGATATGAAGGGGACTGCACTTTCGCGCAGGCCGGCCAGGACGGGATCGCTGTCCGCGCCTGGCAGGACGGCCAGGGATTCGAGTCCGGATGCCACCAGGGCGCGGGAGACGTTGACGCCCTTGCCGCCGGACTCCTGGCGGACGGAGACGGCGCGCTGTACTTCGCCGCGTGCCAGGGGGCCGGGGAGGGCCACCGTGCGGTCGAGGCTTGGATTGGCCGTGAAGGTGACGATCATGCGATCACCACATCGACGCCGGCCTCTTCCAGGGCGGCCGCGAGTTCAGGTCCGGGTTCACTGTCTGTGATCAAGGTGTCCAGATCTTTCAGGGAGGCGAACTGGACCAGGGTTTCCGTGTCCAGCTTGGAGGAGTCGGCCAGCACCACAATGCGGCGGGCCGACTGGACGAAGGCTGCCTTGACGGCTGCTTCTTCAGGATCGGGAGTGCTGACGCCAAAGGTGGCATGGATGCCGTTGGTGCCGATGAACGCGATGTCCGGGCGGATCCGGGCAGCGGCGTTCACCGTCGCCTGGCCCACGGCCACCTGGGTAAGTCCGCGGACCCGGCCGCCCAGGATCTGCAGGGCGACTCCGGGGACGTTGGAGAGCTTGCTGGCGATGGGCACAGCGTGGGTGATAACCACTAGTTCGTGCTGCGGCCCGGTTCCGTCGGAAGGTTCGACGGCGGTGCGCCGCGCCAGCAGGTCCGCCAGCACTTCGGTGGTGGTGCCGCCGTCCATGAGGACGCTGGCCGGCGAGTTCCGGGGGATCAGTGTGAGGGCGGCCTGGGCGATCCGAACCTTTTGGTCCGGCCGCTGGATGGCCCGCTCGGTGACGCTTTCCTCGGTGGTGCTGAAGCGGTCTGCCGCCACCGCTCCACCGTGGACGCGCCGTACGGTGCCGGCGTTCTCCAGAGCGGCAAGGTCACGGCGGATGGTTTCCGTAGTGATGCTGAAGCGCTCAGCGAGCAGGGTCACGCTGACCCGGCCGTTGCCGGCCACAAGCTCGGCAATCTTTTGCTGGCGCTCCTCGGCGAACACGTACCCTCCGTTGCGTAGTGGCTGTCGTGACTTGGATCACTCTGATGTTGAGTTACTTGACTTTATCTTTGCTTGTGTTGGTTTGTCAATGGAAACCAACATGAAACAAGATGCGGATGTGGGAGGGGCTGGAGTTCCTCTCCCCGGTTCCAGGCTTGGGAGGACGCCAGGGCCTGCGGGTCTGGACCCGGCACCAGGGCCGGGGCGCGAAAAAGCCGGGCCGGACGCATATGGTCCAGCCCGGCTCTTCGGGTTACTTGGGGCCGTTCCCGGGGTTCCCGGAACCCCGTCCCCGGTACCGCTGACGGTTAGAGTCCGCCGTCACGGCTTTCGTGGCGGGTGATCCGCTCCCCGGTGTTTGGATCTATGACGGAGCGGGACTCGCTTACGCGGCGGCTGCGTCCGGGTGAGGCGAGGATAAGGGAAGCGATCAGCCCGATGACGCCCACGGCCATGAGGATGTAGCCCACCAGCTGCTGGTCCACGAAGGGGATCAGGCCGGGAGCCACGGCCCAGGCGAGGATGGCGCCAAGGGCGATGAGGAAGATTGACGAGCCGATTCTCATGACTTGCTCCTTATAGCCGCGTCCTGCGCGGCGCTGGTAGGGCGTTACGGAAGGGTGGTGCGTCACTGCCAAAAGCTAAGCCTGCTGTCTGTCAGGCGTCAGGCTACCTTCCGGGGATTCGTGATTCAATCACCGCGCCGTTAGGGCGGGCATGTCTCGTAGGCTGTTCCGGTGGAAACAGTTGTGTGGTCCAAGCCCGAAGGCCAGCGCTCCGGCACTCCCTTGCTGGTGATGATGCACGGGTACGGCACGGACGAGGCACGGATGGTGCGCCTTTTCGACTACCTGCCGCAGGAGTTCACCTGCGCCGCCCTCCGTGCTCCTATGCCAATCGGCGACCACTGGGGCTGGTTCCTGCTGGACTACTTCCTGGCAAATGACTTCGCCGACGTGATTTCCGCAGCGAACTCCGTGCGGGCGTGGATCAGTTCCGTCAGGGACCAGCACAGCAGTGTCACGCTTATGGGCTATTCCCAGGGCATGGCCATGGCAACCACGCTCCTGCGGCTGCATCCGGAGGACTACACGGCTGTTGTGGGGTTGTCCGGCTTCGTCCTCAAGAACGAGCTCCTCTCGGTCATGGACTCCTTTGAAGTGAAGCCGCCGTTCTTTTGGGGGCGGGACAAGGCTGATCTGGTGATTAACGAGGACGCCATCGCGTACACAGCCGAGTGGCTGGAACAGAACACGCTGCTGACGACCCGGACCTACCCGGGGATGGGGCACGCCATGTCAAAGACGGAGATGGTGGATGTCAGCGCTTTCCTCCGCCATTACGTACTGGGCTAACTGTGTATCCGCTCCAGTGGAGGGTAAGAAAAAACAGTTGCCAGCGAAATTTGCAAGCGCTTACACTCGTCTACGGCCATGATCGGTCCTGCAGTGGGCGGACAAGGAAGTGATGCTGCGCGCACGCCGCGCAGCAGAACCTCCTTCAGGCTGCCCGGCGGGGCCGGCTGTCCACAAACCGAGAGGACACCGCACCGCCGATGACACAAGAAACTGCAGCTGATACCGCCGCCTGGACCGGCGCCAAAGCAATCCTGTTCGACCTGGACGGGGTGCTGACGCCCACAGCCAGCGTGCATGAGCGGGCCTGGCAGGAACTTTTCGATGGCTACCTCGCCTCACAGCCAGGTGTTTCCGGTTACCGGGAAAGCGACTACTTCGACCACATCGACGGCAAACCGCGCTTTGACGGGGTACGTGACTTCCTCGCCTCACGCGGGATCACGCTGCCGGAGGGCCCGTTGGAGGACGATCCCGCCCACGACACTGTCCATGGCCTGGGCAACCGGAAGAACGCGGTCTTCAATGACATCGTGAGCGCCGGCGTCGAACCGTTCGAAGGCTCTGTCCGCTTCCTCCAAGCCGCACTGGAGCGCGGACTCGAGGTCGCCGTCGTCTCTTCCTCCCGCAATGCCCCTGCCGTACTGAAGGCCGCCGGACTCAGCCGGCACTTCGCCGTCGTGGTGGACGGGGTGGTGGCCGCGGAGCAGGGCCTGCCCGGCAAACCAAGCCCGGCCACCTACGAATACGCCGCCAAGCTGCTGGACCTGTCCAGTTCCGAGTGCGTGGTGGTGGAAGACGCCGTGTCCGGCGTGCAGGCAGGACATGCCGGGTCCTTCCACTCCGTTATCGGGGTGGACCGGGGTGCAGGGCGGCTGACGCTCCTGGACGCCGGTGCCACCCTGGTGGTTAGCGATCTCCAGGAACTTATCCCCTAAACCTCCGTTGCCTCCCCGGGCAACCCCGCTGCTTCCCCGGCAGCACCAATCCCAGTACCGCACTTCCCCCCCAATACTCCATGCCGGCCCCGCCGGCAGCACAGCAAGGCCAAAAGGACCCCGACCATGGCACTGATTACCGAGGACCGCGAGCGGTTCCCCGATACCCCCTGGCAGCTCGTCGAAACCCGGTACCAGACCGACGGCGCCGGAACGCTTGAGACCCTGTTTGCGCTGGGTAACGGGCACCTGGGCATCCGGGGTGCGCATTGTGCCGCGGCCGATGCCGAACTGCCGGGCAGCTTCATCAATGGGTTCCACGAAATCTGGGACATCAAGCACGCCGAGAATGCGTTTGGCTTCGCCCGGACCGGGCAGCGCATCCTCTACATTCCTGACGCCAACAACTTCACGGTGGTGGTGGACGGGGAAAGCCTCAGCCTGGCGGAGTCCGAGGTGCTGGACTACCGGCGGACCGTGGACTTCTGCACTGGAATCTATGAATGCCGCATCACCTGGCAATGCCGGTCCGGCGCTATGGTGACCACCACGGAGCGGCGGGCCGTGGGATTCGAGTCCCGTGGCGGCCTGGGCATTTCGCTGGAGGTGGCAACGAACCGGCAGGTTTCCCTGGATGTCACCTCGTCCGTGATCAACCGCCAGGACCAGCCGGTGGAAGACCACTCCGTGCACGATCCCCGCCGCGCCGGACGCCACGCGGGGCGCGTGCTGCTGCCCTTGCGGCTCGACGGCGGCGACGGCTCCTTGCGCCTGTCATGGGAGGCTGCGGAGTCCAAGCAGCGCGTGGGCATTGCCGTGGACCACTGGACGTCACCCGGGCACCAGCCGTTCGAGACACTGGTGGACCAGGACGACAGCAGCGTCCGGTACGTCCTTGCGGTGGATGCTGATGAGCCGTTCCGGCTGGAGAAGAGCGTTAGCTACGCCGCCGGCCGGACTATGCAGGACCCGGAGATCGATGCAGCCGCGGTGGCGGAAGGAACGTTGCGGCCGGTGGGTGACATCTTTGCCGAGAGCGAGGCGCACTTTCGCAGCTACTGGGCCACCTCGGACATTCTGGTGGAGGGCGGCCGGCCCGGGCTGCAGCAGGCCATCCGGTGGAACCTGTTCCAGTTGGCCCAGGCCACCGCGCGTGCCGATGTTGCCGGCATCCCCGCCAAGGGCGTGACCGGATCGGGCTACGAGGGGCACTACTTCTGGGACCAGGAGGTGTACCTGCTGCCCTACCTTACGTACACCAATCCCGACGGCGCCCGGCAGGTCCTGGAGTTCCGCCACAGCATGCTTCCCGAAGCCAGGATCCGCGCCAAGGAGCTGAGCGTGGACGGTGCGCTGTTCCCGTGGCGCACCATCAACGGGCTCGAAGCCAGCGCTTACTACGCTGCCGGCACCGCGCAGTTCCACATCGCCGCAGCCATCGCCTTCGCCACCAACAGGTACCTCTGGGCAACCGGTGACACCGCCTTCCGGGATGGGATGGGCGCCGAGCTGCTGATCGAGACCGCCAGGATGTGGATCTCCCTTGGCTTCTTCGGGAAGGACGGGCTCTTCCATATCCACGGCGTGACCGGCCCTGATGAGTACACCGCCGTGGTCAACGACAACCTGTACACAAACGTCATGGCCCGCTTCAACCTTCGCGCGGCCGCTGCCCTTGAGCACGCCGGCATCACCCTGGAGGAGCGCCAGCTGTGGGAGGCTGCGGCCAGCCGGATGAACCTGCCGTTCGACGAACGCATGCAGGTGCACTCGCAGGACAACGACTTCATGACCCTGGAGGCCTGGGACTGGACCACTCCGCGGTCCAAGTACCCGTTGCTGCTGCACTTCCACCCTCTGGTCATCTACCGCCACCAGGTGCTGAAGCAGGCGGACACGGTCCTGGCCATGTTCCTGCAGTGGCAGGACTTCACGGCCCAGGAAAAGCACCGTGCCTTCGACTTCTACGATCCGCTCACCACCGGCGACTCCACGCTGTCCGCCTGCGTGCAGGGGATCATGGCGGCGGAGGTGGGCTATTCGAAGGAAGCGCTGGAGCACTTCACCAACGCCGCGTTCATCGACCTGGACGACACCCACGGCAACACCATCGACGGCGTGCACATCGCCTCCACCGGGGGAGTGTGGAGTTCGCTGGTGTGCGGGTTCGCCGGCATGCGCGACCAGGGCCCGGTGCCGTACTTCGATCCACGCCTGCCCGCCGAATGGGACGGGTTGGCCTTCCACCTGAAGATCCGCGGCCGCCTGCTGCTGGTCCAGCTTGCCGCCGGTTCCATCACGCTCACGGTGCAGGAGGGTGAGCCGCTGGAGGTAGATGTCCGCGGCCAGCACTTCACGGTGGGCGGTACGCCTATGCAGGTGCCGCTTGAACCGGCCGTGGAGCCGGAGCCAACGGTCTTTCCCAGCGGACTGCCGACGGCGAGCATCCCGGTGGTGCGCGGCAACAGCTGACGCAGGGCTGCTAGCCCGCCAGGAGGGTGGCGGCTTCCTGGCGGGTGGTGCCGGAGTCCTGGATGCCGTCGGCGATGTGGGCGAGTTCGGCGGGGATGTCGCGGCCTTTTTTGCGCATGGCGGTGGCCCAGAGGCGGCCGGCGCGGTAGGAGGAGCGGACCAGGGGTCCGGACATGACGCCGAGGAAGCCGATTTCTTCGGCTTCGTGCTGGAGGTCGACGAATTCCTGGGGTTTGACCCAGCGGTCCACGGGCAGGTGCCGTTCACTGGGGCGCAGGTACTGGGTGATGGTGATCAGGTCGCACCCTGCTGCGTGGAGGTCGCGGAGGGCTTCGGAGATTTCCTCGCGGGTTTCGCCCATGCCCAGGATGAGGTTGGACTTGGTGACCATCCCATGGGCCCGGCCCTGGGTGATGACGTCCAGGGAGCGGTCGTAGCGGAACGCGGGCCGGATCCGTTTGAAGATCCGGGGCACGGTTTCGACGTTGTGGGCGAAGACTTCGGGTTTGGACTCGCAGATCGCTTTGATGTGCTCGGGGTTGCCGGAGAAGTCGGGGATGAGCAGTTCGACGCCGGTGCCGGGGTTCAGTTCGTGGATCTTGCGGACGGTTTCGGCGTAGAGCCACACGCCTTCGTCTTCGAGGTCGTCGCGGGCCACGCCGGTGACGGTGGCGTAGCGGAGCTGCATGGACTGGACGGAGCGGGCCACCTTGGTGGGTTCGAACCGGTCCAGGGGTGAGGGTTTGCCGGTGTCGATCTGGCAGAAGTCGCAGCGGCGGGTGCATTCGGAACCGCCGATCAGGAAGGTGGCTTCCTTGTCTTCCCAGCATTCGAAGATGTTGGGGCAGCCGGCTTCCTCGCAGACGGTGTGCAGGCCTTCCTTTTTCACCAGATTCTTCAGCCCGACGAACTCCGGGCCCATTTGGACCTTGGCCTTGATCCATTCCGGTTTGCGCTCCACCGGGACCGCAGCATTGCGCTGCTCGATCCGCAGCATCTTCCGGCCTTCAGGTGCCAAAGTCATGATCGTTTTCCTTTGTTTGCTTGGGGGATCGGAGGTGCGCCGGGTGTCAGCATTCGACGACGTTGACGGCGAGGCCGCCCATGGCGGTTTCCTTGTATTTGGAGGACATGTCTTTGCCGGTTTCGCGCATGGTGATGATGACTTCGTCGAGGGAGACCCGGTGGGTGCCGTCACCCCAGAGCGCCATTTTCGCGGCGTTGATCGCTTTGGCGGCGGCGATCGCGTTCCGTTCGATGCAGGGGACCTGGACCAGCCCGCCGATCGGGTCGCACGTCAGGCCCAGGTTGTGTTCCATCGCGATCTCGGCCGCGTTTTCCACCTGCGCGGGGGTGCCGCCCATGACCTCCGCCAGGCCGGCCGCGGCCATTGAGGACGCGGACCCGACCTCGCCCTGGCAGCCGACCTCGGCCCCGGAGATCGAGGCCTGTTCCTTGTACAGCACCCCGACGGCGCCGGCGGCGAGCAGGAACCGCACCACCACATCCTCCCGGTCTTCCTTCGTGGCCTTATCCATCCCGGGGGCGAAGTGCAGCGCGTAGTACAGCACCGCGGGGATGATCCCGGCCGCCCCGTTCGTGGGCGCGGTGACCACCCGGCCGCCCGAGGCATTCTCCTCGTTCACCGCCAACGCCACCAAGTTAACCCACTCCTGCCAATACCGTGGATCGTGGAAGTCCCAGTCCTGGAAATCCAGATCCTGGTTGTCCTCACCGGGGCGCGCGCATTCCTTCTTCAGCCGGTCGTACCAGTCCGGGGCGCGGCGGCGGACCTTCAACCCGCCCGGCAGCACCCCCTCCCGCTTCAGCGAGGTCTGGACACAGTCGGCCATGACGGACCAGATGTGCAGCAAACCGGTCCGGATCTCTTCCTCGGAACGGGCGGCTTTTTCGTTGACCAGCATCACGTCCGCGATGCCCAGCCCGGTGTTCCGGCAGTGCTCCAGCAGCTCCGCGGCGGTCCGGAACGGCAACGGCAACTCCTGTTTGGACGCGTCCAGTTCCTGCTGCGCGGCGTCCTCCTCACCCTCGCGGACGATGAACCCGCCACCGACCGAGAAGAACGTCGCCGCATGCAGCACCTCCCCGGCCCCATCAGACACGGTGAACGTCATCCCGTTCGTGTGCCGGGGCAGCACCGTCAACGGCCGGAGCACCATATCCTTCACCCCGTACCGCAGCGGCACGGCACCGGCCAGGTTCAGGGTCCCGGTCTCCGCGATCGAGGCCAGCCGCTCCTCCACCTCCACGGGCAGGATCAACTCAGGATGAAACCCCTCCAACCCCAACAACACCGCGGTCATCGTCCCGTGCCCATGCCCCGTCGCCGCCAGCGAACCATACAAATCCACCCGCAACGACGCCACGTCAGCCAGGACCCCAAGGCTTTTGAGCTCCTCCGCAAACACAGCAGCAGCCCGCATCGGCCCCACCGTATGAGACGACGACGGACCAATCCCGATCGAAAAAAGATCAAAAACGCCAACAGCCATGACGGGGATTCCTAACTAAAACAGTGGTTGGGGTGGTGGGCCGGTGACCGAATTCCTCCGCGTGCCCGGGGCCCACGCCGTCCGGGTTCCCTGGCCGAGCTTGCGAGGTTAGGGGGACGGTGGGGAGCACGTCTCCGGAATTCGCCCAGTCGTCAAGGCCGCCCACCTAGACGGACCCCGCGAGCGTGGAGCCGGACTTTTCGAAAGCCTGCGTCAAAGCGAGGAACGAGCAGCAGGCGTGAAAATGTCCGGTCCGCCGACGCGGACGCAACCAGGGTGAAGCACTCAGGCGAGGTTGGTGATTGACGGGTAGAGCGGGTGCGCTGCAGCCAGGGCCTCGACGCGGTGACGCAGGCTGGAAAGGTCCGCGTCGGCGTCGGCGATCAATGCCTCGGCGATGATGTCCGCAACCTCGCGGAAGGCGTCCTCTCCGAAGCCACGGGTGGCCAAGGCAGGGGTGCCGATGCGAAGGCCCGAGGTGACCATCGGGGGACGCGGGTCGAACGGCACGGCGTTGCGGTTGACGGTGATGTCGATCGCGGCGAGCCGGTCTTCTGCCTGCTGCCCGTCGAGTTCGCAGTTGCGCAGGTCAACCAGGACCAGGTGCACGTCGGTGCCGCCGGACACCACACTGATGCCCTTTGCGGTGACGTCCGGCTGGACGAGGCGCTCGGCCAGGATCCGGGCACCGGCAAGGACGCGCTCCTGCCGCTCCTTGAACTCGGGGGACGCTGCGATCTTGAAGGCCACGGCCTTGCCGGCAATGACGTGCTCAAGTGGGCCGCCCTGCTGGCCGGGGAACACAGCCGAGTTGATCTTCTTGGCGATGTCGGCGTCATTGGAGAGGATGATGCCGCCACGCGGACCGGCGAGGGTCTTGTGCGTGGTGGAGGTAACCACGTGGGCGTGCGGGACCGGGCTCGGGTGCAGTCCGGCTGCCACCAGGCCGGCGAAGTGTGCCATATCCACCATGAGGTAGGCACCCACGAGGTCGGCGATCCGGCGGAACTCCGCGAAGTCCAGCTGGCGGGCGTAGGCCGACCAGCCGGCAACGATGAGCTGCGGCTTGGTTTCCAGCGCAAGCCGCTCCACCTCTGCCATGTCAATGGTGTGGGTGTCCTTGCGGACCTGGTACGGAACCACGTTGTAGAGCTTGCCGGAGAAGTTGATCCGCATGCCGTGGGTCAGGTGGCCGCCGTGGGCCAGGTTCAGGCCCATGATGGTGTCGCCGGGCTTGATCAGCGCGTGCATCACCGAGGCATTGGCCTGGGCCCCGGAGTGCGGCTGGACGTTGGCGTAGCCAGCACCGAACAGGGCCTTCACCCGGTCGATCGCCAGCTGCTCGATGACGTCCACGTGCTCGCAGCCGCCGTAGTAGCGCTTGCCCGGGTAGCCCTCGGCGTATTTGTTGGTCAGCACGGAACCCTGGGCCTGCATCACGGCCACGGCGGTGTGGTTTTCCGAAGCGATCATCTCCAGGCCATCGCGCTGGCGGACCAGTTCGTCGTCGATCTTGGCTGCGACCTCCGGGTCCAACGCGGAAAGGCCCGCGTTGAGGCTCGGGGAGACTACCTGCTCGAACACTGCGGTGTCAGCGGCCGCGCTCACAGTTCGCCGCCGTTTGCTTCGGCGTATTCCTCTGCGGACAACAGCGGGCCCTCTTCGGTGACGGTGACCTTGAAGAGCCAGCCGGCGCCGTACGGGTCGTTGTTGATCACGGCGGGGTCGCTGACGACGTCGTCGTTGACTTCCGTGACCTCGCCCGTAACGGGGGAGTACAGGTCTGAAACGGACTTGGTGGACTCGATCTCGCCGCAGGTCTCACCTGCGGTCACCGTGGAGCCAACCTCGGGCAGGTCCACGTAGACAATGTCGCCCAGTGCTTCGGCGGCAACAGCGGACACACCAACCACGGACGGGCCGGAGCCGTCAGCGGCGATCCATTCGTGCTCGGCGGAGTACTTCAGTTCAGCGGCAACTTTAGCCATGGTGTTTTTCCTTAAGTTTGGTGTTCAAGAGTGGGAAGCGCCGGAGCTACTTTTGGCGCTTGTAGAACGGCAGGGCAACAACTTCGAAGGGCTCGGCTTTTCCACGGAGGTCCACGTCCAGCGCGGTGCCCAGCCCGGCGTGCTCGACGTCGACGTAGGCAAGCGCAACAGGGTAGCCAAGGCTCGGGCTGGGCTGGCCGGAGGTCACTTCGCCCACCACGTTGCCGTCCTTGAGGACCGGGTAGCCACCCCGGCCGGCGCGCCGGCCGAGGCCCTTCAGGCCGACGAGCTTGCGCTTGGAACCGGACTCTTTGGCTGCCTCAAGTGCGGCCCGGCCGATGAAGTCGCCTTCCTTGGACTTGAGCGCAACTACGGGGCCAAGGCCGGCGTCGAACGGTGAACGCTCAAGCGACAGCTCGTTGCCGTACAGCGGCATGCCGGCCTCAAGGCGGAGTGAGTCGCGCGATGCGAGGCCGCACGAAATGATGCCAAACTCTTCGCCGGCCTGGGCCACGGACTCCCACAGGGAAGCGGCGCCTTCATTCGGCAGGAAGAGCTCAAAGCCGTCTTCGCCGGTGTAGCCGGTGCGGGCCAGGATGACGTCCTGTCCTGCGATGGTCAGCTCGTTGAAGGCGTAGTACTTCAGGTCGGTGACCAGGGCGTGCTGGGATTCATCCGTGAGCTTGAGCAGGATGGCCTCGGCCTTGGGTCCCTGGACTGCGACGAGGGAGGTGGCCGCCGAAGCGTCCTCCACCTTCACATCGAAGTTGGCTGCCCGCTCGGCGAGCGCAGCCGCCACGGTGGGGGCGTTGCCGGCGTTGGGCACCACCAGGTACTTTTCGTCGCCAAAACGGTAGGTGATGAGGTCGTCGATGATGCCGCCGTCCTCGTTGCAGATCAGCGAGTACTTGGCCTTGCCATCCGCGATGGCGGACAACTTGCCCACCAGGGCGTAGTCCAGGAAAGCGCCGGCTTCGGGGCCGGTGACCCAGACTTCGCCCATGTGGGAGAGGTCGAACAGGCCCGCGGCTTTGCGGACGGCGTGGTGCTCGGCCAGTTCAGAGCCGTACTTGAGCGGCATCTGCCAGCCACCGAAGTCGGTGAAGGAGGCGCCCAGTTTCTTGTGCTCTTCATAAAGAGCCGTGTAGTTCTCAGTCATGGGGAATCCTTAGTTTTCGAACTCGGACAGCGGCGGGCAGGAGCAGATCAGGTTCCGGTCTCCACCGGCGCCGTCGATGCGCCCCACCGGCGGGAAGTACTTGTCCTGCTTGAGGTGGTGGACGGGGAAGGCAGCCTGCTCGCGCGGGTAGGCGCGGTCCCAGTTGGAGTTGACGACGGCGGACGCGGTGTGGGGTGCGTTGCGCAGCGGTGAGTCCTGGACAGTGAAGTCGCCGTTGGCCACCTGGTCGATTTCCTTGCGGATGGTGATCATGGCCTCGATGAAGCGGTCGATCTCGGCCAGGTCCTCGG
Source organism: Arthrobacter sp. E44 (assembly GCF_041877125.1). Classification (NCBI taxonomy): domain Bacteria; kingdom Bacillati; phylum Actinomycetota; class Actinomycetes; order Micrococcales; family Micrococcaceae; genus Arthrobacter; species Arthrobacter sp. E44. Next base: position 49,040 of record NZ_JBHDJA010000021.1, read on the forward strand.
ACTCGGTCGGCTCCACCATCAGGGTGCCGGCGACCGGGAAGGCCAAGGTGGGGGCGTGGAAGCCGAAGTCGATGAGGCGCTTGGCGACGTCCTCCGCGGTGACGCCCGTCTTGGCGGTGAGCTCGCGCAGGTCCAGGATGCATTCGTGCGCAACGAGTCCGCCTTCACCGGTGTAGAGAACCGGGAAGTACTCGTTCAAACGAACGGCAACGTAGTTGGCTGCGAGCAAGGCTGCCTTGGTGGCCTCGGTCAGGCCCTCGCCGCCCATGAGCTTCACGTAGGCCCAGGAGATCGGCAGGACACCCGCGGACCCGAAGTTGGAGGCGCTGATGGCCACGCCGTGCCCTTCCTGGTGCGCTGCCTTATTGGCATCGCCGGGCATGAAGGGCGCCAAGTGCGCCTTGGCTGCAACCGGACCGACGCCGGGTCCGCCGCCGCCGTGGGGGATGCAGAAGGTCTTGTGCAGGTTCAGGTGGGACACATCGCCGCCGAACTTGCCGGGCTGGGCCAGGCCCACAAGGGCGTTCAGGTTGGCACCGTCAACGTAGACCTGGCCGCCGGCCGCGTGGACAGCCTCGCAGATCTCGGTCACGTCCGCGTCGTAGACGCCGTGGGTGGACGGGTAGGTGATCATGATCGCCGAGAGGACGTCCTTGTTCGCCTCGATCTTCGCGTACAGGTCCTCGTGGTCGATCGTGCCGTCGGCGGCCGTGGCAACGACGACGACCTTCATGCCGGCCAGGACGGCGGAGGCGGCGTTGGTGCCGTGGGCGGAGGCGGGGATCAGGCAGACGTTGCGCTGGGTGTCGCCGTTGGCACGGTGGTAGCCGCGGATGGCCAGCAAGCCGGCGAGCTCGCCCTGGGACCCGGCGTTGGGCTGGAGGGACACCTGGTCGTAGCCGGTGATTTCCGCCAGGTCGGCTTCCAAGCCGCTGATCAGTTCGCGCCAGCCTTCGGTCTGGGAGTCCGGGGCGAACGGGTGGATGGAGGCGAACTCGGGCCAGGAGATGGCTTCCATCTCGGCGGTCGCGTTCAGCTTCATGGTGCACGAGCCCAGCGGAATCATGGTGCGGTCCAGCGCCAGGTCGCGGTCTGAGAGCTTACGGATGTAGCGCAGCAGCTGCGTCTCGGACCGGTGGGTGTTGAACACCGGGTGCTGCATGTACTCGGAGGTCCGGAGTACCTCTGCGGGGAGGTCGAAGCCCTCGGCGTCCACCACCGGGCCGGCACCAAAGGCGACGGCGATCGCGGACAGGATTTCCGGCGTCGTGGTTTCATCCGTGGAGACACCGATGGTGTCGGCGTCGATGTAGCGCAGGTTGATGCCGCGCGCTTCAGCTGCGGTGATGACCTTTGCGGCCTTGCCGGGAACTGAGACGGTGACAGTGTCGAAGAACGTCTCGGTGGCCAGTTCCCGTCCGGCGGCCTTGAGGGTGGTGGCGAGGACGCGGGCGTTGTTGTGGACGCGCTCGGCGATGGCCTTCAGGCCGTCCGGGCCGTGGTAGACGGCGTAGAAGGAGGACACGATGGCCAGCAGCGCCTGCGCCGTGCAGATGTTGGACGTGGCCTTCTCGCGGCGGATGTGCTGCTCGCGGGTCTGCAGCGCCAGGCGGTAGGCCGGGAGGCCGGCGTCGTCCTTGGAAACACCCACCAGGCGGCCGGGCATGGAACGCTCCAGGCCCTTGGCCACGGCCATGTAGGCGGCGTGCGGGCCGCCGAAGAACAGCGGCACCCCGAAACGCTGGGTGGAGCCGACGGCGATGTCGGCACCCTGCTCGCCCGGAGGGGTGATCAGGGTCAGGGCCAGCAGGTCAGCGGCCACCGTCACCAGCGCGCCGCGCTCCTTCGCTTCGGCGATGACGCCGGCGTGGTTGAAGACGCGGCCGGAGACGCCGGGCTGCTGGAGCACGATCCCGTTGATCGCGCCTTCAGGGAGTCCCTTGGACAGGTCGGCGACCTCCACCTCGAAGCCGAGCGCCTCGGCGCGGCCCTTGACGATGGCGATGGTCTGCGGCAGGACGTCGGCGTCCAGCACGGTCTTGCCGTCGCGGGCGCCAGCGTTTTGGCCGCTGGCCTTATTGGCCCTGCGCATCATCAGTACGGCTTCGGCCACGGCGGTGGCTTCATCCAGCAGCGAGGCGTTGGCGATGGGCAGGCCCACCAGGTCCTGGACCATGGTCTGGAAGTTCAGCAGCGCCTCCAGCCGGCCCTGGGAAATTTCGGGCTGGTACGGCGTGTAGGAGGTGTACCAGGCAGGGGCTTCCAGGATGTTCCGTCGGATGACGGCAGGGGTGATGGTGTCGTAGTAGCCCTGGCCGATCATCTGCACGGCAGTCTTGTTCTTGGCGGCGAGCCTGCGCAGTTCCGCAAGCACCTCAACCTCGCTCAGGGCGCCCTTGAGCGCGAGCGGCTTGGACTGGCGGATCGAACTGGGGACAGCGATGTCCACCAGGCCGTCAACGCTGTCATAGCCAACGGCCTTGAGCATGGTGTCGACGTCAGCCTGGCGGCGTGCACCAATGTGCCGGTCCGCAAAGACAGACGGTTGGGATTGAATCGTCATGAGGAACTCCAGGTTTGGCCGGCCACGGGTGGCTCGGCATGGATCGGGTCCCTCCCCGCTCTGTATTGGACCTGAGAGATTCCGCAAACCCAGCCAGGGCCTGCTTGCACCGTCGGTGAGCGCTGCCGGAGCAGCACTGCTTTCCAGAGTCGCCTCGCCGTGACGGTACATGGGCCTGAGAGATTCCTGGGGAGGATTTGCTCCTACGGCGCCTGCCCGGTGATGGCCGGGAGAACTCTCCCGCCACAGCTCGAAAGGCTTATTGAAATATGGGTGATTCGGCTCACAAGTTACAGGATGGCGCCCCCGGAGAGCAAATCGGTCCGCCATGCAGCGCGCTGGCAAGTACAGGTGCGTTACGCGGCGACCGTAATGCCGGGCTTGACTTTTGTTCGTGACGGACGCCACACTGAACCCCGTGATCCGGCCGGGCAGCGGAACTGGCCCAAAGAACGCTGGGCGCTCCGTCGCCGGCTGTGATTACCGGAGGCCCCGAAATGCACCGTGCGGCTTGAAGTCCACAGCGGATGCACTCCGATAACTGAACACTGATTTACCAATTAACGCTTTTGACCTGCGGCGGGAGAGCCCTGCCGGTACGTTCAGCAGGCGCCGTAGGAGCAAACCCTCCCCAGGAAACTCTCAGGCCCACGTACCGCCGCGGTGAGGCAACTCTGGAAAGCAGCCAGGCCCTGTCCTGGCTCACCGACGGTGCAAGCACGCCATCCCGGCGCGTGGAAACTCTCAGGTCCCAGACAGAGCGGGGAGGAAATCCAATCTTTGCGACACCCCGGGTGCCGCTCGAACGATGGAGTTCCTCAATGACGACCCACTCCCCGACGTCCCCCGGAAGCGGAGCCCCGCACCTGGAGCGGCAGCTCAGCAACCGCCACATCCAACTGATCGCCATTGGCGGCGCAATCGGCACCGGCCTGTTCATGGGTTCCGGAAAGACCATTTCGGCAGCCGGCCCCTCGGTGATCTTCGTGTACATGATCATCGGCTTCATGCTGTTCTTCGTTATGCGTGCCATGGGCGAACTGCTGCTCAGCAACCTCAACTACAAGTCGTTCAGCGATTTCGCCGCAGACCTGCTGGGCCCCTGGGCCGGCTTCTTTACGGGCTGGACCTATTGGTTCTGCTGGGTCATCACCGGCATCGCTGATGTCATTGCCATCGCGGGCTACTCCCGTGAACTGTGGCCCGGGGTGCCCCTGTGGATCCCCGGCTTGGCCACCGTGGCCATCCTGCTCCTGCTGAACCTCACCACCGTCAAGGCCTTTGGCGAGACGGAGTTCTGGTTCGCTCTGATCAAGATCATTGCCATTGCAGCTCTGATCATTGTTGGCCTGTTCATGATCTTCACCGGTTTCCAGTCCGACGCCGGCCCTGCCACCTTCACCAACCTGTGGAGCCACGGCGGATTCTTCCCGAACGAGTTCATGGGCTTCGTGGCCGGCTTCCAGATCGCAGTCTTCGCCTTCGTGGGCATCGAACTGGTGGGCACCACCGCGGCCGAGGCCAAGAACCCTGAGCGGAACCTGCCCAAGGCCATCAACTCCATCCCCATCCGCGTGCTGCTCTTCTATGTAGGTGCCCTCATCATCCTGATGGCTGTCACCCCCTGGACCGAGTTCAGGGCAGGCCACAGCCCGTTCATCGCCATGTTCTCCCTGGCGGGCCTGGGTGCCGCCGCCACCGTGGTCAACCTCGTGGTGCTGAGCTCCGCAATGTCCTCCGCGAACTCCGGCATCTACTCAACCTCACGCATGGTCTTCGGCCTTGCACAGGAAGGCGACGCTCCGGACGTCTTTGGCAAACTGTCCCGGCGGAAGGTGCCCCAGAACGCACTGTTCCTCTCCTGCGTGCTGCTGCTGTCCGGCGTCGTCCTCATGTATGCGGGCCAGGACGTGGGCAAGGCCTTCGACATGGTGACCACTGTGTCCGCTGTCTGCTTTGTCTTTGTCTGGTCGATCATCCTGGCCAGCTACATCGCCTTCCGCCGCCGCCGGCCGCACCTGCACGACGCATCGAAGTTCAAGATGCCCGGCGGTATTGCCATGGTCTGGGTGGTCTTCGCCTTCTTCGGCTTCGTGATCTGGACCCTCACCACCCAGCCAGACACCCTGGTGGCCCTGCTGGTCACCCCGGTCTGGTTCATCCTGCTGGGCGCCGCATGGTTCGTCCTCCGCCGCCGGCCCGCACACCAGGCCCGTTTTGCCACGTTCCAGGCTGAACTGCAGGCAGACCAGGACTTCGCCGACGCCGCATCCGGCAAGGCTTCCCGTCCGGGTGCCGCCGCAGAAGTGGGGGAAGAGCGGGTCAAGCGGTGATCGGCACGGAAACCCGCACATCGCAGGCGGGCACGGCCGCGGCCGGACAGCGCCAGGCCATGGTTCCCGAAACCGGCAAGGAATTCGTGCTGACCTTCCATTGCCCGGATGCCCTTGGCATTGTCCAGGCGGTGGCGGCATACCTGCTGGAGCAGGAATGCTACATCGTGGACATCAAGCAGTTTGGCGACAGGGCAAGCGGCCGGTTTTTCATGCGCGTCCACGTCACCTCGCAGGTAGAGATGGAACTCGACCGCCTCCGCTCCGGTTTTGAGCAAGTGGCCCGGGAGTGGCGGATGGACTGGCGCCTGGAACGGCATGGCCGCAAGCAGCCCATCCTGGTGATGGTGTCCAAGTACGACCACTGCCTCAACGACCTCCTGTTCCGTGCCCGCAGTGGCGAGTTGCCCGTCCGAATTGCCGCCGTGGTGTCCAACCACCCGGACCTGGAACCCCTTGCCGCCTGGCACGGTGTTCCGTTCCATCACATTCCCGTGACCCCGGATACCAAGGCGGATGCTGAAGAGCGCCTGCTGGAGCTGGTAGACCACTACGCCGTGGAACTGGTGGTGCTGGCCCGCTACATGCAGGTACTCAGCGATGAAGCCACTACCCGACTCAGTGGCAAGGCCATCAACATCCACCACTCGTTCCTGCCCAGCTTCAAGGGTGCAAAGCCCTACCACCAGGCGTACGAGCGCGGCGTCAAAACGGTGGGCGCGACTGCTCACTACGTCAACTCGGAGCTGGACGAGGGACCCATCATCTCTCAGCAGGTGATCGAGGTGGACCATACGTATTCCGCCTCTGACCTGGTCACCGTTGGCCGCGACGCTGAATGCAAGGCACTTACCAATGCGGTGCGCTGGCATGCTGAAGGACGAATCGTTTTGTCCGGCAACCGGACGGTCATTCTGCGCTGATTGCCGGCCCATCCATGCGGCCGGCGCCGCATCCCATCCGGTGACGGGACGGGCGCCGGCCGTTGAACCACTACATCTGAAGACAGCCTTTCGAGCTGTGGCGGGAGAGTTCTCCCGGCCATCACCGGGCAGGCGCCGTAGGAGCAAATCCTCCCCAGGAATCTCTCAGGCCCATGTACCGTCACGGCGAGGCGACTCTGGAAAGCAGCGCTGCTCCGGCAGCGCTCACCGACGGTGCAAGCAGGCCCCGGCTGGGTTTGCGGAATCTCTCAGGTCCAATACAGAGCGGGGAGGGACCCGATCCATGCCGAGCCACCCGTGGCCGGCCAAACCTGGAGTTCCTCATGACGACTCAATCCCTTACGGCACCATCCCATGCATCAGTGCCTGCCGACCAGCCCACCGGCGGTTTCAGGCGGGAGCTGCCGGTCCAGATTCAAATCATTCCCGCTGAGGGCATTGCCGCCCGCGTCCAGGCCCACGTACCTGCCGGGACGGCGCTGACGGTGTCCTGCTTGCCCCGCGAAGGTGTAGGGGCAAGCATTCGCACAGCCATCGAGCTTGCCTACCTCGGCTTTGAGGTTGTTCCGCACCTGGCCGCACGAAGCATCGAAAGCCGGGCGCAGCTGGCCGGTGTAGTCCGGAACTGCCACGATGCCGGTATTGCCGAGGTTTTCGCCGTCGGTGGTGACGCAGGGGAACCGGCCGGGCCCTACGACAGCAGTCTTCGGCTGCTGGAAGACCTCGCGGAACTGTCCGGTGGCCGGATCCGGGCCGGCGTGGCGGGCTACCCGGAAGGACATCCGAGCCAAACTGAACTGCACATGCTTGATGCGTTGCTGGAGAAGCAGCATCTGGCCTCGCGGGTGGTGACACAGCTGTGCTTCTCGGCTCCCCGCATCCAGTGGTACGCCGAAACGCTGCGCCGGGAAGGTGTGCGGCTGCCTGTGTGGGCAGGGGTATCCGGCGCCTTTCCCCGGGCGCAGCTGATTCGGGCCGCCCTGAAAATTGGCGTGGGCCCATCCCTGAAACTCCTGAACCGGCGTGGCCCCCTGGGCCGCCGCCTGCTCAAAGGCGGTCTTTACTCGCCCACGACGATCCTGACCCAACTGGAGGACGGCGGAGTGGTGGAGGGTGCCCACGTTTTCACCTTCAATAATCTGGCGGACGCCAGCTAACGGGCGGTTGCCAGGAGGGCAGAGGTACGGGACGCGGGAAGTTAAGCATGCTTAGTGTTTATCCACATAGGATGGAAAGTGCACGGCAGCTAACCCGCTGCAGGTCGATTGAATGAAGGTGACCATGGCCCGGCGCAGCAATCCCGCATTACGCATCGCACAGGAAACCGCCCACAATGCGATGTTTGACGCTGACGGCAAGCCCAAGCCCGGCGTTCACAACATGCTCCTGAAGGCAGTACAGATCCAGCGGCCCCTGGTGGTTGCCTACATCCGGCGGCTCCAGAAGAAGCATCCCCGTGCCACCGCCGCGCAACTGGCAGACATTGCAGAGCGCGACTACTTGCGTGCCGTCGCCGGAGGGGGCGCACTGGTGGGCGCAACCGCCGTCGTTCCCGGGGTTGGAACAGTGGCGTCGCTGGGACTCTCAGCCGCTGCCACCGTAGGCTTCCTGGAGGCAACAGCGCTTTACGCAACCTCGCTGGCCGAACTTCACGGCATCCGCCTCACCAACCCGGAAAAGGCCGGCACCATGGTCATGGCCATCATGCTCGGCGAGGAGGGTACCGCCCTGCTGGGAACGCTGAGTGGCCAGGCCTCCGGCAGCGGCAACAGCGCCGCCAATAATTGGGGCAATGTGCTCTCCAAGTCAATGGTGGGTCCGGGCTTCGGCAGTGTCCGCAAGAGAATCCAGCACGCCTTCCTAAAGAACCTGCTCAAGCGGCAGGGTACCGCCCTGTTCGGCAGGGCGCTCCCGTTCGGCATAGGGGCCGTTGTGGGTGGAGCCGGTAACCTCGTGATGGGCCGTGCGGTGGCCAAGAATGCCCGTGAGGCGTTCGGGCCGATGCCGGACACCATTCCCGGGGAGCTGACCGCAGCTGCCGGACCGGACCACCTGACGCTGGAAGGCAACATACTTGGATCTCAACGCTGACGTAGGCCAATCATTCGGCTCCTGGACGGCAGGAGGCGACCCGGCCATGTTCCAGCTGATCACCAGTGCCAACGTGGCCTGCGGCCTGCACGCGGGCGGCCCCGTCACCATGCTGGACAGCTGCCGCGCAGCATACGAACTCGACGTCACCGTGGGGGCGCACCTCGGCTACCGCGACCTGGCGGGCTATGGCCAGCGCGCGCTGGGGATGGGCTTCGACGAGCTGTTCGGCGACGTGCTGTACCAATTGGGGGCGCTCGACGGCGTCGCGCATGCCGTGGGTGCCTCCGTGGACTACGTGAAAGCACACGGAGCGCTGTACGACGCTTTGATTTCCGACGCCGAACAGGCCTCCGCCGTGGTTGCCGCGGTTAATGCCTATGACCCCGGCCTTCCCATCCTGGGCTTCCCGGGCTCCGAGCTGCTGAAGCAGGCAAAAGAGGCAGGGCACCCGGTGTTCATCGAGGCCTTCGCGGACCGCGCGTACCTGGCCGACGGCAGCTTGGTGCCGCTTTCCGACGAGGACGCGGTCCTGCACGACGTTGATGTGGTAGTTGAGCGCGCTGTTCGACTGGCAACGCAAGGGGAAGTGGTGGCCGTGGACGGGACGCCGGTCAAGGTCCGGCCGGACTCCCTGCGCCTCCAGGGCGGCAGTCCAGGCGCAGTGGAATTGGCGGCCCGTATTCGTGCTGGGCTTGAGGCCGCAGGCGTGGAGCTTGAGGCCTTCGCGTAGAGGGATGTCCGGCCGAACTCCCTGGCCCTGCCGAACCGTTCATACATTGCTCCAGCCCCATGGACTGTTGCCCGAACCCTTGAATTACGTCATCCGGATGGTATGAGCGGGGTTGCGAGGAGCTCGGCCCAGAGGGGATCGTCCGGCGACAGGTCATCGGCGTCTATGAAGTTGTCATCGTCTGGTTCGCATAGCGGGAGGTCTTCGGGCCCCGCCTCGAGACAGCGGATATTGATACAGGGGACATCGATACACCAGGCATCCTGACAATTGGCGTTCGTACATCTGGCGTCCTTACATCTGGCGTCGAGGCCCGGGATGTCCGAGGACTGCAGTTCGGTGGGCATCAGCCATTGCGGCCAGTGTGTGGGTTCTGGGTGGGGGTGTTCGGGTTTGTAGTGGCGGCCGGTGGGTGAGGTCCAGCCGGGTGATTCGTTGTTGGTGGCCGGGTCTGGTGTCCATTGGGTGTGGTGTTTGAGCCGGTGGTGTTTGGGGCAGAGTTGTGCCAGGTTGCTGGTGCCGGTGGTTCCGCCGTATTCCCAGGCCTGGAGGTGGTCGGTTTCGTTGTCCGGGGTGCGGTTGGTGCAGCCGGGGAAGGTGCATTTGCCGTCGCGCATCCTGATCCAGCGTTTGATGGTTTCGGTGAGCCGGTAGTTCTTCCGGCCGATCTCCAAGGGTGCCCCGTCGCTCGGGTCGACCAGGACGCGGTAGAAGGAGTCCGCGCCGTCGGCGACGAGTTTGCGGGCCGTGGATGCCGGGATGGGTCCGAGCCCGTCGAGCATGGCGGGCTCATCCGTGAGTCCGAGCAGGGAGAACACCGGCACCGTGACCAGGACGTCGGCCCGCGGGGTGGGGACCTTGTCGATCTCCGTGCCGGGCCGGGAACCCGCGCTCGTGGAGGCGCCATTGCTGAGGAGCAGGGATGCTGCGATGTCGGGGCGGAGTTGGGTGATGGTGCGTGGTTCGTTGGGGCCCTGGAGGCCGCGGGCGGTGGCGGTGGTGCGGTTCCAGATGGCGCAGGCGGTATCGCCGGGGAGGTAGAGCGAGACCCAGGCCATCCCGTCCCGGTCCGGGGTGTATTCCATCCGCCGGTCCGCCACCCCTTTGGCGTGGCGTTTCTGAAGTGTCTCGGGGTGGTGGCGTTCGCGCCAGGCACGGACTTTGGCCCGGAAGCGGGAGGGGACGAGTTCGCCAGGGGCTGCGCCGCGGGCGGGGTGGGGTGCGTCGGGGTCGAAGAAGTGCGCCACCAGCGCGGCAGCGCCGGCCGCGTCGAGGCCCTCGGTTTCGTCCGCGACGATGCGGGCGTGCTGCCAGGACATGGCCCCGGTGGACAGGGCCTGGAAGACGGGCGGGAGGGAGCAGATCTTCCGGGACTGTTCCACCAGAGCACCGGCGGCGGCGGAGCTGACGGTCAGGACCCCCGCGATCTCTTCCACCACGGACATCTCGGCGTAGGTGCGGTCCTGGATGGACGCGTCAGGGGGAGTCATGGCCTGCTGGAACCCGATCGCCTCGGCTGCATCCCGCGCCTTCATGGCGGCAAGCTGCGCTTCCAGGCGGGCCGTCAGTTCGAGCCGTTCCAGCCGGATCTCGTACCGCCGCTGCAGCACATCGACACCCGGACCAATAACAACGCCGGAACCGAGAGCAGCGCCCGAACCAACAGCAACCCCGGAGGCCAGGAACGCATCCTCCCGCTCCAGCGCACTTATGGCATCCAGCGCACCAAGGGCAGTGAGCGCATCAAGGGCGGCCACAGAGGCATGAACACCCTCCAAAGCCACCCCGACACCACAGCCGATTCCCATAGAAGAATCATCTATCGAGGGTCTGACATTATGAGTTGGGCCGCTGCCCCCACCCGCCTGGGTAAAGCCCGAGCACCCGAGCCGGCGTGCCGTCGTCGTAGGTATTTCCGCCGTCAGGTTCCCTCTCGCACCCCGAATATCCGCCGCGAATAGGAATGTGCGCCGCGGCAGTATCTATCCGCCGCGAAAAAGCTCCCGGCCTTCGCGTCACCCAAAAATCAGCTGCGCCACCGTAAAGATTGCCAGGCCCGCAAGAGACCCCACCACGGTGCCGTTGATGCGGATGAACTGCAGGTCCTTGCCCACCTGGAGCTCGATCTTCTGTGAGGTCTCTTCGGCGTCCCAACGCGCCACGGTGTCCGTGATGACCCCGGCGATGTCCGAGCGGTAGGTCCGGACCAGGTAGCCCGCGGCGTCACCGATCCAGGCGTTGACCTTCCCTGCCAGTTCGGGATCGTCCACCAGCCTCGAACCAAAATCGCGCACAGCTGCCTTGAACTTGATGGTGAGCTCGCTGTCCGGGTCGTCCACGGCACCCAGCAGCGCGTTCTTCACGGTGCCCCACGTCCGGGACGCCAATTCGCGCACCTCGGGATCCCCGAGCACCTGCGCCTTGATGTCCTCAGCGCGGGCGATCATTGCCGGGTCATGCTGCAGGTCCTGCGCGAGGTCGTTGAGGTACTTGTCGATCGACTGGCGCACCTGGTGCCTGGGATCTGCCTGCACGGCCCGCACGAACTTGAGGATCTCAAGGTAGACCTTGTCGCCCACCAGCCCGTCCACGAACTGCGGAACCCAGGTGGGGGAGCGGTCGGACACCAGCCGGGTCACGGTTTCATGGTTGTCGTCCACCCAATCCGCGGCACGGTCCACCAGCAGGTCCACCAGCGTGTGGTGGTGCCCGTCGTGGAAGATCCGCTCCGCAAGCCTGCCCACCGGAGGTCCCCACGGCGGCGTGAGCAGGTGCTTGCGCACCATGCCCTCGATGACCGCCTGGACGTCGTCGTCATTCAACACCTTGAAGGCGCCGCGGATCACCGCTGCGCCCTCCTTGGCCACCCGGTCGGCACCGCCGGGCGCGGAAAGCCACTCACCTGCCCGGCGGGCGATGTTGACGCTGGCCAGTTTGTCCTGGACCACCTGCTCGGAAAGGAAGTTGGTTTCCACGAATTCGCCCAGGGAGGCACCGATCTGGTCCTTCCGCCGGGGAATGATGGCGGTGTGCGGGATCTTGATGCCCATGGGGTACTTGAATAGGGCAGTGACGGCGAACCAGTCGGCCAGCGCACCCACCATCCCGCCCTCGGCGGCTGCACGAACATACTGCAGCCATGGATAGTCCTTTTGCAGCGCGAACGCGAAGACAAAAATCACCGCCATGGCAATGAGCAGGCTCACCGCCAGCAGCTTCATCTTCCGCAGCGCTGCCGCCTTTTCGGCGTCACCAGCGCCAAGCTGGCGGCTTACGACGGCGCCTGCGGCCATGGTGCCCGGCCTCACCTGCTGCGCGGGTTCGGTGGGGGCTTCCTGCGTGGTTGGCCCGGTAGTTGCCTCAGAGTTCACCTGCATGTGCCAAGCCTAGCCCCGAAGGCGGGGGCCGGTCGGCTACCGTGTGACCATGACAACTGACGAGTCAGTGCCGCAGCGGCCGCTGGTCTTTGCACACCGCGGTTCAAGCGGCGCCTATGCCGAACACACGCGCGCAGCCTACCTGCAGGCCCTGGCAGATGGGGCCGACGGGGTGGAGTGCGACGTCCACCTGACCCGCGACCAGCATGTGGTCCTGCTGCACGACGCCAACCTGGACCGCACATCGGACGGAACCGGGCCGGTGGCAGAACGGACCCTTGGTGAACTGCGCCAGCTGGATTTTTCGTCCTGGAAGGGTGTCCGGATCCCCGACACGTACGGGGCGCGCTCGGAACAGCTCCTCACCTTGCCGGAGCTGCTGGACATCCTTCGGGGAGCGGGCCGTCCCGTAAAGCTCGCCATCGAGCTCAAACACCCAAGCCCGTACCAGCTCAAACTGGAGGATCGGGTGCTCGAAGTGCTCCGCAGCGAGGGCTGGGACCCGCAAAGCTCCACCGTGGACAACGTGGCTGTGACCTTCATGAGTTTCAGCCCCGATTCCGTCCGGCACCTGCTCCTTTCCGTTCCGCCCCAGTACATCTGCCAGCTCGTGGACGACCTCACCATTCACGAGATCCGGGGTGGACTGGGAGTTGGACCTCTTGCCGGCGGTGCCATCGCCAACCTGATGAAGGCGACCCAACTGGAGGGCGAACGGATCCTGGACGACCGGGAAGTAGGGATGGCCGGCCCCGGCATCGACTACGTCCGGGAGCGCCCTGCCACCGTCCGCCGCTGGCTGGAGTCCGGACGGCGCTTCCGCGTCTGGACGGTGGACTCGCCGGAAGATGTGGCCCTCTGCCAGGACCTGGGCATCCAGGAGATCACCACCAACGTTCCGGGCCGTGTCCTTGACCAGCTCAAACTGGCTTCGCCGCAGGGCAAGTAGGGCCTGAAGTGGACGCGTATTCGCCGCGCCACTGGTGGTCCGGCCCGCTCGATGTCGAAGGCCTTGCGCTGCATTCGGTTGAGGCCGCGGCGGCCGCCCTCAACCTGTTTGCAGGTACGCCCGGCCGGTTTAGAACCACACCGGCCCTCACCGCGGCGGCTTTCGACTCCTTCGGCCATCTGCGCATCGCCGGGCGCAAACCGCAGGGCTTTGCGCCCCTTTCGGGCTTCCATCGCACCAGCGATGGATGGATCCGTACCCACGCCAACTATCCCCACCATGAGCAGCGGCTGCTGCAGGCCTTGGGCGCAGCCTCGCCTGAGGAGGCGGAGCGGCAACTCCACTCCATGGCCGCACTGGAAGCCGAGGCTGCCGTCCAGGGCAAGGGCGGCATAGCCGCGGCTGTCAGGACGCGCAGCGAATGGCTTGACTCGGACATGGGGCGGGCAGCGGGACTGGGCCCTTGGATTGCTTTCGATTTTGCCGACGGTGCAACGGCCGGCCTGGGGTTGGAGGAGTCTGCAGCGGCAACAGTTGCCGCGAACGGCACCGAGGCCAGCGCCGGCATGTCCCACAACGGCTCGCCGCTCGACGGAGTGCGGGTCCTGGACCTGACCCGGGTGATCGCGGGGCCCGTTGCCACCCGCCTGCTCGCGGTCCTCGGAGCAGATGTCCTGCGGATCGACCCGCCCGCCTTCCCCGAGATTGAAGACCAGTTCGTGGACACGGCATTCGGCAAGCGCAGCGCCGAGGCAGATCTCAGTGTGCCGGATATCCAGCACAAGTTGCGGCAACTCCTGGCGGCTGCGGATGTGGTGGTGGCCGGATACAGGCATGGCGCCCTGGACCGCTTTGGGCTCAACCCCCGGGAACTGCTGGCCTTGTACCCCCGGCTTGCGGTGGTCACCCTGGACAGTTGGGGGAGCGCTGGTCCCTGGAGCGGACTCCGCGGTTTCGACAGCATTGTCCAGGCCGCGTGCGGAATCGCGCACGTTTACGGCAAGGAAAATGACGACGGCGAGTGGCGCCCCGGTGCCCTGCCCGTCCAGGCGCTGGACCACGCCACAGGCTACGGCGTTGCTGCGGCTGCCATCCACCTGCTGGGCCGACGCCGTTGGATGGGGACCGGGGGCGCCGCGCACCTGTCGCTCGCCCGGACCGCCGAGGAACTCTTCGCACTGGGAAGGAACGCGGAGCTGCCTTCAGAACTGCCCGCCCCCGACTACCGCTCCAGGGACAGCACATACGGCGAACTCCGCTATGTTGGGCCGCCGCTGATGGATGGGGACCAGCCCCTGGACTATCCGTTCCCGCCACCGCCGTATGGAGGAACTCCGCTCGCGTGGGCATGAAGGGTGCCCAGTGTGACAGCTGCCCCGGTGAGATAGCTGGGCAAGCGCTTTTCCTCCCGTCATCGCCAGGTGGCAGCCGCCGGTTTCTGGCTGCCGCATGTGCTGTGATTGAGTGGTTCCATGTCTTTTCCCTGGCCCGGCCCCGCATTTCGGAGCCCGTCCATGCGCGGTTTGTCCACGCCGGGCTCGTCCTTTTCGCGCCCGTCGCTTCACGGCTCAACAGTCCAGAACCTGTCCGCCGCTGCCATGGCCGCCCTTCTGCTGGCCAGCGCAAGCAAGCATTTCCGGGATCCCGGCTTCTACCGAGAGGTAGTTCCGGACTACCTGTGCCGCCGGGATGCCGCGCCGGGCGCCAGTCAAAGCAACAGGGACCATCGCAGCAGGGACCAAAGCAACGGGGACCAGGGCGCCGGGGTGCAGCATCCCTTGGCCCTCCTGTCCCGGGATGAGTGGATCGCAGTGAGTGGCCTGCTGGAGCTGGCGGCCGCCGTCGGAATCCTGCTGCCGCCTATCCGCAAACTAACGGCCACGGCCCTCACTGCCATGTTCACCGCGTTCCTTGCCGGGCACGTGGACGCCCTCAAGCGGGCGTACGGGCCAGCCGGCACGTCCCGCCGTCGGAAGATCCATACCGTGCGGCTGCCGCTGCAGGCACCCCTGATCCTGTGGGCCTGGAGCCTGCGGAAATCCCTGCCCATAAACCGGCGCGGAGGCCGGGCGTGAAGCTGCTGGCCTCGCCGGCGGCCAGGGTAGGCCTCTCCATCAGCGTTGCCACCGGCCTGTACGGGATCTCTTTCGGCGCGCTCGCGGTGACGTCCGGCCTCAACTTCTGGCAGGCCATGGCCCTGAGCCTGCTCCTCTTCAGCGGTGGCTCGCAGTTCGCCTTCATTGGCGTTGTGGCCGGCGGTGGATCGGGCATCGCGGCCATGAGCGCCGCAACCCTCCTGGGCATGCGCAACGGCATCTACGGCATGCAGCTGAACGCGCTGCTGCGGCCCACCGGCTGGCGCAAGTACGTCGGGGCCCAGCTGACCATCGACGAATCCACGGCGACCAGCACGGGCCAGACGGACCCTGCGGAGCAGCGCCGCGGTTTTTGGACGGCCGGAATTGGTGTGTACGTGCTGTGGAACCTCTTCACGGCCGTGGGTGCGCTCGCCGGCAGCGGGTTGGGCGATCCCAAACAATGGGGACTCGACGGTGCTGCCGTCGCCGCTTTCCTGGCCTTGCTGTGGCCCCGGCTCAAGGGCCGGGAGCCCATCGCCATCGCGGCCGTGTGCGCAGTGGCTACAGTCGTGGCGGTTCCCTTCGTGCCGCCGGGCGTACCCATCCTCGTTGCCGCCGTGGTGGCGGCACTCGTGGGGTGGTTCAGCCATGGCCGCCGCGACGAAGGCCTGGAGCCCGACGTCGAGCCTTACACGCATCACGCCGGCCATCACCAGGACGCTGCCGGCACGCACCCGGGAGCGAAGCGCCGCGAAGCCACGGATCCGGAGGCAGGCTCGTGAGCTTGTGGATGTGGTTGCTGATTGCCTGCGCCCTTGCCTACGCCTGGAAAATCGTTGGGTACTTTGTGCCGGCCAGATTCCTTGAGGATCCGCGCACATCACGCATCGCGGGCACCATGACCATAGGACTGCTCGCGTCACTGACCGTGGTGAACGCGGTGGTGTCAGGCCAGGGCCTTGCTGCCGACGCGAGGCTCGGCGCGCTTGCCGCAGCCGCAATCGCCTTGGCGCTCCGGGCCCCTTTCCTGGTGGTGGTCATCGCCGGAGCCGGCACCGCGGCCCTGTTGCGGTTCCTCGGCTGGAGCTAACCGCACACCAACCGCGCCGGATAGTGACTCAGGTCACTTCAACCATAAGGTGCCGGTTGTACTATGAGATCGGCTTATGCAGTTGGCCATGGCATTCCCTATGAACGGCGACCATGGAAAATCAGCTGCATCCTGCAGGCGGCTTGGCGGGCAAGCCCCGCCACAAGAATGCCCGACGGCGGGCGGGCCTGCCTGCCAAACGCTTCTTCAGGCGCTTCGCCAGGCTTTCGGACGTTCCGCAAGAGGACCTTGAATTTCTTTCCCAAAGGCTGCGTGAGGCACTCGACATCGATCCGGCGTCGTCCGTGCCGACACTGCAGGCCCTGGTGCATCAGGAAATCCGCAGGCGGGGAGACCCCGGCAACGCCTAGCGCAGGCACCCTCCGGGTGCCATGTGTGGTGCACTGGAAGAGAGGCAGCCCACACCCAGGCGGCCACTAAAGGAGGAATCGAGATGGACGAACAGTCACGGCCGCTTGAGCCGCAGGACGGCCAGGGCACCGAGGATGCCGGCAGGAACGCCAGGGAAGAACAGGGCGCCGGAGTGCCGGCGGCGGAGCAGACGGGAAAGCATCGGGCCGCCTACCTTGATCCCCGGGGTTCGGAGTCGACCCGGGAGTTGCGGGACACGGCAAGGAGGCGCCGCGATGCCGAAGAAAAACTCCAGCAACACCTGATGGAAGCGAAGGATCACGTTCCCAACGAGTTCCATGAGCAACACCACGGGCATGAAGGACATGGGTACCCGGGCCATGAACACGCCGGTCATGAACAGCACAGTGATGAACAGCGTGAGACGCAAACCCACCACCAAGGCCCAGGCCAGCCTGAACACGGCGGGGCTGAGGAAGCGAACAAGGGTAGGGAATAACTCCGACGGCGAGGTGCTGCCGGAGCGGCAGTTGGCTAAGCGACTCCGTGGGCGGTGCCGCCAGGCGAGACGGCCCTGCGGTACGTCTCTTCCACACCCATTTCATACCAGACCTGCGCGCCGAACTCAGGCTCGGGGGTATCGAGGTTCTGGTACAGGGCGTCAAGCAGTTCGACGAGTTCCCCGGCCTCCAGTGTAGGAAGGACTTCCTCCGGCCCGCGGGGATCGGTGAGGTAGTGGAGAAGCTTCGAGTGATTCATTGCAGCGCAGCCGTCGAACGGCGGATAGGCACAGAGTGCATGGGTCGCTCCCGCTGGAAGTACCGAGGCTGGCTGCCTAACCCCAAGTGGCAGTCTATTGCACCTTCCCGGCGCTAACAACGAAATCGGCGCTAACAACGAACTCGGCCAACAGCGGGCGGGCCTGCTGCGGGCGGGCCCGCTACAGACTCGGCGCGGCGGCCGGGACTGGCACCAGCACGGGAAGTGGCCGCGACGGGCGCACGGTGCGGATGGCGTCCTCGACAAGCGCCAGCGGCCGGCGCCAGGCATCCGAACCGGGTTCCATGGTGTCCACCACTCCGATCAGCATGGCCAGCAGCCGGAACATGTCCGTCATGGAAATGTCCGTGCGCAGGCTTCCCTGGCCTTGTCCCCGAACCAGCAAGACACCCATGGAATCCATGAGCGATCCCGTGATTCCGGTGAGGAGTTCACGCCGCCCTGCCACCGCGCACAACAGGTTGGCGTCGTCACTTGCCGCTGCCATCAGGGCCTCGAGGACGCGCAGCAGACCGGCCGCCGCGTCGATATCTGCCAGCGCCCCGTCCATGACCGGGTCCACCGTGAGCCGGAGTTGCCGGTTAAGCGCCGCAAGCACCAGTTCCTCCTTGTCCGCGAAGTTGCGAAACAGGGTTGCCGGGCCAACGCCGGCGGTGGTGGCGATGGTTTGGAGTGGCACTTCCGGGCCGAACTCGCGGAAGCACCGGCGCGCCGCCGTGATGATCTTGTCCACGTTCCGCGCTGCGTCTGCGCGGAGGGGCTTTCGGGCGACTGCGAGGCTCATGCCCAAAAGGGTAGCAACGGAGCCTGCGCCCGACACGGTTACTCCGGGGTAGGCGCTTATGTGACGGAGGGCCGCTGCGTCTTCCTAAGTAGTTGCCGGCAGCCGCGTGGGAGACTGGGGGCATGTTGCTTGCATTTTCTGTAGCTCCGTCAGGCGTTCCCAGCGAAGGCTCCCGGCCCAACGACGCCTCAGTGCACGACGCCGTAGCCGCCGCCGTGAAGATCGTCCGGGAGTCGGGGCTCCCCAACCAGACAGATTCCATGTTCACCACCATTGAGGGCGAGTGGGACGAAGTGTTCGACGTCGTTAAACGCGCCACCGAGGCCGTGGGCCGCTACGGCAGCCGCGTCTCACTGGTGATCAAGGCAGACATCAGGCCCGGGTACAGCGGCGAGCTGACGGCGAAAGTGGATCGCCTGGAGAACGCCCTGGCGCAGGAGCCCTAAGCCTTCCCGGAGGGGCTAAAGTATCTGGACCCCCCGCAGCGCCGCGTGCCAAACTGTGCCCATGTTCGAGCACAAGCCCCGGCCGGAGTGGGTTGCCACTGAGGAGTTTCTGTCCAGTGCCGTAGTGCATCCGGACGCCGCGGCCCAGCAGGCCATCCGGACGGCTGCGGAAGCGGGAATGCCGGCCATTGAGGTGGCCCCGAACGCCGGGAAGCTCCTGAAACTCCTGGTCCAGCTGTCCGGCGCGCACCGGATCCTGGAAATCGGAACGCTGGCTGGCTACAGCACCATCTGGATGGGCCGGGGACTTCCGCGCAGCGGCACATTGGTCACCTGCGAGTACCTGCCCCAGCACGCGGAGGTGGCGTGGGCGAATATCGATGCCGCCGGTCTGGGTGAAAGGGTGGAGATCCGGTTGGGTCCTGCGCTGGAGACGCTCGCTGCCCTCGAGGAAGAGGAGCGGGAGCCGTTCGACTTCATCTTCATTGACGCCGACAAGCAGAACAACAGCCGCTATCTTGACTGGGCGGTGAAGCTCGGAAGGCCGGGTGCGGTGGTGGTCCTGGACAACACCATCTGGGAAGGGGCTGTCCTGGACCCGGACATCGATCCCGTGAATGCGCCGGGCATCATCGATGCGCTCAAGATGCTCGGGGACCATCCACGGTTGGATGCCACTGTTATCCAGACCGTGGGGTCAAAAGGTTGGGATGGCTTCGCGCTGGCCCGCATTCTTCCGCAATAACAGTAAGTAAGCTGTGGAGATGAGACCGGCGCCCTGCCGGCCATCTTTAATGGAGGAAATTCTTGCGCGCGGCACCTACCCCTGTGCTCCTTAGCTCCACCCCCGCCGATCTGTCCCCCTGGATTTCGACCCTCGATTCCGTCGCTGCTGCCGTAGGTGACATCCCTGGCCTGCTGTCGCTGGCTGTTCAGGCCGGCCGGACTTGGCCGCAGCCCGGGGGAGGGCGGACTGCGGTGCTGTGGGAACTCCTTGCCTCGGTGGCTGCCATTGATGTGGCCGCCGCGCGCGTGTTCGAGCCGCACCTCGATGCCACGGCGATTCTCGCCCAAGCCGGACAGCCGTACCCTGATTTTGGGCCCGGGCCGGAGGGTTCCCAAGACGAAGCCTGGGGTGTGTTCGCCGCGGAAGCCCCCGGCGCCAAGCTTGAGGCGCTCCCCGCCGGCACCGGTGCGGTCCTCACCGGGTCCAAGCCCTGGTGTTCACTTGCAGCGCACCTGGACCGCGCCGTCGTCACAGCCCACACGGACGACGGCGGCCGGGCGGCTTTTGCGGTCAGCCTTCGCCACCCCGGGGTGGCGTGCGAGCAACCGCAGTGGATTGCGCGCGGGTTGCGGGAGATACCGAGTGGAAGTGTCCGCTTCGAGCAGGTCCCGGCCTTCCCTTTAGGTGGAACCGGCTGGTACCACAGTCGCCCGGGCTTCGCGTGGGGCGGGATGGGAGTCGCAGCCTGTTGGTTGGGCGGCGCAGTAGGAGTGGCGCGGGACTACCGTGACAGCCTGCAGGCGGGTTCCGGCACGGGCCGGGAACCTGACCAGGTGGCGCTCGCCGCACTTGGGGAGGTTGACCGCACCCTTACTGCCGCGCTGCAGTATCTGGCCTGGACTGCCGCCCGCTTGGATGACGGGACCCTCGGTGGCGGGGCAAACCAAAGCACGTGGAGCGAGGCCCAGCGGGTCCGTGGAACTGTAGCCGCCGCCGTCGAACGTGTCCTCACCCTGGTGGGCTCCAACCGGGGTCCAGGCCCGCTCGCCTTCGACGAACCGTATGCCAAGAGAATGGCGGACCTGGCACTCTACGTACGCCAGCATCATGGCGCACGCGATGACGCCCAGCTGGGGCGGCTCACGCTCAAGGGAGACTGCCCGTGGTGATCTTTTCGCACACAGACGCAGGAACCAGCGAGGCCGCCTGGGCTGCCAGCGGCCTGTCCGCAATGCCAGAGCTGCCGCTTGATCCCACTGAGTTGGCGGCCATGCGCTTTATCGTGCTCGCGGCACATCCCGACGACGAGACACTCGGCGCCGGAGGGTTCATGGCCTCGCTGGTGGCATTGGGGGCCAAGGTGGAAGTCCTGCTCTGCACCGCGGGGGAGGGGTCACACCCGGATTCGCCCACCACCACTCCCGAACAGCTGGCGCAGGTCCGGCTGGCTGAGTTTTCACAAGCCCTCACAGTCCTCGGGTTGAAGGATCACTGGACGTTCCTCGACCTGCCGGACCGCGGGCTTGCCGGGCAGTCAGAAACGATCGCCCGCGCTGTCCGCGACTCTGCGCGGCGGCTGCGCGGTGCAGCCCAACCGTTGGTCCTCGTTGCGCCGTACCGGGCAGACGGGCACGGGGACCATGACGCGGTAGGCGCGGTGGCCGCGGAGGTAGCCCGGGAGGATGGGCACGCGCTGCTGGAATATCCCATCTGGTTCTGGCATTGGGCGACCACCCAGGACCAGGAGTGGCGAGGCTGGGCCCGGTACCACCTGGCCGAATCCGCTCGCCAAGCCAAAGGGCGGGCCATGGCTGAGCACACAACACAGGTGCGGCCGCTATCACCGCTGCGCGGGGACGAAACACTGCTCAGCAAAGAATTCCTGCAGCACTTCTCGCGCAGCTTCGAGGTGTTTGCCTGGACACCCCCGGTAAATACCTCGGAACAGATGCACTCCAGCAGTGATGCCGAGGTGGTCTTTGACAGGGTCCACGACGGCTCCACAGATCCGTGGAACTACACCCGAAGCTGGTACGAGCGCCGCAAACGGGCACTCACCCTTGCCGCACTTCCCGATGCTTCCTACGAAAACGGCCTGGAAGTGGGGTGTTCCATCGGAACCCTTACGGCCGAGCTGGCCGCCCGGTGCCGCAACCTGCTGGCCGTGGACGCCAGTGGGTCCGCGGTGCGGCAAGCCGGGCAGTTGCTGGAGGGCAGCCCCGGTGTCCGTGTGGAACAGCGCATCCTCCCGGGCGACTGGCCGAAGGGTAACTACGACCTGGTGGTGGTTTCCGAAGTGGGCTACTACCTGGCGCCTGGGGAGCTCGCCGCACTGTGGGACCGGGTGGAGTCGTCCCTGAAACCGGGGGGAACCCTGCTCCTGTGCCATTGGCGGCACCCGATCAGCGGCTGGGAACTCGACGGCGACACAGTCCATTTGCTGGCCCGGCAGAGGTTGGGCTGGCGAACGGCAGGGCTCTACCAGGAACGCGACTTTGTGCTGGAAGTCTTGATTGCCCCCGGACAGAAGGCACCGGCATGACGTTGTCGCCCCCGGTGGGGGATGAAGCGGCTTCCGTAGGCTTCAATCCACGCAGCATCCAGCAGGTGGCAGTGGTAATTCCGGTGCACAACGAGGAGCAACACCTCCGGCCCGCGCTTGCCGCCGTGGGCTGCGCCGCAGACCTGCTTGGATCCCAACGTCCAGGTGTTGAGGTGCAGGTGATGATTGTCCTGGACAGCTGCACAGACCGGTCACCTTCCATAGCCGCGGCAATGGCGGAAGCCGACACCCGATTCCGGATCCTGCCCGTCAGCTTTGGCAGTGTCGGAAAGAGCCGGCAGGCCGGCGTCAACGCAGCGCTGAAGAGACTGCGTGCCCGTTCCCACGACGGCCAGGCGGCTGCGGGTGATCCGATGCAGCGGGTTTGGGTGGCGAACACCGACGCCGATTCGTCGGTGCCCGGGCACTGGCTGGTCCGGCAGCTGGAACTGGCCGCAGCCGGAAGCGACGCTGTCCTTGGCACTGTGCACCCGGACCCGCACGGTATGCCCCACGAACTCATTGCCCGGTGGCGTGCACGGCATGACCATGGGGAGGACCATCCGCACGTGTATGGGGCCAACCTCGGGGTTCGCGCCTCGTCCTACCTCGCCGCGGGCGGGTTCCCCGGTGTCGCATTCGATGAAGACCGCGGCTTGGTGAACCGGCTCCGTGCCAGCGGCGCCGGCATTACTGCTACAGATACGACGCGCATTCTTACGTCTGGACGGATCTCCGGACGGGCGCCCAAGGGTTTTGCCGCCTATCTTTTGTCGTTGGCCCGATCGTAGCCCTTGCCACAGGAAGCCCGGATCGGGGCACGCAAAAGGGCTGTTGCCTTTAGGCAACAGCCCTTTTGCGGTCAAAAAGTCAATCTCACGACTGAATCGTCATCCCCGGTTTAGACCAAATCGGGAGCGCTGGAAACGATGTAGTCAGCCGCGGCTGGCCCGGTCATGGAAAGGTTGTTGCTGTCGGGGTTGATACCGGCTTCGTGCATGGCCTCCCAAAGGGCGGCCGGCTCATGGAGTTCAACCTTCTGCAGGAGGCACCAACTGGTATAAAGGCCGTATAGCTCGTCGCGTCCCAGGCCCAGGCCGGGCTCCTTATCGGGGACAACTGCTTCGGCAAGAAACTGTTCAAAATGGGTAGCAGGCATGTCCGCTCATTTAAGGGTTGACCGAGATGCCGCCGTCTGCTTCAGCGGACCTGCCGGTATCCAGAGGATCCCGGCGAGGTATTCAAGAAAGTATTGCAGCTCGCTGCGATTTGTCCAGTCGAACCTGTCCATTGCGGCCTCAAGCCATGGGAGTTTGAGGGGGCCGACGGCGACTGGGGGGACTGGCCTCGGTCTCAGAAGAGGCCATCTCACCGCCGACCCCGCTTCGCCCCGGATTCGGTGCAACCCGGGAAACTGAACAGGACCTCCAAGATGAATTTTCCTCCATCCTGAAGGTCCTGCCTAGTCCCTCTGTTGGCCCCTTTAGCCGGGGCGTACACCTGTCCTCCTAGGCGCTTCCGCCCCTTGGGCCGCCGTCGGACCCTGTGTTGCCGGCACGGTGCTGCACCTTCTCGCGGATCCTGTCGCGGTGGCTCTCCCCGGGCCGTTGGCCGTTCTGCCCGTCGCCATCGGACTGTCCGTCCTGGTCCCCATCGGAACCGTTCTGGCCCTGCTGGCCGTTCTCGGCGGCGTACTTCTCCCGCAGGTCACGGCCGTGCTTGATGTCATCCTCGATCTGCTGCTGCAGCTTTTCGCTCTTCTTGGTGTCGCGTGGCGGCAGCTGGATGGTCTCCTCCGCCTTGATGCCGGCCTGGAGTTCGCGTCCCCGCTCCACCTCGGCGTCAAACTCTGCGCCGAACAGCAGCGACATGTTCAGGATCCAGAGCCACAGGAGCATGATGATCACGCTGCCCAGGGCTCCATAGGTCTTGTTGTAGTTTCCAAAGTTGCCAACGTAGAAGCCGAAAGCCAGCGAGGCGACCAGGAAGATCACCAGGGCGATGGCCGAGCCCATGCTCATCCAGCGGAACTTGGGCTGCTTGACGTTGGGGGTGGCGTAGTAGAGGACCGCAATGATGGCGATGATCAGGATGACCATCACCGGCCACTTGGCGATGTTCCAGACGGCGAGGAAGGCGCCGCTGAGGCCGATCAGTCCGCCCACCGCCTCGGAAACCGGGCCGCTGAGGACCAGCATGCCGGCAAGAAGCGCCACGATGACCACGGCGAGGAGGGTGACGGCAAGCATCGTGCCGCGAAGCTTAACGAACGGCCGGCCTTCATCCACCTCGTAGATCCGGTTCATGGCCCGGCCAAAACCACCCACGTAGCCTGAAGCGGACCAAAGGGCGGTGACAATGCCGATCACCAGGGTGAACCCGGCCGCCGGCGCGCTCGTCAGTTCAGTAATGGGGCCGCTGATCGTGCTGACCGTCTCTGCCGGAGCGAAGCCGCGCACGATCTCAAGCAGGGCATTGGTGGTCTTCTGGGGATCACCAAAAAGGCCAAGGAGGGAGACCAGCGCCAGCAGGGCGGGAAACAGGGAAAGGACCGCGTAGTACGTCAAACCCGCAGCCAGGTCCGGGCACTGGTCCTTGCTGAACTCGCGCAAGGTCTTCTTAGCGATGTACTTCCAGGACGGCTTGTAGAGATCCCTGGGACTGTCGGGCTTCCTTGCGTCGTCGGGTGCCGGAGCCTGGGCCGCCTTCGCGGTACTGGTCTCGGAATCGTCGTGAGTGGCCATGGGGCGTCCTCTCAATCAGGGGGCGAAGCCAACAGGCCGACCCCGGGAAACGGTGCCGGCCTGTTGGACAGGGCTATTGCCTTTGCGGTGCCTAGCCAGGCGGGCTAGGTGTTTTGGACGTTGTCTTTGGCGTCTGTGGCGCGGTCTTTGACGTCGGTGGCGGCTTGTTGGCCTTCGGTTTTGACGTTTTGGGCGGCGTCGGTGGCGGT
>NZ_JBHDJA010000022.1:0-73613 GCF_041877125.1 Arthrobacter sp. E44
GGTTTCCCAGTGGTGTCCGCAGTCTTCACGGCATCCAGTGTCACCGGCATATCCAGCTCATTCCTGCCAAGCAGACCGCCTGGCGTGTCGAGCCGGATACACCGTTAATTCCACAGTCCCGAACGAGGATGCTACCTGCTGGCATAGCTGCATGGTGCGCTTCAATTGTCGGTAACTGTGCAGGCAGAAGCAGCTACTGCAGGTCTTAAGTGCCAAAGTCTGATTGTCGTACCCCTTTGTCATGATGGGTTTATGGGAAAGGCGGCGGTGGCCAAGGCTTATGCGGACATCCGGGCTGCCCTTGCTGTGCTTGGTGCTGAGGTGGATGGGTGCGGGTCTGACGCGTTTTCGGTGGCTGATCCGTTGGCTGGGTTGGCTGATGGGTGCCTGGACATTCTTGCCGGTGCCCGGGAGGTTGAAGCCGGGTTGGCGGGGTTGAAGGCGAAGGCCGCGGTGAGGTACGCGGAGAGCGCATGCGCTGTTGCCGGGCCGGGTGTGCCGGTGCAGGCGCAGGAGATGGCGGTCGCTGCTGAGATTGGGTGTGTGCTGGCGTTGGGGCCCCGGGCGGCGTCGTCGTTCCTGGCGACTTCGCACGCCCTGATGTCGTCGTTGCCGCGGACCCTTGCGGGGCTGCAGGCGGGGACGTTGTCGTGGCAGCACGCGGTGGTGATGGCCGATGAAGCGGTGTGCCTGGATGCTGCCGGGGCGGCAGCGTTGGAGGCTCATTTCTTGGACCCGGATGCCCAGGATCCGGCGAGGGGATGCCCGGTGGGGGAGATGCCAGCGCATCGGTTCAGGGTCAAGGCCCGGACGTGGCGGGAACGCCACCACGCCGAGAGCATCGAAGTGCGCCATGCCAAGGGGGTGGCGGATCGGCGGGTTGAGTTCCGGCCGGACCAGGACGGGATGGCGTGGCTGTCCGCGTGTTTGCCGGCGGAGCAGGCGTTGGCCGGGTGGAACCGGCTCACCGCAATGTCCCGGAGCATGCAGGGTCCGGAGGAGTCCCGGACCATGTCCCAGTTGCGGGCCGACAACTTCGCCGAGGTGTTCCTCGGCAGCGGCAGTGGCCACGGCGGGGCGCGTGACAGCGGCAGTGCTGACGTTGAAGGTGCCGGCGCCGGACGGGAAGACTTGCCTTCACCGATCCGGGCCCAGGTTCTGGTTACGGTTCCTGTGTTCTCCCTGATGGGCTTGACCGATGAACCGGCCATGCTCGACGGGTACGGGCCGATCCCGCCGTCGATGGCCCGGGACCTGGTGGCGAACGGCGCCGGGTCGTTTTACCGGGTGTTGGTGGATCCGCGGGATGGGGCGCCGCTGGAGATCGGCCGGAAGAGTTACCGGGTGACCGGGGCGATGCGGGCCTGGCTGAGGATGCGGGACGGAAAGTGCCCGTTTCCGGGCTGCAGCAACAACTCCCTGGACAACGACGCCGACCACATCCTCGCCTGGCACAAGGGCGGCACCACCGGGATCAGCAACCTGGGACAACCCTGCCCGAAACACCACAAACTCCGGCACACCACCGGATGGAAACCCACCCCGGCCGCGAAGAACGAGCCGCCCGGCTGGATTTCACCCACCGGCCGGCATTACCCCAGCGAGCACCAGGACTGGGAACCAACACACTGGCCTCGTTGTACCCTGCCCGGCGAACACAGCATCCTCGAGGAAGCCCTCGAGGAGCATCTCGTCTTGTAATCGTGCCACTCCGGAGTGGTGCCGCATTCGGGGCTGCGGCAGCACAAATTCTCGCTAGGCCACCCGGCGGTAGCGGACGTGGGTGGCGAGTGGGGAATGTAGCACCTCGACAGGTTCGAAGTCGAAGGACTCAATCCCGTCGAAGATCCGCTCGCCCGAGCCGAGCAGAACCGGCGCGATGTCGAGGGTGAGCTCGTCGATAACGCCCGCCTTCAACGCCTGCCGGACAGTGGAGGCGCCGCCCGCGATGTCCACCCCTTTGCTGCCGGCGGCATCGAGTGCTGCCGCATAGGCTGCGTCGAAGCCCCCGGTGACAAAGTGGAAAGGCGTCCCGCCCTCCATCTGGATCGGGTCATGCGCATAATGGGTCAGCACGAACACCGGAGCGTGGTACGGCGGTTCCGGCCCCCACCAGCCCGTCCAGTCACCATCCCACTCGCCACGGATAGGGCCAAACATGTTCCGGCCCATCACATACGCTCCCCGGGGGCGCATGAGCCATCCGGTTGCGGTCTCGTCGGCATCGTTGGCCCGAGGATCGCCAATGTGCCAGCCATGCAGTTCCAGCCCGCGCTTACCCAAGGGGTTTTCGCGGCTCTGGTCAGGCCCGGCGACGAAGCCGTCCAGCGACATGGACATGTGGCAGGTAGTGTCCGACACAGGGAACCTCCGTACTTGCAGCTTCTGACCGAGAGCGTGCGGGGATCGTAGCACGCAGCGCAGCAGGAACACCCCTTACGGCGGGAGGAAAAGCCCTAGTCGCTCCGGGTGCCGAAGACGATTTCATCCCAGGACGGCACGCTGGACCGCTTCGGCCGGGCAGGGCGCTCCGGTGCCTCGGTCTCAGGCAGCTGCCCAGTGGCAGGTGCAGCGTCGTCCTCTTTGGCAGGGCGGCGCGGGTTGCTGCCCAACAGTTCATCCAGCCCGGCTCCGCCAGTATTCTCGGACCCCGAGCCGGCTGCGGAACCGGAGGGATTCTTCGGGGACGCCGCAATGGTGATTTCCCTGGTATCTGTGCTCACGCCGTCGTGGAGCCGCAGACCATCGTCGTGACCCTCCCGGTGCTGCGGAAGCAGGCTGAGCCTCGAAAGCATCGACGGCCTGGTGTCCCTGCGCCGGATGAAGGAATCGCCTTGGGCCGCGGGCGCGTCCCGCTGGTCGTCCCGTGGCTCTGGTTCCTCTGCCTCAGGTTCGGCGGCCACTTCGGAAGGACGGGGGTGCGCGGCCGGTACGCCATGCGTGAGGAGCAGTGCAAGTGCGTCGTCGGAATCCTCGTCCACACCCAGCCGCTGCCCGCGCCGTGACCGGAGCATGTCCAGCAGGCCATCGGGTTCCTTGCCGGCATCCTGGGCAGGGCCGGCCTGGGCACCGGAAGAGGCCTTGGACGTATCAGCGTCAGTCTCGAAATCGAAGGGGCGGTCTGAAACTGCAGTGAGCCTGCGCGCGGGAACAGGACCGTCCAACGGCTCAAGTTCACTCAGCTGCTGCGCCCAGCGGTTGGTGTTCTGCAGCGACTTCCGTGCGGGGTTGAACGTCCACAGGGCCGGAGGTTCTTCGCCGATTCCGGACGTCCCGCCGGGCTTGGCCTCGAAGCTTGCCGAGACCGTCCACGTGCCGTCCTGGCGCCGCCACGAATCCCATTCCACGGTTCCGGGGTCAATGCCGTGGGCTGACAGGCGGTGGGCCACCATGTCATCCAGGGTCGCCGGGTTGTCGCCGAAGGCGGACCGGTAGACGTCGTGGCCGGGGGAGGGCGCCGCAACTTCCACTTTCCGGGCCTGCTGGGCAACATACTCCCGCTCCGCCAGGACGGGGCCTTCATAGCGCTCCACCTTGGCCAACGGCATCCCGGACAACTCGGCGACGTCCGCAGCGGTGGCACCGGCACGGATGCGGGCCTGGATGTCCCTGGGAGACATGGGAACAGCTGGCCGTTCCGCGCGCGGTTTTGCCGTAGACCGGCTGGCCGTCCTGAGTGCTTCATCGATCGGCAGCTGGAACATCTCGCCGCCGGCCCCGCTCAACAGGACATGCGTCCCGTCGTCGTGCACGCCTACAAGCCGTAGATCCTGCATACAAATCCTCCACCCTGGCATTACTATCAACCGAAACTCTGCCACTCGGAGGCGCGGATTTGGCTCAAGGAGCAGGGCGCGCCGTCATTTTCCGCTGGATCCCCAGGGATAAAGGGGGAGGTCACAGGACTTCGGAGGTCCCGGCGCCGGGATCCCGGGGTCGTCAGCGCCGCGTCAGGGCCGCAGTCAGTTGATCCGGATGACGGGTGGAGGCGAGCCAGTACGGGGTACGGTCGGCAGGGTCAGTGATCTCGATCTTCACCACGGGATCGATCCAGCCGCGGATGCACAGGTAGGCGAGGCCGTTCAACCGGGTCCCGCGCTCGGCCGTCGCCTCGCCGCCGGTGAACTGCTGCACGCTGCCCACAAACCGGCGTTCAATGGTGGCCCTTCCAACGGTGAGCGCGTCCCCGGTCACCGTAATGGCGGGGGTGGAGAGAACCAGGAGGACAGTGATGATGGCGAAGAGCACCAGCGCCGCCGTGTAACCCGCCGCCATGCTGATGGGGGCGAAGACAAGGATGCCCGCTGCGGAGACGCCGGCTGCGATGATCCAGATCCAGGCGTTGGGCCACAGTTTTTCCCTGTAGACAACAGGCGCCCCGGCTGAGGGCGTGCTTGGTACGGATGCGTGCGGGCTTGATTCGGGCATAGCCCAAGCTTTCCACCTTTGGCTGGGTATTTCACCTTGGGCTACCCTGCTCCCGCAACCCTGCCCCGGCCCCCCGTGCCGGCCCCTGGACAGCCCCGCGCCCAAGTGCTGCCTAGGCTCGATTTGGGGGCGCGGGCTAGAGTGAGTGACTGTGACTGATCATCCCGCAACGGTAGACCTTGTCCCGGACGCAGCATCGCCCGCTGCTGCTGCCCCCACCCTGCAGGTGCAGTTGAAGATGCTGGATCCGGAGCTGGAAGCCCCCTCCTACGCGCATCCGGGCGACGCCGGCGCCGACCTTCGCGCCCGGGAGGACGTGGTCCTCTTGCCCGGGGAGCGCAAGCTTGTTCCCACCGGCGTGGCCATTGCACTGCCTGACGGCTTCGTGGCGCTGATCCACCCCCGGTCCGGCCTGGCCACCAAGCATGGCCTCACGATCGTCAATGCTCCCGGCACCGTGGACGCGGGATATCGAGGCGAGATTTCGGTAACCCTGCTGAATACCGATTCGACCCAGCCGATAGAGCTGCGGCGCGGCGATAGAATTGCCCAAATGGTCATCCAGCGGGTGGAGTACGCCCAGTTCATTCCTGTCAGTGACCTGAGCGAATCCGTGCGCGGCACCGGGGGCTTCGGCTCCACCGGCGGGTTCAACGTACCCGGGGCCTGACCCCGGCTGCACCCGCTGCCACGCCAGCACGCACGACGGCGGGACCTCCAGGGCCCGGCCGGCAGGTTTCAGAACTGGCACATTTGAAGAATTAAGGAGTCACCCATGGTCTTTGGGTTCGGCAGGAAAGCAAAGAAGGACGAACCGGCGGAGCCGGTGGAAGAGCTGACGCTCGCGGAGGCCGGCGAAGACGCCCCCGCCCCCGACGCCCGCCGCCAGCACGGCCCGTTCGACGAGTCCGAAATCACCAGCACCGACGGTTTCGTGGACCTGGGCGCCCTGCTGATCACGCCGAGCGAGGGCCTTCAACTCCGGCTCGAAGTGGAAGAGGCAACACAGCGGGTCGTGGCAGTGACCCTTGACCTGAACGGCTCCAGCCTTCAGCTGCAGGCTTTCGCCGCCCCCAAGACGGAGACGCTCTGGGACGAGATCCGCGAACAGATCGGCCAGTCGGTCGGTGCGCAGGGCGGCCAGGTTGAAGAGGTGGAAGGGGCATTCGGTACCGAACTGGTGGCCAAGCTTCCCGCAGGGCTCCCGGACGGAAGCCAGGGCTACCGTGTGGCCCGGTTCATCGGTGTGGACGGCCCCCGCTGGTTCCTGCGCGGCGTCCTGGGTGGACCTGCGGCACTGGAACGCCCCGCTGCGGAACCGCTTGAAGCCCTGTTCCGGCAGGTTGTGGTGGTTCGCGGTGACAGCCCCATGCCGCCGCGTGATCTTTTGCAGCTGCGGCTGCCCAAGGACGCCTCCACTACTCCTCCGCCCGCCGCGCCCACCCTGGAGGAGCCCGAACGTGGTCCAGAAATCACCCAGATCGGCTGATTCCCACCCCGACGAGGCGGCCACGGGACGTGGCGGCCTCACGCCGTTGCGGCAGCTTCCGGACAGGGGACGTGTCCTCTGCCAGGGGCACATCGAATCAGTGACCTTCGTTCCGGCCGACCGGGCCCCCGAGTTCAGCGCCATCGTCACTGAGGACGACGCTGGCCGCCCTGCTACAGGGGTGGGCCGCGGAAGGCCCCCACGGCTCCGGGTTGTCTGGCTGGGCCGGCGGCGCGTGCCGGGCATCCAAGCGGGCGCCGAGATCCGGGTAGAGGGAATGCTGGCCCGCGGCAAGGACGTGCCCACCATCTTCAATCCCCGTTACGAGATACTGTCCCGCCAGGAGAACGAATGAGCGAGCACCAGCCCGAGCAGCCGAACGGCTCTGCAGGCCCCGCCGGGAGGCCGCAGGAGGGAAGGCCGCAGGCTGCGGGACAGTCCCCGGTTGCAGGACAGTCCCCAGTTGCCGGCCTGGCCGCAGAGTATGCAGCCAAGGCCGGACTCCACCGCACCCATGACGGCCGCGTGGACGTCCTGCGCAGCGCCGGGGGAGTGCAGGGCATTGCCGAAAGCATTGTTCCTGGCCTGGTGTTCCTGGTGGCTTTCACCGTCACCCGCGAACTTACGTTGTCCCTGGTGGCGGCCCTGGCATCGGCGGCCGTGTTCACTGTTGTCCGCCTGGTCCAGCGCCGGCCCCTCACCCAGGCCTTGGCCGGCGTGGCAGGCGTCGGCATTTCGGCCTGGTTGGCCAACACCACCGGCAA
Organism: Arthrobacter sp. E44; assembly: GCF_041877125.1. Taxonomy (NCBI): domain Bacteria; kingdom Bacillati; phylum Actinomycetota; class Actinomycetes; order Micrococcales; family Micrococcaceae; genus Arthrobacter; species Arthrobacter sp. E44. Next base: position 6,682 of record NZ_JBHDJA010000022.1, read on the forward strand.
AGCCGAAGACTTCTACCTGCCGGGCTTCTTCACCAACGCAGCCTACATCCTGGCGATGGTTATCTCGATCGCAGTCAAGTGGCCTGTGGCCGGACTGCTCTTCGGCTTCATCCGGAATGAGGGCGTGGAATGGCGCAAGGATCCGGACCGCGTCAAGGCCTACCGCCTGGGCACCTGGATCATTGTTGCCGTCCTGGCACTCCGGCTCATCGTGCAGGTGCCCCTGTACCTGATGGGCACTGACGGCCTGGCCGCCCTCGCCACCACCCGGTTGATCATGGGTGCACCCCTGTACATCCTCGGGATCTGGGTGGCCTGGCTCGTGACCCGGCCGGCTCCGGCGGAACCCGAAGCCGACCAGGAAAGCTGACCCACCGAAGAAACTGGCACCAGAACGCGCCCCGCGCCGGCACCCAATGTCGGCTGACGCCCAGCACCCGGCACCAAAGGCGGCGCCGGAAACCTAGCCGTCGAAGCCGTCGTCGTCCGTGGCATGCCCGTGGCTGGCGCCGGCGGGCGTGCTGCTGTCCGCCGGCACGTGGCCGGCGTCGATGCTGCCGGGGGCAGAGGAGAGCAGCTCCCGGAGCCGGTCCTCAGCGGCGATGGTGGTGACGAAGAAGAGCTCGTCGCCGCCGTCGATCACGTCGTCCCTGCTGGGGGTGATGGGTGCCTGGTCCCGGAGGATGGCCACCAGGGTGGCGTCCTCGGGCCAGTGGATATCGCCCACCGTCATGCCGATCACGTGCGAATCGTGCGGGACGGTGAATTCCACCAGCGACGCAACCCCGGTCTGCAGCGTCAGGAGCCGGACCAGGTCGCCGATCTCCACCGCCTCCTCCACGAGGGCGGTCATGAGCTGCGGAGTGTTGACAGCGACGTCCACGCCCCAGGAGTCGTTGAACATCCAGTCGTTCTTCGGGTTGTTCACCCGGCCCACGGTGCGGCCTACACCGAACTCCGTTTTCGCCAGCAGGGACACCACCAGGTTGACCTTGTCATCGCCTGTGGCGGAAACCACCACATCGGCGTCCTCCACCTTGGCGCCCTGCAGGGTGGAAAGCTCGCAGGCATCGCCCACCAGCCAATGGGCGCCACGCAGGCCGCTGCGGCCGATCACCTCGGGCTTGAGGTCGATCAGCAGGATCTCGTGCTTGTGCGCCAGCAGCTCCCGGGCGATGGATGACCCGACGCTGCCTGCGCCGACGATAACGACTTTCACTGGTACTCCTTGGCGGGGGCTTTGGCGAGGACCTGGGCGATGTGGGCGCTGCGGTCCACCTGCAGCATGGCGTGCACGGTGTCGCCGTCCTGGTATGCGGTCCCGGCATCGGGAAGGATGCCCTCGCCGAAGCGGGTGAGGTAGGCGACGCGGACATCCGCGGCCTTTTCGATGCTGCTGATCCGGTGCCCGATCCAGCCGGCGTCGAGGTCAAGTTCGGCCAGGACCAGGCGTCCGGACGGTTCACGGAAGTCGCCCGCGAGGTGCTGTTCGGGAAGGATGCGCCGCAGCACCTGGTCCGCGCTCCAGCGGACGGCGGCCACCGTGGGGATGCCCAGGCGCTGGTAGATCTCAGCACGCCCGGGATCGTAGATGCGCGCGACGACATGCGGCACGTGGAAGGTTTCCCGGGCAACCCGCGTTGCAAGGATATTGGAGTTGTCGCCGCTGGAAACGGCAGCGAAGGCATAGGCCTCGCCCACTCCTGCCTGCTTGAGGGTTTCGCGGTCAAAGCCCACTCCGGTGACCTTACGGCCGGTGAAGCCCTGGCGGAGCCGGCGGAAAGCGCGGTCGTCCTGGTCGATGATGGCCACGGAATGCCCGGCATCCTCCAGCGTGTGCGCCAGCGTTGCCCCCACCCGGCCACATCCCATGATCACGAAATGCGCCACCGTATCTCCTCTTTATGTATGTCAGGATCGTGCAGCTAGAACTCTACCGGCATGGCCCCCGTTCGGCCCGGCCCGGCCCCGTCATGACATCGCCCGCGAATCAGACTAGCTTTGTGGGGTGTTGACAATACTGAACGCCGTCAAACGCGTGCTGGTGGGCCGCCCTTTCCGGAACGACCGCCTGTCCCATACCCTGCTCCCGAAGAAGATCGCACTTCCGATCTTTGCATCCGACGCGTTGTCCTCCGTGGCTTATGCTCCGGATGAGATCCTGCTGACCCTGGCCCTGGCCGGTGTCAGTGCCGTGGCCATCTCGCCGTTGGTGGGCCTGGCCGTCATGGTGGTGCTGCTCACCGTGGTGGCTTCCTACCGGCAGAACGTACACGCATACCCTTCGGGCGGCGGCGACTACGAGATCGCCAATGAAAACCTCGGCAAGTTCGCAGGCCTGACGGTGGCGTCGGCCCTTCTGGTGGACTACGTCCTGACCGTGGCCGTGTCCATGTCGTCCGCCGCCGCCTACCTCACCACTGCAGTACCGTCGCTGCATGGTGAGCAGGCCGTGATAGCGACCATCGGCGTCGTCATCCTTGCCCTGGTGAACCTGCGCGGCATCAAGGAAGCGGGCAGCGTCTTCGCCGTCCCCACCTATATCTTCATGGCCTCCATCCTTGGCATGACCGCTGTGGGCATGTTCCAGGCCGCAACAGGGCAGCTGGGGGAGGCGCCGTCGGCGGCCTTCACCATCGTCCCGGCGGAGGGCTTCGACCAGGGCCTGGTGGGCCTGGCCGGTGCCTTCCTGCTGCTCCGGGCCTTTTCCTCCGGCGCCGCGGCGCTCACGGGCGTGGAAGCGATCAGCAACGGCGTTCCCAACTTCCGGCACCCCAAGAGCAAGAACGCGGCCACCACGCTGCTGCTCCTGGGCGTCATCGGCGCAGCCATGCTGGCCGGCATCATCTACCTTGCCAACGCCACCAAGGTCCACATTGTGCTGGACCCCGCCACAGAATTTCTGTTGGACGGGAAGCCGCTGCCGGAGGGCTACGTCCAGAACCCTGCCATCTCACAGATCGCCCAGACCATCTTCGGCGCGGGCAGCATTCCCTTCTACATCGTCGTTGCCGCCACCGGCGTCATCCTGGTGTTCGCGTCCAACACCGCCTTCAACGGCTTCCCCGTGTTGGGCTCCATCCTGGCCCAGGACGGCTACCTGCCCCGCCAGCTCCGCACCCGCGGCGACCGCCTTGCCTTCAGCAACGGTGTGCTGGCCCTCGCCGCCGGCGCCCTGGTGCTCATCATTTCGTTCGACGCCGACGTGACCAAGCTCATCCAGCTCTACATCGTGGGTGTCTTCATCTCCTTCACCCTCAGCCAGCTGGGGATGATCCGGCATTGGGGGAGGGAACTGAAACTCGCCAAGGACAAGGCTGTCCGGCGGCGGATGCTGAAGTCACGCACCATCAACACGATCGGTTTCGGCATGACCGGCCTGGTGCTGGTGATCGTCCTCATCACCAAGTTCGAGCAGGGTGCCTGGATCGCCCTGCTGGCCATGTTCGTCCTGTTCCTGATTATGTGGAGCATCCGCGCGCACTACGACAACGTGGCCAAGGAACTCGCGGTGGATGAGGATTCCTCGCCGCGGGCGCTCCCCACCCGGGTGCACGCGGTCCTGCTGGTGTCGCACGTCCGCAAGCCCGTCCTGCGTGCCCTTGCCTACGCCCGCGCTTCCCGGCCGTCGCGGCTTGATGCCATCACGGTGGACATCGACCCGGAGGAAACGGCGCACACCATTGCCGACTGGGACAAGCTCGAAATCCCGGTGCCCCTGACCGTCCTGGCCAGCCCCTACCGGGAAACCGTCACGCCCATCATGGACTACGTCAAGCAGATGCGCCTGGACTCCCCGAGGGACCTCATCGTGGTGTACATCCCCGAATACGTGGTGGGCAAGTGGTGGGAGCAGCTGGTGCACAACCAGACGGCCCTGCGCATCAAGACCCGCCTCCACTTCGAACCGGGCGTCATGGTGGCCAGCGTGCCCTGGCAGCTCAAATCATCCGAAGAAGCCAAGAACCTCCAGGACGTGCAGTGACCAGCAGGACGCCCACAGCCACCCAGCACCAAGCCGGTGAGGCCGGCCACACCGGCGAAGAGGCGGTGCTCGACGTCGGGCCCGTTGCCCACGGCGGGCACTGCGTAGCCCGGCATGAGGGCCGCGTAGTCTTTGTCCGCCACGTCATTCCGGGCGAAAAGGTCCGGGTCCGGCTGACCGATGCGGAGGACGGCGCCAAGTTCTGGCGCGCAGATGCCATCGAGGTGCTGGAGGCCTCCCCGGACCGGGTGGAACACTTCTGGCGTCCGGCCGATTCCCTGCGCGCCTGGAGCCACGGCCACCCGCCGGTTGGGGGCGCCGAATTCGGCCACATCGCCCTGGCCCGGCAGCGCAGCCTCAAGGCGGACGTGCTGGCCGAGCAACTCACCCGGCTGGCCGGCTTCGAGCAGGTGCCGTCCGTGTGGACCGGTGGCGTGGAAGCGGTAGGGGACAGGAACGACGGCGGCACGGGCCTTGCGTGGCGCACACGCGCCAGCTTCTCGGTCACCCCCGGCGGCAGGCTGGGGATGCACGCCCACCGCTCCGACCACATCATCCCGGTGCGGGAGATGCCCTTGGCCAGCGAAGCAATCAATGGCCTGCGCCTGTGGAACCTGGACCTGCAAGGGGTGGAGCGCGTTGAGGTAGCCGCCCCCGCCAACGGCTCGCGCCCCCTGGTGCTCCTCGCCCCGGCTCCCGGAACCAAGGAAAAACGGTTGCGGGCCATCGCCGCGGAAGTGCCGGGTGACGCCTCCGCCGCTGCCTTTGATCCGCTGACCGGGCAGGTGACCCAACTCCGGGGACGCACCTGGGTGCAGGAATCCGCCGTCGGCCACGAATACCGCGTAACCGGCGAAGGCTTCTGGCAGATCCACCGCGACGCGCCCGGGACCCTTGTGGGGGCCGTCACGGAATTCCTGCGGCAAGGGGACCCCCTGCAAGGGGACTTCCTGCACCCGGGCGCGGTGGTTGCAGACCTCTACGCGGGTGCCGGGCTCTTCACTGCCGTCCTGGCCGATGCGGTGGGGGAGACGGGGTCCGTGCTCTCCGTGGAAGGGGCGCCGGGAACCAGCCGTGACGCGCGGAAGAACCTGCATTCCGCCGCGCAGGTGGAGGTGGTGCAGGGCCGCGTGGAGCGGGTCCTGCGCCAAAAGCCGCGGAATTTCGACGCCCTGGTCCTCGACCCGCCCCGGGCAGGTGCCGGGAAAGCGGTCGTGGGACAACTGGTCGCATCGCAGCCCCGCGCCATCGCCTACGTGTCCTGCGACCCGGCGTCGTTTGCCCGTGACCTCGGTTACTTCCGCCGCTCCGGCTGGGAATTGGCAGGCCTGCGCGCCTTCGATCTGTACCCCCACACCCACCACCTTGAGACGGTGGCACTGCTTACTCCGGGTCGGTGATGGGGCCGGGGTTTTGGACTACGATGGCGGTAGTAGTCCCACGTCGCGCCCGAATTCTCGGCCGGCCGTGTGCAATTTTCGGGCCCTGTAACTACTTAGGGCGTCCTAACTAGCAGGCGGTCAACCGCGCGACAAAGATGAAACTGTTGCGAGAGGAGTCCTGCGATGAGCACTGTGGACAGCTTCGGTTCAAAAGGCAAACTTAATGTAGCCGGAACCGAATACGAAATTTTCCGGTTGAACTCCGTTGAAGGTGCAGAAAACCTTCCGTTCAGCCTCAAGGTATTGCTTGAAAACCTGTTGAGGACCGAGGACGGCGCGAACATCACTGCCGATCACGTTCGCGCTTTGGCAGGCTGGGATCCCAATGCGGAGCCCAATACAGAAATCCAGTTCACGCCGGCACGCGTGATCATGCAGGACTTCACTGGCGTCCCCTGCGTGGTCGACCTTGCCACCATGCGTGAAGCGGTCAAGGACCTGGGCGGCGACCCCAAGCGGGTCAACCCGCTGGCACCGGCCGAAATGGTCATCGACCACTCCGTCCAGATCGACGCTTTCGGCAACGCCGGGGCGCTGGAGCGCAACATGGAGATCGAATACCAGCGCAACGGTGAGCGTTACCAGTTCCTGCGCTGGGGCCAGACCGCATTCGACGACTTCAAGGTGGTTCCCCCGGGAACCGGCATCGTGCACCAGGTCAACATCGAATACCTGGCCCGCACCGTGATGACCCGTGAAGTGGACGGTGCGCTCCGCGCCTACCCCGACACCTGCGTCGGCACCGACTCGCACACCACCATGGTCAACGGCCTGGGTGTGCTGGGCTGGGGCGTTGGCGGCATCGAAGCCGAGGCAGCGATGCTCGGCCAGCCCGTCTCCATGCTGATCCCGCGCGTCGTGGGCTTCAAGCTCAGCGGCAGCATCCCCGCCGGCGCCACCGCCACCGACGTGGTGCTGACCATCACCGAGATGCTGCGCAAGCACGGCGTGGTGGGCAAGTTCGTTGAGTTCTACGGCGAAGGCGTGGCCGCGGTGCCGCTGGCAAACCGCGCCACCATCGGCAACATGAGCCCCGAGTTTGGCTCCACCGCTGCCATGTTCCCCATCGACGACGTCACCCTGGACTACCTGCGCCTCACCGGCCGCCCGGACCAGAACGTCGCCCTCGTCGAGGCGTACGCCAAGGAACAGGGCCTCTGGCACGATCCTTCCCGCGACATCAAGTTCTCCGAGTACCTGGAACTGGACCTGTCCACGGTTGTTCCGTCGATCTCCGGCCCCAAGCGCCCGCAGGACCGCATCATCCTTTCCGAGTCCAAGGCCCAGTTCCGCGAGGACCTCCGCAACTACGTCAAGGTGGACCTCGCTGACGGCAGCCTGGACGAAGCGATCGACGAGAGCTTCCCGGCCTCCGACTCGCCGTCGTTCACCGCCACGGCCACCCACCTCTCCGAGGAAGCCCCGCACGCCCACGGACCGAAGTCCAATGGCCGCCCCTCCAAGAAGGTAGCGGTCAAGACCGCCGACGGCCGCGAATTCGAACTGGACCACGGCGCGGTGTCGATCGCTTCGATCACCTCCTGCACCAACACGTCCAACCCCTCCGTTATGCTGGCCGCCGCACTGCTGGCACGCAACGCCGTGGAGAAGGGACTCACTGCCAAGCCGTGGGTCAAGACCTCCGTGGCTCCCGGTTCCAAGGTGGTCACCGACTACTACAACAAGTCGGGCCTGACCCCCTACCTGGAGAAGCTGGGCTTCTTCATCGTGGGCTACGGCTGCGCCACCTGCATCGGCAACTCCGGACCGCTCGACGCAGAGATCTCCGAGGCCATCCAGGCCAACGACCTCTCGGTCACTGCAGTCCTCTCGGGCAACCGAAACTTCGAAGGCCGCATCAACCCGGACGTCAAGATGAACTACCTGGCCTCCCCGCCGCTGGTCATCGCCTACGCCCTGGCCGGCACCATGGACTTCGACTTCGAAGCCGACCCCCTGGGCCAGGACGAAGCAGGCAACGACGTCTTCCTGAAGGACATCTGGCCCAACCCGGTTGAGGTCCAGCAGGTCATCGATTCCTCGATCGACAAGGACATGTTCGCCAAGGGCTACGAGGGCGTCTTCGAAGGCGACGACCGCTGGAAGGCGCTGGACACCCCCGCAGGTGACACCTTCGCCTGGGACGAGAAGTCCACCTACGTCCGGAAGCCCCCGTACTTCGAGGGTATGCAGGCGCAGCCGGAACCGGTCAAGGACATCACCGGTGCCCGCGTGCTCCTGAAGCTCGGCGACTCCGTCACCACCGACCACATCTCCCCGGCCGGTTCGTTCAAGTCCGACACCCCCGCCGGCCAGTACTTGCTGGCCAGTGGCGTGGAGCGCAAGGACTTCAACTCCTACGGCTCGCGTCGTGGCAACCACGAAGTGATGATCCGCGGTACGTTCGCGAACATCCGCATCAAGAACCAGCTCCTGGACGGCGTTGAGGGCGGCTTTACCCGCGACTTCACGCAGGCAGACGGCCCCCAGGCCTACGTCTACGACGCCGCCCAGAACTACCAGGCAGCCGGCACCCCGCTGGTGGTCCTGGCAGGCAAGGAGTACGGTTCCGGATCATCCCGTGACTGGGCCGCCAAGGGCACCGCGCTGCTGGGCGTCAAGGCCGTCATCGCCGAGAGCTACGAGCGTATCCACCGCTCCAACCTCATCGGCATGGGCGTCCTGCCGCTGCAGTTCCCGGCCGGCGAGAACGCTGCCAGCCTGGGCCTGACCGGCACCGAAACCTTCTCGGTTGAGGGCGTCACCGCCCTTAACGAGGGCACCACGCCCAGGACCCTGAAGGTCACCGCCACCGCCGAGGACGGCTCATCGAAGACGTTCGACGCCGTCCTGCGCATCGACACCCCGGGTGAAGCGGACTACTACCGCAACGGCGGCATCCTGCAGTACGTGCTGCGCCAGATTTCCGCCAACTAGCGGGCTCTGCCAGCAGGCAGCATCCTCCCGAAGCCCCGGCCGGTCACCGACCAGCCGGGGCTTCGGCTTTTCAGCCACGTCCGGCCCTGCGAACCGAGGCGTTAGAGTTAAACGGCACGTCTACCATCCGAAGGAGGGGTCATTGGGAATCTTGGACACCATCCGGAATCCGCAGGACCTGAACGAGTTGACCGAGGAACAGCTGGAACAGCTGGCTTCGGAGATCAGGGACTTCCTGATCACGAACGTCTCCCAGACGGGCGGCCACCTCGGGCCCAACCTCGGCGTCGTGGAACTGACGCTGGCCGTGCACCGCATCTTCGAATCTCCCCGTGACAGCATCGTCTTTGATACGGGCCACCAGTCCTACGTGCACAAGCTCCTCACCGGGCGCCAGGACTTCAGCACCCTCCGGCAGGAAGGCGGCCTCTCCGGCTACCCTGCCCGGGCCGAATCCGAACACGACATCGTGGAAAGCTCCCACGCGTCATCGTCCCTGTCCTGGGCCGACGGCATCTCCCGCGCCCGCCAGCTCATCGGTGAAGGTGACCGGCACGTGGTGGCCATCGTGGGTGACGGCGCCCTCACCGGCGGCATGGCCTGGGAGGCCATCAACAACATCGCAGCCGACAAGAAGCGCCGCGTGGTGATCGTGGTCAACGACAACGGCCGCTCCTATGCACCCACCGTGGGCGGATTTGCTGACTACCTTGCCTCACTTCGCCCCACCATCGACTCCTTCCGCGCCGCCCCTGCCTACGAGGGCGCCCTGGACTGGTGGAAGAAGAGGCTGCAGAACGGCGGCCCCGTAGGCCAGTTCACCTACAAGAGCCTGCATGCCATGAAAAAGGGCATCAAGGACTGGTGGGCACCGCAGGGCATGTTCGAGGACCTCGGCATGAAATACATCGGCCCCGTGGACGGCCACAACCTCCAGGCGATGGAGAATGCACTGTCCACTGCGAAGAACTACGGCGGCCCGGTCATCGTTCACGCGATGACGGAAAAGGGCCACGGCTACGCTCCGGCCCGCGCCCATGAAGCCGACCAGTTCCACGCCGTCGGCATCATCGACCCCGAAACCGGCGAGCCCACCGGCACGGGCAGCGCACAGTCCTGGACCTCGGTGTTCGCGGACGAGATCGCCGCCATCGCCGACGAACGCGACGACATCGTCGGCATCACCGGGGCCATGCTGATCCCGGTGGGCCTGCACAAGTTTGCAGCCAAGCACCCCAAACGGGTCATCGACGTCGGCATCGCCGAACAACATGCCCTGACCGCCGCCGCAGGCATGGCCTTCGGCGGGCTGCACCCCGTCGTGGCCGTCTACGCCACGTTCCTGAACCGCGCCTTCGACCAGCTGCTCATGGATGTCGCCCTCCACAAGGCAGGCGTCACCATCGTCCTGGACCGCGCCGGCGTCACCGGACCCGACGGTGCCAGCCATCACGGCATGTGGGACATGGCCATGGTCCAGATCGTTCCCGGACTGCACCTGGCCGCGCCCCGTGACGCCACCCGGCTCCGCGAGGAACTCCGCGAGGCCGTTGCCATCAGTGACGCTCCCAGCGTGGTGCGGTTCTCCAAAGGATCCGTCGGCCCGGCAGTGGAGGCCCTGGAACGGCTCAGCGACGGCGTGGACGTCCTGGCCCGCCGTCCCTCCGGCTCCACCGAAAATGACGTGCTGATCGTCAGCGTCGGGGCCATGTCGGAGCTGGCCCTCGATGTCTCCAACCGGCTCGGCGCCCAAGGCATCAGCACCACCGTGGTGGACCCCCGTTGGGTCCTCCCGGTCCGCCGCTCCATCATTGCGCTGGCCTCACACCACCGCCTGGTGATCTGCATCGAAGACGGCGTCCGGGCCGGCGGCGTGGGCTCCCGCATCCGCCAGGAAATGCGGGCGGCAGGAGTGGACACCGCCCTGAACGAGGTGGGCCTGCCCGTCGAGTTCCTGGACCACGGCACCCGCAACCAGGTGCTGGAGCGTGTCGGGCTCACCGCCCAGCAGATCACGCACGACGTCGTGGCGCAGGTCCTGGGCACGAAGGTTCCGTTTGCGCGTCCCCTCCCCGGGCAGCAGCACCCCACCACCGGCAGCCTTCCGATCCTGTGAGGGACGAGGACGAACTGAAGTATCCCGGCCCTGCCGGGGAGTCCGGACCGGTTCTGCACACCACCACGACCAGGGTCCCCAACGGACTGCAGCCGGGCCAGCTGGTGGTTTCCCGGAACCGCAAGTGGAACGGGAAGGCCCACTGGGTGGTGCCCGGGCAGTACATCGGCGAAGACCAGCACGGATGGTGGATCTTCCAAGGCACCAACGAGTTCTGCTCCCGCCCCGGCGCTGCCTTCTACACGCGCTCCGACGCGGTCCTGCTGGTGCCGCGCCAGGGTGACTGGGTGGCCACGTTCTACGACTCAGCCCACCCGGGCGGCGTCCGCGTGTACATTGATCTCGCCGTCGGCCACGAGTGGACGCACATCCGTCCCACCGTGACCGAGTTCCATGTGATCGACATGGACCTCGACGTTATCCGGACCGACAGCCGCGGTGTCTTCATCGACGACCAGGACGAATTCGCGGAACACAGCGTCTCCATGCACTACCCGGAGCGGCTGATCCAGGACATCCAGGCCGCAGCGGACGATCTCTACCACGCAGTAAAGGCGCAGCAGGCGCCCTTCGACGGCACCGACGTCGACTGGTTTACCAAAGGACGCAACATATGAGCGGCATTGTCAGGGTCTACAAGCGCGACGACGAGGGCGCCCTCCAGTTCAGGGAGGCCTGGTTCGACGAGGACTACTCCCAGTTCGTGATGAATTTCGGTGCCGTGGGGCACCAGAGCAAGACGGAGGAGACCGACGTCCCCGACGCCGCTGCTGCCGACGCGCTCCTGGACGCCTTCGCGGCCCAGTGCGCCGAGGACGGCTACGTCGAAATCCCCAATGAGGAGCAGTCCTGGGTGGTGGCCCAGTTCGCCCTCAAGACCAAGGAAGGCACGGAGGGGGACCGCTACCTGGAGCAGAAGGCCAAGGACGCGCTGATCAGCCACCTGGCATGGCGCGGCCTGGGCACGGTGGAACGCTCCGAGTTCACCGACTACAAGCTCAACATCTTCTGCCTGTGCCCGGATGTGAACAAAGCGGTCAATGCCATCAAGGTCTGCATCCGCGGCGAGGACCTGGACTTCACCAAGCTCAGCATCGGTGCCGCTCCCTACAATGACCCGGACCATTTCAAACTCAAGCACTCAGCCAAGCCCGCCGGCGGCTTCAGCCTCTAGGAGACAGCCTTGACCAGTTACCGCCGCCTCGGAAAATCAGGCCTTACCGTCTCCACCGTGGGACTTGGCTGCAACAACCTGGGCCGGGCGAACACCGCCACGGAGTCGCAGGACGCAACTGACGCCGTCGTCCATGCCGCCCTCGACGCCGGCATCACCCTGTTCGACGTCGCAGACACTTACGGCCGGGAACCTGGCCTCAGCGAGACCATGCTCGGCAAGGCCCTCGGCGCCCGGCGTGGCGACGTGGTCCTGGCCACCAAGTTCGGGATGGACGCCAAAGGCGCCAATGGCCCGGACTTCGGCGCCCGCGGCTCCCGGCGTTACATCATGGAGGCGGTGGAAGCCTCGCTGCGCCGGCTGGGCACCGACTGGATTGACCTGTACCAGTTCCACACCCCGGACCCGCTGACTCCCATCGATGAGACCCTGGCAGCGCTGGACACCCTGGTCCGCAGCGGCAAGGTCCGCTACATCGGGCACTCCAACCGGTCCGGCTGGCAGATTGCCCAGGCGGAGTACGTGGCCCGGGAACTGGGCACTGAACGCTTCATCTCCTCGCAGAACCACTACAACCTCCTGGACCGGCGCGCCGAACTCGAAGTGACCCCGGCCGCCGAGGAGTTCGGCCTGGGCGTGCTGCCGTACTTCCCGCTGGCCAACGGGCTGCTCACCGGCAAGTACGCGCCGGGCCACGCGCCAGAGGGGTCCCGCCTCAGCCACACCCGCACCAACCTGGTGAACGACGCCGACTGGGACCAGTTGGGCCAGTACAGCGCCTTCGCCAAGGAGCGCGGCCTGACGGAAATTGAGGTGGCTTTCTCCTGGCTCGCCGCCCAGCCCTCGGTGGCCAGCGTCATCGCCGGCGCCACCAGGCCGGAGCAGGTCAGGCAGAACGCGGAAGCGGCCAACTGGGTCCCCACCCCGGACGAGCTCGCCGCCCTGGATGAGATCTTCCCCGCAGTGCCCAAGGTGGCGCTCTTCTAGGCAGCCGTGCCCGCCTACCTGCTGGATGTCGATACCGGCATCGACGACGCCCTGGCGCTTGCCTACCTTGCCGCCCTCCCGGACACCGAATTCGTGGCGGTGACGGCCACGCCGGGGAACGTGGACGCGGACCAGGTGGCCCGCAACACCCTGGCGCTGCTGGAACTGTGCGGCCGGCCCGGAGTAGAGGTGGCGGTAGGGGCGCGCAAGCCGCTGTCCATCCCGCTGCTCACCACCCCCGAAACCCACGGACCCCAGGGCATCGGCTACGCCGTGCTGCCTGAACCATCGGGGCAGCTCAGCACCCGGAACGCCGTGGACCTCTGGATCGAACACGCCAGGGCCCGGCCGGGGGAACTCACTGCGCTGATCACGGCCCCGCTGACCAACTTCGCCCTGGCGCTGCGGAAGGAACCGGAACTTCCCGATCTCCTGGCCAAGGTGGTGATCATGGGTGGTGCCTTCTACCACCAGGGCAACACCACGCCCACGGCCGAGTGGAACACCCACGTGGATCCCCACGCCGCGAAGGAGGTGTACGCCGCATACCGGGGCCGGCCGGAGGAGAAGCTGCCCATAGTCTGCTCTTTGGACACCACGGAGCGCATGGAGTTGCACCCTGCCCACGTCCAGGCGCTTGCCGAGGCCGCCGGGGCCACCGTCCCTGAACTGGTTCTCCCCGAAGACCCGGAGGGCCGGCGCAGCACCTCCGACAACAGCCTGGTCAGGCACCTGTCGGATGCGCTCCGCTTCTACTTCGAATTCCACCGGCATTACGACCAGGGGTACCTGGCCCACGTCCACGATTTTTTCGCCGCCGGAGTCGCCGCCGGCACGCTCGAGTACACCGCCCGGCCCGCCACCGTGGACGTGGAAACGGACTCACCGCTCCTGGTGGGGACCACCGTGGCTGACTTCCGCGGGCTCTGGGGCGCGCCGCCGAACGCCCGGGTGGTGTCCGGGAACAACCCCCGGCAGGCCTTTGGTGAGCTGGTGTCCGCCGTCGGGAGACTGGCCCGCCGCGTGGGGTAGCCGGAGGGCTGGCGAACAGGGGTAAAACGGGCTGCACCGGGTGGTGGTCCTCCACGGGACGCTGCCGGGGAATGGCCGGTAGAATGGGCACCGGACCGGCCCGGCGCAGTTGCCGCCGGCTGCTGCCGAGGTGACATAGGCAGCCACACTCCGGCCCGGTACTGGCCGGGCCACTGCCTGCACCCCAAAGGAACATTCCCCATGTCATCGCCCTCTCTGACGCTCCCGTCACAGGAACGCTCACCGGCGCGCCGCCGCCTGCTGGAGATCCTCGGCGCCCTGGCCATCGCCGCCACCTACATCTACCTTGTGCTCAACCAGCCAGCCGATATCACCGGCGGCCCGGGCAGCGCGTCCGCCCTGATTGCCCTCACCGGCTTCCTTGCGGGGGCCGTCCTGCTGATCGTCGCCGTCCTGCCCACCCTGCCCGCGTCCACCCTGGTGCTGATCCCCGTGGCCCTGGTCCTCAACATCGTGCTGGGGCAGTTCGTCGGCAGCACCCTGGTGCCCTTCTACCTCGATGCCATCGGCACGGTGCTGATCGCAGTCCTGGCCGGACCAGCAGCCGGCGCAGCCACCGGTGCCCTCAGCAGCATCGTCTGGTCCTTCTTCAACCCCACGGTGCTGCCGTTCGCTGCCGGCGCCGCGCTCATCGGTTGCCTGGCAGGACTGGCGGCACGCTACGGACTGTTCCGCCGTTTCTACCTGGCTCCGATCGCCGGCTTCATCACCGGGATCGTCGCGGGCGTGGTCTCCGCTCCGGTGGCCGCCTTCGTTTTCGGCGGAACCTCCGGTGTAGCGACGGGCGCCATCGTCAGCGCCTTCCGGGCCATGGGGGACAGCCTGCTGGGTGCCATCACCAAGCAGGCCTTGATCTCCGATCCCATGGACAAGGCGATCGTGTTCACCGTCGTCGCCATCCTGGCCTACGCGCTGCCCCGCCGGGCACGCCAGCAGTTCCCGTTCATCCGGCGCCACCGCGTCCTTGCCGGGAACGCCTCGTCTGCCGAGGCCCGCACAGACGCCCCGGCCCCGGGTACAGCTGCGAAAGGCTGACCGGACCCTGTGACAGCATCCCCGGCAGGCAGGACCGCGGCGGGCGCCAGGCGGACGCGGCTTAATCCGCTGACCCTGCTGGCGGCTGCCGGCAGCACGGCGGCCATTACGACGGCGGCAGCAAGCTGGCAGCTGTCAGTCGCCGTGGTTGCCGCGTCGCTTGGCCTGTCGCTGGCAGGTGGCACAGCCCGCCGCGTGCTGCCCGCGGCCGCAGCGGTCCTGGTTCCGCTTGGCCTGTCACTGCTTGTCCTGCACGGATTGTTTTTCCCTGAAGGCCGCACGGTCCTGGCCGAGTGGGGACCTGCCCGCATCACGGCAGAGGGCCTGGACTTCGCGTGCCGGCGGATCCTGCAGCTGGCCGCCGTCGTTCTGGCGCTGCTGCTGTTTTCCTTCAGCGTTAGGGTGCCTGACCTTGTGGCCGCGTTGTCCGCCCGCGGCGTGCAGGGCCGGTTCGCATTCGTGCTGGCGTCCACCATGACCTTGCTGCCTGCCATCACCGCACGCGCACAACGGATCCGGCAGGCCCAGGAATCACGCGGCCTGGTGGTCACCCGCAGCCTGGTGTCCCGGGTTGGCGCGTTCCGGCTGCAGGCCGTCCCCCTGGTGCTGTCCCTGATCGAGGATGCCGGAACCAGGGCGGCGGCTTTGGAGGCGCGGGGACTGAGCAATCCCGGCCCACGGACCAGCTTCCGCGAGGTTCCTGATTCCAGCCTGCAGCGGGCCGCACGCGCGGTCCTGGTGTTGATGGCCCTGGCAGCGGTGGTGCTCCGCCTGGTGCAGGCAGGTCCGGGTGGCTGAGCGCATGGCCACGGAAGGCCCACGGAACGCAGGCAAGGCCGGCAATGACAGTAGTGCGGGCAATGACAGTGCTGCTGCCGCGCCTGTGCTCGCGGCCGGGATCCGGCATTTCACCTTCCATGACGGGCAAGCCCCGGCACTGCGGGAGGTGGGTGTTTCCTTTCCGCCCGGGTCCTTCACAGCCGTCCTGGGCGCCTCGGGGAGCGGCAAATCCACCCTGGGCCGTCTCCTGGCCAGCTGGCTGCCACCGGGCGGCCATGGAGTCCTGTCAGGATTCCTTGAGCTGTCAGGCACCAGGTTGGAGTTCGACGGCGGCCCGGGGGATCCGCGGATCAATCCCGCCGAGTGGGGCCGCCAGGTGGGTTTCGTCCCGCAGGACCCCGCCACTGTTCTGTCCACCGTCCGGGCGACGGTGGCCGAGGAGCTGGCGTTCGGATTGGAAAACGCCGGGATCGAGCGCGGCGCCATGGTGGCGGCGGTGGAACGCACCGCGGGGCTGCTGGGACTGCGGTGCAAACTGGACGAGGACCCGGCACGGCTCTCCGGTGGCCAACTGCGCCGCCTGGCCATTGGCTGCGCGATCATCGCCGGGCCGCCGGTACTGGTCATGGACGAGCCTTTGGCCTCCCTGGACGCGGCAGGGACTGCGGAGCTTGCAGCACTGGTACGCGACCTCCTGAACCGCGGCACCGCCGTCGTGATCCTCAGCCAGACCATTGATCCCCTGCTGCAGGGCGCCGACACCTGGCTGGTGCTGTCGGACGGTACGGTCACCGCCAGCGGTCCGCCGGCGGCCATGGAAAGCAGTCCAGGGTCGCTGCCGGCATCGATCCGGCGCCCTGGCACCGTGCAGGCTCCGGCAAGCTCCCTTCCGCGGACACTGAAAGTCAAGCGCGGTGCCCCTTCGCTGCAGTTGCAGGGCGTGTCTTTCGGCTACCCGGCACCGCCCAGGGGCAGGAGACAGCGGAAAGTATTAAGGCGGAAACCCTCAACCCCGGTGCTGCAGGACATAAACCTGGTCGTCCATCCGGGGGAGATCGTGGCCGTGACCGGACCCAACGGCGCCGGCAAGTCGACCCTCCTGCGGCACTTCAACGGCCTGCTGCGGCCCACATCTGGCCGCGTGGCAGTCGGCGGCACTGACATCGCCGGAACCCCGGTGGGGAGGACCGCGGCCTCGGTGGGCCTGCTGTTCCAGCAGCCGCGTGACCAGTTGTTTGAGCGGACCGTGCACCGGGAGGTCAGCTTCGGGCTGGACCGCCTGGTGGGTCCGGCAGCGGTGAAGGACCGTGCCGCAGCGGCACTGCGGGCGGTGGGCCTGGCGGCTGCGGCTGAAGACCATCCGGCCGAGCTGCCGGCGTCAGCCCAGCGCCTCCTGGCCCTGGCTACCGTCCTGGCCCGCAAGCCCGCCGTCCTGGCGCTGGACGAGCCCACCGTGGCGCTGGACGGGGACGGGCTGGCCCTGCTCGACGCCGCTGTACGGTCAGCAGCGGCGGGGGGCGCCGCCGTCGTGCTGGTCACCCATGACCTGGCCTATGCACGCTCGGCGGCGGACCGCATTCTGGCGCTCGACGGCGGCCGGCTGGTGCCGGCCTGACCGCGTGTGCTGCCTGGCCCTTGCGGGCCAGGCAGCCTGCCGCTGCTAGCCTTGCGCCGGTGAGGCGACGCCGGGGGCCAGGAAACGCTTGCCGTTGACCCGTTCCGAGGCGCCCACGCGGTCCAGGTACGGCGTGATGCCGCCCAGGAACATCGGCCAGCCCGCGCCAAGGATCATGCAAAGGTCGATGTCCTCGGGCCCTGCCACGACGCCCTCGTCCAGCATCAGTCCGATTTCCTCAGCCAGGGCATCCTGGACGCGGCGCAGCACCTGCTCTCCAGTGGAAGGGCTGGTACCGAAGGACATCAGCTCCAACGTGGAAGCCGGGATGGCCCGCGAGCCGTCCGGCGCAGCCTCCCACAACGCCTTGACGTTGTTGTCGATGAGCTTCTTCAGGTTGTCGGACACCGGGAAGCGTTCCCCGAAAGCTGCATACAGCGATTCCTGGACGTGCTGTGCCACCGGCAGGCCCACCATGGCCAGCAGCGTGAAAGGCGTCATAGGCAGGCCCATGGGACGCAGCGCGGTGTCTGCCACTTCCGCCGGGGTGCCTTCGTCGAACGCAGCCGTCACTTCGCCCATGAGCCGGAGCAGGATGCGGTTGACCACGAACGCCGCGGCGTCCTTGACCAGAACGCCCGTCTTCTTCAGGGCCTTGGCCAGTTCGAAGGCGGTGGCCAGGACAGCGTCATCGGTCCGCGGGGCCCGGACGATCTCCAGGAGCGGCATGACGGCGACCGGGTTGAAGAAGTGGAAACCCACCAGCCGCTCGGGGTGCTGCAGGTCGGCGGCCATCTCCGTCACGGACAGGGAGGACGTGTTGGTGGCCAGGATGCACTCCGGCCCCACGATCCCCTCCAGCTCGGCGAACACCTGCTTCTTGATGTGCAGTTCCTCGAAGACCGCCTCGATCACGAAGTCGGCGTCCGCGAACACCTCTTTCGACACCGATCCCGTCACCAGTGCCTTGGTGCGGTTGGCGGCGTCCTGGCTGATGCGCTGCTTGGCCAGCAGCTTGTCCACCTCGGCATGGACGTAGGCCACGCCCTTGTCCACCCGCGCCTGGTCGATGTCGGTCAGGACCACCGGCACCTTCAACTGGCGGGCGAACAGCAGTGCCAGCTGGCCGGCCATCAGCCCGGCGCCCACCACGCCCACCTTGGTGACGGGGCGGGCCAACTTGCGGTCGGGGGCTCCGGCGGGGCGCTTGGCACGCTTCTGCACCAGGTCCAGGAACGCGTAGACCGTGGAACGGAACTCGTCCGTCTGCATGAGTCCGGCCAGCGTCTCGCATTCCAGGGCGGCGGATTCCGCGGCCGTCATGGTCCGGTTGGCCTCGAGGAGTTCCAGGACCTTGGCGGGGGCCGGGGAGGCATTGGAGGTCTTGCCCTCCACGAACCTGCGGCCGGCTTCAACCGCGGCGGTCCAGCGGGCCGCAGCGTCGGGGGAGGAAGGGTCGACGGCGTTGGGCCGCTCCGGGACCACCTCGCCGGAGATGACGCCGGCTGCCCAGGCCAGTGACTGTTCCAGGAAGTCGGCGGGCTCGAAGACGGCGTCCGCGATGCCCATGGCGAAGGCCTGGGTGCCGGTGAGGGTCCGGTTGTTGCTGAGCGGGTTCTCGATCATGACCTTGACCGCGTTCTCCGGACCCACCAGGCGGGGCAGGATGTAGACGCCGCCCCAGCCGGGCACCAGGCCAAGGAATCCCTCCGGCAGCGCCAGGGCGCCGGCCCCCGTGGAGACCGTGCGGTAAGTGGACTGCAGGGCGATCTCCAGGCCCCCGCCCAGGGCAGCGCCGTTGATGAACGCGAAGCTGGGGACGCCCAGGTTGGCCAGTGTGGCGTAGACGTCATGGCCCAGCTGTGCCATCCACAGTCCGTGCTCGCGTTCTTCCAGTGACTTCACGGCGGAGAGGTCCGCGCCGGCCACCAGGTAATGCGGCTTGCCGGTGACGCCGACGCCCACGATTTCGCCGCGGGCCGCGCGGCCCCGCAGGCCCTCCAGCACGGTCCCCAGCTCCACCAGGGTGTTGGGGCCCAGGGTGGTGGGCTTGGTGTGGTCCAGGTCGTTGTCCAGGGTGACCAGGGCGAAGGTGCCGGGGCTTGGTTTTCCTGCCGTGGCCGGGAGGGTGATGTCCTGCACGTAGGAATGGGTCACGGTTTCGTTGGGGAAGAGGTCGGCCAACTTGCGGAAGTCTGCGGCGCTCATGCCAGGGCTCCTTCGGAAACGGTAGCGGCGGCGGTCTCGCCGGAGGGGGTTCCACTGTAGTCGGGGTGGTGCGGGTTTTCCCAGATCACGGTGCCGCCCATGCCCAGGCCGACGCACATGGTGGTGATCCCGTAACGGACGGACGCGTCTTCCTCGAATTGGCGGGCCAGCTGGATCATCAGCCGCACGCCGGAGGAAGCGAGCGGGTGGCCCACCGCAATGGCGCCGCCGTACCGGTTGACCCGGGGGTCGTCGTCGGCAATGCCGTAATGGTCCAGGAAGCTCAGGACCTGGACGGCGAATGCCTCGTTGATTTCGAACAGGCCGATGTCATCAATGGTCAGTCCTGCGTTCTGCAGCGCCTTTTCGGTGGCGGGGACGGGGCCGATGCCCATGACTTCGGGCTCCACGCCGGCATAGGCGTAGCTGACCAGCCGCATCTTCACCGGCAGGCCCAGTTCTGCGGCGGCGTCGGAGGATGCCAGGACCGCCGCAGTTGCGCCGTCGTTGAGGCCGGCCGCGTTTCCGGCGGTGACCCGGCCGTGTGCGCGGAACGGCGTACGCAGACCGGCCAGGTCGTCCAGGGTGGTGCCGGGCCGGGGAGGCTCGTCCTTGCTGTGCACCGTCCAGCCCTCGCCGGGCTTGCGGGCGGCGACGGGAACCAAGTCGGGCTGGATCTGCCCGTCCTGGTAGGCGGCTGCCAGCTTGTCCTGCGAGGCCACCGCGTACGCGTCGGTGCGCTGCTTGGTGATGGCGGGGAAGCGGTCGTGCAGGTTCTCTGCAGTGTTGCCCATGTTCAGGGCCGCAGGGTCCACCAGGCGTTCGGACATGAACCGCGGATTGGGGTCCGCCCCGGAGCCCATCGGATGGTGGCCCATATGCTCCACGCCGCCGGCAATCACCACATCGTAGGCGCCGAAGCCGATGCCGCCGGCCGTCGTCGTGACAGCAGTCATGGCGCCGGCGCACATGCGGTCGATGGCGAACCCGGGGACGGAGCGGGGCAGGCCGGCCAACAGGGCCGCGGTCCGGCCCAGCGTGAGGCCCTGGTCGCCGGTCTGGGTGGTGGCGGCAATGGCCACCTCATCGATCCGCTCCGGCGGGAGGGACGGGTTGCGGCGCAGCAGGCCGCGGATGCATTTCACGATCAGGTCGTCGGCCCGGGTTCCGGCGTAGATTCCTTTCTCGCCGGCCCTGCCGAAGGGTGTGCGGATGCCGTCCACAAAGACGACGTCGCGGACAGTGCGCTGGGATGCGCCGCTTCCGTGCTGGCTCACGTGTAACTCCTCATCGAGACGTAACGCGCCGGTGCATGCCGAAGGACGGCAGCAGCCTGACGTGGGTCACATCGATGTTACTCGTGAGTAACTTAGCCTGCAAGGGCTGGAATCGCGCGGGCTACTGGCCGCCCGCCGTTGCGGGCGCCTTGGCCTCCTTGGGCGGCAGCGGCTGCGGGTCCAGGAACGCACCGGCGATCAGGGGAGCGGTGAGTTCAACCTGCCACTTTCGGGCGCCGAGCGCCAGCAGCTCTGCGGCGATCGAATCCTCCGTGACCTCGGCCGGCGGCCGCCACGCCACCCGCCGCAGGTAGTCAGGGGTCAAAAGGTTTTCCAGCGGCAGGTCCAGTTCCTCGGCCTTCGCCTGGAGCAGGGGCCGGGCCGTGGCCAGGCGGGCGGCTGCTTCCGGATCCCGGTCAGCCCAGACCCGGGGCGGCGGCGGAGCGTTGGTGGCCAGGTGCAGCGGAGGCAGTTCCTCCAAGGCGCGGGCCGCAGAGATGCAGCGCAGCCAGCGGGGAGCTTCGCGCTGTGCGGCTCGGCCGTGGAACCCCTTGGTGGTGAGCAGTTGCGGAACAGTGGTCGGCATGGCCTTCGCCGCTGCCACAAGGGCTGAATCGGGAAGCAGCCTGCCGGGGGCCACGTCGCGTTTTTGCGCCAGCGAATCGCGTTCCAGCCACAGCTCGCGGACCGCGGCGAGCTGGCGGCGGTCGCGGATCTGGTGCAGGCCGGAGGTCTTGCGCCACGGGTCCACGCGCGGGGGAGCGATGCCGGCTGCCAGGATGGCTGCGAATTCCTGCTCGGCGTACTCCAGTTTTCCGTTGGCCTGCAGCAGTTCGATGAGTTCCTCGCGCAGTTCGGCCAGGACTTCGACGTCAAGTGCAGCGTAGCGCAGCCATGGCTCAGGCAGTGGGCGGGTGGACCAGTCGGCCGCGGAGTGCTCTTTGGCCAGCCCGAACCCCAGCAGCTGTTCGATGACCGCGGCCAGCCCTACGCGGGGCAGCCCCGCAAGCCGGGCGGCGAGTTCGGTGTCGAAGAGCTTGTCCGGCCACATGCCCAGCTCGGACAGGCAGGGCAGGTCCTGGCTGGCAGCGTGCAAAATCCACTCGACGCCGCGCAGGGCGTCGTTGATAATCTCCAGGTTTCCGAACGGCTCCGGATCGATCAACCATGTGCCGGCGCCCTCGCGGCGGATCTGCACCAGGAAGGCGCGTTGCCCGTAGCGGAAGCCGGAAGCGCGTTCGGCGTCCACCCCCGCGGGTCCGGTCCCGGCGGCGATGGCAGCGGCGCAGCGCTCCAGGCCGGACTGGGTCTCGATAACCAGCGGAACGCCATCCCGTGGAGCGTCAAGGTCGATGATTTCGGGGATGGGGCTGTCAAAGCCCTCCACGGTGATGTGGGGTGCGGCAGCAGCAGCCGGGACGCCGGCTGTGGTGTTTTCCGGAGTGTTTAGGGTCATGATGCCCCCAGTTTACCGGGCTGTGCCATAACCGTTCTGTTGGCTTCGGCGGCGGGGCGGGAGCGCGGTGACGCCGTCGGGCAGCGGTGGGAGGCCGGCGAACGTGCACACCATGTCGGACCAGGCCTCAAGGTGGGCCTGGACGTCGGAGGAATCGGGGGTCCAGGAGGCCCGGAGTTCGATGTCGATCGACCCCGGCCGCTCCGCCAGGGTGCCGAAGCTTTCGGAGAGGACCCGGGTTGCGGTACCGCCCGCTGCCCGGTAGCCGGCCTTGTGGTTTTCCAGTGCCTCTACCAGCCAGGTCCACGCCACGGTCCCCAGCATCTGGTCGTTACCCATCTCCGGTTCCAGCTCGGCGCGGATGTAGGTGACGATGCGGAATTCCCCGTCCCACACCGCGGAGCCCTCGGGGTCGTGCAGCAGGATGAAGCGCCCGGTGGCGAGTTCCGTTTCGTCCTCATCCGCCGCAGGGCCGGCCGTTCCGGAGGCGGCGGCGAAGGCCAGCGCCGCCGGTCCGTGCACGGGGGTGGAAGGCGTAGCAACGCCGGGCGCCATGACTTCGGCGCCCAGCGCGACGGCGAAGGGTGCCAGGCGTGCAGGGGCAGGGATCTCCGCGAGCCGCAGTTCCTTGCGGCACCGGGCTTTCCTGAGGGTTCCCAAGGCATGGAGAAAATCCGGGGGAACCTGGTCAAGTGCGTTCACCTTGGCAGATTACGGTGCGGGGCGGTGCGGGGCAGGAAGGCTCGCCGTCAGCGGACGCTCAGCCGGCCTGCGGGTCCCGGTAATCCCGGAGCTCATGGCGGATTGCTGCGGCAAAGGCATCAACGTCCTCCTCGGTGGTGTCAAAGGAACACATCCACCGGACTTCCCCTGTGGCTTCGTCCCAGTCGTAGAACCGGAAGGAGTTGCGCAGCCTGTCCGCCACTCCGGGAGGCAGGACGGCGAAGACGCCGTTGGATTCGGTCTTCTGGGTGGGCCGTACGCCGTCGATGGTGTCGACGGCGGCGCGGAGCCGGGCAGCCATGGCGTTGGCGTGCGAGGCCGAGCGCAGCCACAGGTCGCCTTCCAGCAAAGCGATGAACTGGGCGGACATGAAGCGCATCTTGGAGGCGAGCTGCATGTCCATCTTGCGCAGGTAGAGCAGGCCGTGGGCTGCTTCCGGGTTCAGCGCCACGACCACTTCGCCAAAGAGCAGTCCGTTCTTGGTGCCGCCGAAGGACAGGATGTCTACCCCGGCGTCCCTGGTGAAGGCGCGCAGGGGCACGCCAAGGTGGGCGGCCGCATTGGCCAGCCTCGCGCCGTCCATATGCAGCTTCATGCCTTTGGCGTGCGCGTGGTCGGCAATGGCGCGTATCTCTTCCGGTGTGTAGCAGGTGCCCAGTTCCGTGGTCTGGGTAATGGACACGGCCAGCGGCTGGGCCCGGTGCTCGTCGCCCCAGCCCCAGGCCTCCCGGTCAATCAGTTCGGGGGTCAGCTTGCCGTCGGGGGTGGGAACGTGCAGGAGCTTGAGGCCGCCGATGCGTTCCGGAGCACCGTTTTCGTCCATGTTGATGTGGGCGGTGGAGGCACAGACCACGGCACCCCAGCGGGGGAGCAGGGACTGCAGGGACAGGACGTTGGCTCCGGTGCCGTTGAACACCGGGAAGCATTCAATGCCGGGCCCAAAGTGCTCAACCATCAGTTCCTGCAGCCGTGCGGTGTAGTCGTCTTCGCCGTAGGAGACCTGGTGCCCTTCATTGGCCGCGGCCAGGGCCGCCAAAACCTCAGGGTGGACGCCGGAATAGTTGTCCGAAGCGAAGCCGCGCACGTTGGGATCGTGCAGCCGCAGCGCCGTGCCGGTTTCTGCTGTTGTCGTCATAGGGATGCTCACGCTTTCAGTTTAGGGACAGTCACGGCCGTCAGTCCGCCAGCCGGAGCCGGGCACCGTTGAGTTCGGTGGACGGGGTGCCGAAAAGCCGTACGACGGCGGCAGCAAGGTCGGCCACGTCCGTCGCCCCGGGGAACTTCCGCTCCGGGTGGGCGCGGCGGAGTTCGTCGTCCACCAGCGCCTTGACCACCAGGACGACGGCAGCGGCGTTGCCGCCGCCGGCCTCGGACGCCCGGCGGAAGCCGTCGGCCACGGCCATGGTCCAGGCTTCCGCCGCTGCCTTCGCTGCGACATAGCTGGCTACTGCCGCGGTGGGCTTGTCCAGCGCGGTGGACGACACCATCACGAACCTGCCGGAGGCGGACGCCGCGATATCTTCGAAGAAGACCCGCGACACGTTCCGCAGCGTGGTGACGGCGCCGCGTTCCAGGAAGTCCCAGTCGTCGTCGGTCTGGTCGGGGATCCCCTTGGCCCCGCGCCAGCCACCCACCAGGTGGATCACGGCGTCCACGGGCCCGAATGCTGCGCCGACCTCGCCGCGCAGCTTCCTGACGTTTTCCAAATCCGCCAGGTCGCACGTGAAGGGGGTGACGCCGTCGCCCGCTTTCTCCGCGGCCGCCCTGATCCTGGCCTCATCCGAGCCCACCGTGGCCACGCGGTGGCCGGCCGAGGCGAGGGCGCGGGCCACGGCGATCCCCGAGGCGCCGCTGCCGCCCGTGACCAGGACGCGCGCCGGCGCAGAGCCAGTCGCGGCGCCTGTGGCCGTACTTGTCACAGCGCGGAACGGCCGGTGATGCCGGCGGTGGACTCAATAACCGGGCGCATCTTCTTCTCCAGTGCCTCGTAGAACATGGACAGCGGGAATTCGTCATCCAGGACCTGGTCCGTGAGGCCGCGGGGTGTCCCCGCCAGCGGCAGCGCATCCGGGCCCTTGGCCCACACGGAGGCCGGGTTCGGGGTGACGGTGGCGGACACCAGCTTGTAGGCCGCCAGCCAGTGGGCGGTCTTGGGCCGGTCGATGGAACGCCAGTACAGTTCGTCGATGCCGGCTCCCAAAGCGATGACGGCGTCCGCCACCTCATCCCAGTCGATGGTAAGCCGCGTGTCCGTCCAATGCAGCACGTGCTGCTGGTGCAGCCAGGCGAAGAGGAGCTGGCCGCCGAGGCCGTCGTAGTTGCGGATCCGGCTGCCGGTGATGGCGAAGCGGAAGATGCGGTCGAAGATGATGGCGTACTGCACCAGCTTCGCGTGCCGCCGGGCTTCGGGGTCGGCGTCCTCGTCCTTTTCGATCCGCACAGACTCGCGGAAAGCGGTGAGGTCGCAGCGCAGTTCCTCCAGCGAATACAGGAAGTAGGGCATGCGCTGCTTGATCATGAAGGGGTCGAAAGGCAGGTCGCCACGCATGTGGGTCCGGTCGTGGATCAGGTCCCACATCACGAACGTGGCCTCGGTGAGGTCCTGGTCCGCCAGGAGTTCCGCGGCGCCTTCCGGCAGTTCCAGGGAGGTGATCTCCGCGGCGGCCTTCAGGACGCGGCGGAACCGGGCGGCCTCGCGGTCGGCGAAGATGGCACCCCAGGTAAAGGTGGGGGTCTGGCTGACCGCCACCGTCTCGGGGAACAGGACGGCAGAGTTCGTGTCGTAGCCCGGGGTGAAGTCGACGAACCGGATGGGGACGAACAGCTTGTTGGAGTATCCCCCTGCTTCCAGCCCGTTGATGAACTCCGGCCAGATCACCTCGACCAGCACGGCCTCCACCAGGCGGTTGCTGCTGCCGTTCTGGGTGTACATGGGAAAGACCACCAGATGCTGCAGGCCGTCCTGGCGCAGTTCCTGCGGCTGGAACGCCAGCAGGGAGGACAGGAAGTCCGGCACCGCAAAGCCGCCGGCGGCCCAGACCTCGAAGTCGGCACAGGCAGCCTCAAGGTAAGCGGCGTCGTGCGGGAAGGCGGGGGACAGGGCCCTGATCGCCGTCACGATGGTTTCCACGTGGTCGGCTGCCCCAATGTGATCGGCAGGATCCGGGATGGACCCGTCCTTGACCTGCAGCGCCTGCAGTGCCGTGGCTGCCGTCTTCAGACGGAGCCAGTCCTGGTTCTGGGGGGAAATACCGGTAACAGCGGTGGTCAGGGTCTCTGTCATCGTCGGCTGCCTTTCTGGGTGCTTGCGTCTCTCTGGTGAGCGTAACAAGCGGCAAGAACGGCTTATGCCCGAAGGTCGGATGAGTAAGAAAGACTTATGCTCGGTGGGTGCGGGCCTGGTACGAGACCAGCCCCCGGCTGTTGGAACAGCGCGAGGGCTGGGGAGGCCTTGCTTGGTGCTTGGCCTGTGATGGTGCGCCTGGGCCCGCCTGGCCCGGGGGCCGGGGGTGCGCCTTAGCCTTGCGAACCGCCTTCGGCGTCGTCCTTGCTGACCAGCCGGAGGGACACCGAATTGATGCAGTAGCGCTGGTCGGTGGGTGTGCCATAGCCCTCGCCCTCGAACACGTGGCCCAGGTGGGAGTCGCAGGACCCGCACCGCACCTCGATCCGTTCCATACCCAGGGTGCGGTCGTGGATGTAGCGGACCTTCCCCTCAGCCAGCGGAGCCCAGAAGGAGGGCCAGCCGCAGTGCGAATCGAACTTCTCGTTGCTGGTGAACAGTTCGGCACCACAGGCACGGCACTGGTACACGCCCTCGGTATGGGTGTCCCAGTACTCGCCGGTATAAGGCCGTTCCGTCCCGGCCTGGCGGAGGACGTGGTACTCCTCCCGGGTCAGCTCCTCCCGCCACTGGGCGTCGGTTTTCTGGACCGCGTTTGCCCGTGCGGCACTTTCCTGGCCGCCACCAATCATGTCCGTTGCCTTGTTACCGAAGATGCTGTTTCCAAAGATGCTCATAGCATTTCCAACGCTCAGGAGTCGCCGATAAATCCCGAACCGGCGTATAGATGGAGCACAGGGACGCCCAGCTGGTCCTGTGCCTTGTTGGCCCAGTCCGTGTGGAAGGTGTCGGCCACGGCATGCGGCCTGGTGATC
Organism: Arthrobacter sp. E44; assembly: GCF_041877125.1. Lineage (NCBI taxonomy): Bacteria > Bacillati > Actinomycetota > Actinomycetes > Micrococcales > Micrococcaceae > Arthrobacter > Arthrobacter sp. E44. The sequence continues at coordinate 33,628 of NZ_JBHDJA010000022.1, forward strand.
ACCACGGCCTGGGACGCTCCGGTTTCCCGGACCTTGGCCACCAGGCTGTCCACGGCCTTGCCGTCCACCACCTGGCCGGTCACCCCGGAACCCAGCCCCTCCAGCGCAGCAAGTGATGCCGCAAGGGTTTCGTCCGCGTGGGCCCGTTCGACGGCGGCGTCCGGGTTGCGTGCCGCGAGCTCACGGAATGCCTTGGCAACGTCCAGCAGGGACAGGTTTTCGAGGAAGTCCACCAGCAGGTGCCGCTCCGTGTTTGCCGGCACCAGGACCAGCAGGCGGCTGTCCCCGCCATCCACCAGCCGTTCAATGTTCAGGCGGTCTTCCGCGCCCAGTGGTTCTTCGGTCAGGATGACGATGGGATCACTCATGGCCTTAGCCTAGCGCCGCGCGGGGAGGCCTGCACTGCACTTCCGGTGCACGCCGCACGCCGCAGGGCGACGTGCCGGTCCCGTCCTGGAATGCAGGTATCGGCGGCAGGGCCGGTAAGAATAGTCCCATGGCACCTTTCCGGCGAGCGCGCCCTGCAATGACTGCACCCACCCGGGACTCCGGCGGCATGTCGCCGGGGGCGAAGTGGGCCATCGGCGGGGCGATTGCCGGCGGCTCGGTGGCAAGCCTGCTGGGAGCAGGGTCCTCAGCGCTCGCCGTGTACTTCGCCCGCCGCGTAATCACCCCGGCCCGGCAACGGGCGGCGGACAAGGAAGTGCTGGCCGTGATCCGTGACGGGCAAAAGCAGCAGGTGATCCTGGCTGCCAACGATGACACCACGGTGGATGGGGTCTACGGATTCTTTTTCGACGGCGGCAAGGGCCACGCCCGCATCGGCCGCATCATTTCCTACTCACCGGCGGAACGGACGGTCCTGCGCGAGGTCGAAGCCGTCTACAGCGGGGACCTCTCAACCGCGCGCTGGGGATGGTGGAGCGGCGCCACCTACCCGGACCCGGCCGCCGTCGGGATTCCTGCCGAAGATGTGCTGATTCCCGTCGAGCGGGGCGAAGCGCCGGCCTGGCTGGTGCGCGCCAAGGGAACGGCCCGCACCTGGGCCATCATGGTGCACGGCCGCGGTGCCACCCGGCAGGAGGCCCTCCGGGCGGTGGGCCCGGCCCTGGAACTGGGACTGACCAGCCTGCTGGTGTCCTACCGGAACGACGGACTGGCGCCCTCGGCTGACGATGGACGGTATGGCCTGGGTTCAACGGAGTGGCAGGACATCGAAGCCGCCATCGATTACGCCCTGGCCCACGGTGCCGAGGAAGTGGTCCTGTTCGGCTGGTCCATGGGCGGAGCCATCTGCCTGCAGACCGCAGACCTCTCCCGCCACCGGCACCTGATCCGGGCCATGGTGCTCGACGCACCGGTCATCGACTGGGTCACCGTCCTGGCGCACCACGCGCAGCTGAACCGGATCCCGTCGCTGGTGGGCAGGTACGGGCAGCTGATGCTGGGCCATCCACTGGGACGCAGGCTCACCGGCCTGTCCGCACCGGTGGACCTCAAAGTCATGGACTGGGTGTCCCGGGCCGTCGAACTGCGCACGCCCACCCTCATCATCCACAGCGTCGACGACGAGTACGTACCGTACGGACCCTCCGCCCTGCTGGCTGAACGGAACCCGGAGATGGTGACCTTCGAAACGTTCAACCATGCGCGGCACACCAAGGAATGGAACGTCGATCCCGAACGCTGGGAGCGGCTGGTGAAGGCCTGGCTCCGTCAACAGCTTGCGCCCCGCCTCAATCCCGGTTCCAGGCCTGGCCCGGAATCAGCGGCACAACACACCGCAACGGGGGCGTGACATGGCGAAACAACAGGGGACCGGGGCGTTGATTGACCGGGGGCGGCTCCTGGCTGCGGATCTTTCCCAACTGGTGGCGGCCGCAGCAGGCCGGCCAAGCCAGGCTTCCCACGCCCCCTTCGACGGGACCCTGGTGGGCGAAGTGCCGGTGTGCACCACGGACGACGTCGGCGCCGCCGTTGACCGCGCACGCCTCGCCCAGCAGCGTTGGGCCGGGCTCCCGGTCACCGAACGCCGGGCGGTGGTGCGCAGCTTCCGCAGGCTGCTGCTGGACCGGGAACAGGACATCCTGGACCTGGTGCAGGCCGAAAGCGGCAAGGCCCGGCTGAGTGCCTTTGAGGAGTTCGCGGACGTCGTGCTGACGGCCAACTATTACGAGCGCAGCGCCGAGCGGTACCTGGGGCCGCGGCGCCGGAAGGGGGCCGCCCCTGTCCTGACCCGCACCACCGAATACCGTGTGCCCAAGGGAGTGGTGGGGGTCATCAGCCCCTGGAACTACCCGCTTACCCTCGCGGTCTCCGACGCCCTGCCCGCCCTCCTGGCAGGCAACGGCATCGTCCTGAAGCCGGATTCCCAGACGCCCTTCACGGCCCTGCTGATGCTCAAACTGCTCCGCGAGGCCGGCCTGCCCGCGGACCTGTTCCAGATCGTCACGGGACCAGGCACAGAGATTGGCCCCGCCTTGATCGGGCGGGTGGACTTCCTGATGTTCACCGGTTCCTCGCAGACCGGCAAGACCGTGGCCCGGCAATGCGGCGAGCGGCTGATCGGCTTCTCCGCCGAACTTGGCGGCAAGAACCCCATGCTGGTGCTGGCCGATGCGGACGTTGCCAAGGCAGCCAGCGGCGCCGTCCACGCCTGTTTTTCCAACTCCGGGCAGCTGTGCGTGAGCATCGAACGGATTTACGTCCATGCTGACGTGCATGCCGGTTTCCTCGCGGCGTTTACTGACCAGGTGAAGGCGATCCGGATGGGCCCGGGACCGGACTGGGACATCGGCATGGGGTCACTCATCAGCGTGGCACAGGTGGAGCGCGTGGACCGCCACGTCCAGGACGCGCTGGCCAAGGGGGCACAACTCCTCGCCGGCGGACGGCGGAGGCCGGACCTGGGACCGTTGTTCTACGAACCCACGGTCCTGGCAGGAGTCACCCCGGAGATGCTCCTGGCCCGGGAGGAGACGTTCGGTCCCGTGGTGGCCGTCTACCGGGCAGCGGACGACGACGAAGCCGTGGCAATGGCCAATGATTCCGACTTTGGGCTGAACGGCAGCGTCTGGTCTGCCCGCCACGGGGAAGAGGTGGGCCGCCGGCTTTTGACGGGAACCGTCAACGTCAACGAAGGCTATGCCGCAACCTGGGCTTCCCATGACGCGCCGATTGGCGGGATGAAGGACTCCGGCGCCGGACGCCGCCACGGCCGGGAAGGCATCCTCAAATACACCGAGCCGCAAACCATTGCCGTGCAGCGGCTGCTCAGGGTGGCGCCAACCCCCGGCATGTCCAACCGCGCCTACGCCCGCATCATGAAGGGCGCAGTCACCCTCATGGGCCGCTTCCCCCGCAGACGGTAGGGCTTGCCCTGCCCACACCCGTTCCACCAAACACCAGGAGAACCGACATGGCCAGAGGAACCCGACTTTCCGGGGCAACACTGTTGATTACGGGAGGTGGAAGCGGGCTGGGCCGCCGCCTGGCGCTGGGAGCGGCGCGGCGCGGAAGCCGGGTGGTGATCTGGGATGTAGATGCTGAAGCAGGGGCAGCGGTTCGTGACGAGATCCGCGCCGCAGGAGGGTCGGCCGAGGCCCGGATCGTCGACGTCACTGACCGGGAAGCCGTGGTGACGGCCGCCGCTGCGGCCGGGCCCGTGGATGTCTTGGTCAACAATGCCGGGGTGGTCAGCGGCCAACCGCTCCTTGATACCACGGATGAGGCCATCGAACGGACCATGAAGGTCAACGTCATGGCGCTGTATTGGGTGACGCGCGCGTTCCTCGCCGGGATGGCAAGCCGGCGCCACGGAACCGTCGTCACCGTTGCCAGCGCCGCCGCACTGGTGGGGGTCGCCAGGCAGACTGACTACTCCGCCAGCAAGTTCGCCCCTTCGGCTTCAATGAGTCTCTGCGCGCCGAGGTCCGTGCCGCCCAACTCGGGGTCAACACGCTGGTGGTGTGCCCGTATTACATCGACACCGGGATGTTCGCCGGCGTCCAGACCCGCTGGCCCATGCTCCTCCCGATCCTCCAGGAAGAGGACGTGGCCGCCAAGGTCCTCGATGCCATCGAGGCCGGCCACAGGAAGCTGGTCCTGCCGCCCCTGGTGAACCTGCTTCCGGTCCTCCGTATCCTTCCGGTCAGCGTTTTTGACCGGCTCATGGACGTCCTCGGAGTCAACCGGACCATGGACAATTTCACCGGCCGGCACACTGGTCCTGAAAAGTCTGCGAACGGCGGAGGTTTACCCGGCCGGAAGTGAACTGATGGGGGCGGTGACCGCGCCCGTCAGGCGGACCAGGTCAGTTGGGGCGAGCTCAATATCCAGGCCCCGCCTGCCGCCGGACACCAGCACGGTGTCCAGGGCCAGGGCACTGGAATCCAGCACCGTGGGGGACGGCTGGCGCTGGCCCAGCGGGGAGATGCCACCCAGGACGTATCCGGTGCGCCGCTGGGCTGCAGCAGGATCGGCCATGGCAGCCTTTTTGGAGCCCATGGCAGCGGCCATGGCCTTCAGGTCGAGGGCCCCGCTCACCGGAACGATGCCCACCGCGAGCCTGCCCTCAACGTCCACCATCAACGTCTTGAAGACGCGGGACGGATCCATGCCCAGGGCCTGCGCAGCTTCGGCGCCGTAGCTCGCGGCGGAGGGATCGTGGGTGTACGGGTGCAGCACAAAGGGAACCCCGGCCGCGGTCAATGCCGCTGTAGCCGGGGTTCCCTGGGCTGAGTTTCTGCGCGCCATGAATGGGCGGTCAGGACTGGGCGCCGGACGCGGCGGCCACCTTGCGCTTGATCCTGCCCAGCATGGCGGTCATGCCGCGCATGCGCAGCGGCGTGATGGCGCGGGTGAGCCCCAGCAGTTCCGGCATGTCATCCGGGACAGACAGGATCTCTGCTGCGGAAAGGCCGTCCAGCCCCTCGTGCAGGACACCGGCAAAACCCCGCGTGGTGGGAGCCTCGGCGGGAGCCTTGAAGTAGAGGCGCACTTCGCCGGCGGGACCGGCGTCGTTGGACTCTGTCTCGATGGTGAGGAACAGCGGCGACTGGCACTCCACCACCTGCTCAAGGAGCTCAGGGTGGTCCTTGAGCCGGTCGGGGAGCTCCGGCAGTCCTTCCGAGAACTCCAGCAGCAACTGAAGCCTTTCGGGTTCGGACAGGGCCTGGAAGTCGTCCACAATCGCCGCCAGGGCGGAAGGCAAAGCTTGAGTAGTCATCGGTCCAAGTCTACGCGGGGGAGCAGAGGGTCAGGCTCCGACGGCGACGGGTACGGACCCGCGCTCAGCGCCTTTGACGATGGGAACGCGCACGGCGTTGCCCCACTCGGTCCAGGATCCGTCGTAGTTGCGGACGGAATCGAAGCCCAGGAGGTACTTGAGCGCGAACCAGGTGTGGCTGGATCGTTCGCCGATGCGGCAGTAAGCCACCACGTCGTCACCCTGGGCCAGGCCGGCCTCGCCAAGGTAGATCGCCTCAAGTTCCTCCCGGCTGCGGAAGGTGCCGTCGGCGGCAGCGGCGCGGGCCCACGGGACGGACGCAGCGGTGGGGATGTGTCCGCCGCGCAGCGCGCCCTCTTCCGGGTAGGCCGGCATGTGGGTGCGCTGGCCGGTGTATTCCTCGGGGGAGCGGACGTCGATGAGCGGCTTGCCCAGGTGGGCCAGGACATCGTCCTTGAAGGCCCGGATGGGAGCGTCATCGCGCTCGACCACCGGGTAGTTGCCGCGGACAGGCGTTGGCTTGTCCTTGGTCAGTTCCCGGCCTTCGGCAACCCACTTGTCCCGGCCGCCGTCGAGCAGCCGGACGTCCTGGTGGCCGAAGAGCGTGAACACCCAGAGGGCGTAGGCAGCCCACCAGTTGGACTTGTCGCCGTAGATCACCACGGTGCTGTCCCGGGAAATTCCCTTGGATGCGGCCAGTTCGGCGAATGCGGCGCCGTCAACGTAGTCGCGGGACACTTCGTCGTTCAGGTCGGTGTGCCAGTCGATCTTGACCGCGCCCGGAATGTGGCCGGTCTCGTACAACAGCACGTCCTCGTCGGACTCCACCACGACGAGTTCGCCGTTTGCCACTGCGCCGCCTTCGATGGCAGCTGCGAGCCACTCGGTGGAAACGAGCCGCTCCGGGTGGGCATAGGCTGCGAACTTCTCATTCTGTTCAACCGGGTAGGGCATGGCTTGGCCTTTCAGTAAGAGCACGGGAAACCGCGGAACATGCGTTGGAACCTCTTCCCACCCTAGCCAGCGCCCGGGAGGTTGTCCGTATTCCGTTAACAGGGGGAAATGTTGCCTTCATCACGTGGCGGGCGGCAGGACGGCCTCCCGCCCGGGTACGGTCCGCATTGCCGGTATCCTTTCTGGGGACCAACCACCAGCAGAACGGACCACCTTGGTACAGATCGAACAGCTTGCCGCCCGCACCCCGGCAGTCTCGGTGGACGAGCTCCTCAAGGGCTTCTACCCGTCGCCGCGGTTTGGCGAGGTCTCCTTTTCGAGCTACCGCCCGGACCCCAAACAGCCCAGCCAGGCCGCCGCAGTGCGTGAACTGCAGGGATTCGCCGACGGCGTGGGGTCGGGCAACGGGGGCGGGCTTTTCAAGAAGCTGTTCGGCAAGAAGGACGAGTCCAGGGCCGGCATTTACCTGGACGGCGGCTTCGGCGTGGGCAAGACGCACCTGCTCGCGTCCCTGTGGCACGCAGCCCCGGGCCCCAAGGCTTTCGGTACCTTCGTGGAGTACACCAACCTGGTGGGCGCCCTCTCCTTCCGCAAGACCGTGGACGCCCTGAGCAGCTACCAACTGGTCTGCATCGACGAATTCGAGCTGGACGATCCGGGCGACGCCGTCCTGATGTCCCGGCTCATGCGGGAACTGGCCGACGCCGGCGTCAAACTTGCCGCCACCTCCAACACCCTGCCGGGCTCCCTGGGCGACGGCCGGTTCGCCGCCGTGGACTTCCAGCGCGAAATCCAGGTGCTGGCAGACCAGTTCGAGGTCATCCGCATCGACGGCGAGGACTTCCGGCACCGCGGCCTCCCCGCGGCACCGGCCCCGCTGAGGAACAGCGAGCTGAATGCCCACATGAAGGCGGAGTTCGACGGCAAGACCGTGGCACAGGACGAGTTTTCCACGCTCATCCACCACCTCGCCGGCGTGCACCCCAGCCGCTACCGCCAGTTGATCGACGGCATTGACGGTGTGGTGTGGCGCAACGTGGAAACCATTACCGAGCAGGCTGTGGCGCTGCGCTTCGTGGTGCTGGCGGACCGCCTCTACGACAAGGACGTTCCGATCCTGGCCAGCGGTGTTCCGTTCGACAAGCTGTTCACCGAGGAAATGATGACCGGCGGGTACATGAAGAAGTACTTCCGCGCCGTGTCCCGCCTTACAGCCCTGGCGCGCGAAGGCCAGAACCACGAACCTTCCTAGCGGGTTCCCGGTTCACCGCCGCTGCGTTCCGGTTTCTGCCGCCTGACCAGAGTTGCCCGGACCACCAGGCCGGCCAGGAGTGCCCAGAATGCTGAACCAATGCCCGCAAAGGCCAGGCCCGAAGCTGCCATCAAAAAGGTGACGGCGGGCGCGATGCGGTCCTCCGGGTCCGCCAGCGCGGCAGACACGGCTGACGCCAGCGTGCCCAGCAGGGCCAGACCCGCCACGGCTTCGAGCATTCCCGCCGGCGCCTGGTTCACCACGGAGACCAGGGCGGTGGAGAAGGCGGCCAGCACCAGGCAGTCCGGACGTGAAGCCGGCCACCCACCGCCTGCTGCGGTCGGCGCCGGCCTCATCGCCGGCGGCCAGCGCCGCGCTCAGCGCCGCGAGGTTGATGGCGTGGCCGCCAAATGGCGCCGCCGCAACAGTTCCCGCTCCCGTGACCAGCATGGCCGGCTGCCAAGGTGTTTCATACCCGAAGGAACGAAGCACCGCTACGCCGGGCACGTTCTGCGAGGCCATGGTCACCACGAACAACGGGAGGGCGATCCCTGCCATGGCCTGCAGGCTGAATGCGGGCGTGGTCCACGTTAGTGCAGGCATCAGGGCACCCGAATCCACGGACGTGCCGGCAGAGGCCAACGAAACACCGATCACGGCCAGGGCCACAAGCAAGGCAGCGGGCACGGCCCACCGCGGAGCGAACTTCATCATCACCAGCCAGCAGAGAATTACCGGCGCCACAAACACGGGCACCGTGCCCAGCGCCTTGAAGGGGGCCAGGCAGAGTTGCAGCAGGACCCCGGCCAGCATCGCCTGGGCCAGGGAGGAGGGGATCTTCGCCATCACCCTGCCGAGCGCCGGCACAAGGCCGGTCAGGGCCAGCAGCACCCCGGCGGCAATGAAGCTCCCGACGGCAGACGGCCACCCGCCGTCGGGCATCCCTGACGCCGCAAGCAGCGCCCCGCCCGGCGTGGACCAGGCCAGCGTTACCGGAACCTTGGAGCGCCAGGCGAGGACAAGGACGCCAAGGCCGACGGCGAGCGTCAGCGCCAGCAGGCCGGACGCTGCCTGCGCGGGATCGGCGCCCACTGCCCTGAGCCCGGCCAGGACGACGGCAAACGACGAGGTGAAGCCCACCAGCGCGGTGACGATGCCGGCCACCACCGGACGGGACTCGATCCGGGTCCGGCCGGCAGGTGGAGTGGTGGAAGGTGCGGGGGGCTTGGGCATATCCGCAGGTTACCGGTGGGGCTTGGGGAAGCGGGAATTGCAACGGCATCGCGGTCAACCGGCCTCAACTGTGCCGCGTATAGACAGTCCTTAAACGCCAAAGGCGCGGGCGCCGCCTCGCGGCGGGACCCGCGCCCCGTTGACGTGCTAGGGCAAGGCCCTGGCCAAATCCTTTACGGAGCCCTGTCAACCGGCGGAACCGGATTTGCAGGAGCAGCCGGGGGAACCTGCCCGGTGGCAGGTGCCTGGCCCGGGGTTCCGTTCTTGTCCACGAGCTTGGAAGCGCCATCCTGGATCTTGTCGACGTGGCCTGCGTACTTGCCGCCGGTCTTGGTGTCGACGAAATCGCCGGCCTTGCTGATGCCGTTCTTGATGGCCTGCTCGTTACCGCGGATGAGACCCTGAGCCTTGCCCTTTAGATCGTCAATCAAACCCACGAGCACCTCCCTTCTATCGCGGAGCCAGGTTGCTCCTCGCGCATTCGATCCTATCGGGGGCGGAGAAGGGGTGCCAAGGGAATTGCGTTCGCCAGCAGCGGATACCCGAAACGACAAAAGCAGCTCCGGAGAGCTGCTTTTCGTGGTGGGCGATACTGGGATCGAACCAGTGACCTCTTCCGTGTCAGGGAAGCGCGCTACCGCTGCGCCAATCGCCCGGAACCGGAAGACCGGCAAATGGGATAAAAAGAGAGCGGACGACGAGATTCGAACTCGCGACATCCACCTTGGCAAGGTGGTGCTCTACCAGCTGAGCTACGTCCGCGGATGCAGGATGTTCCGGTAAACCGGTGGTACTGCGGGCAAGTTTCCTTGCCAGTGGGCGATACTGGGATCGAACCAGTGACCTCTTCCGTGTCAGGGAAGCGCGCTACCGCTGCGCCAATCGCCCATTGAATCCGAAAGATCCGGAATCCATGGTTTTCACCGAGGTGGGTACGGGATTCGAACCCGTGTATACGGCTTTGCAGGCCGCTGCCTCGCCTCTCGGCCAACCCACCGTGTTAGCTTCGGTTCCTGGGAACGTTTGCTGTGACAGTGTCCTGCGAGCGGACGACGAGATTCGAACTCGCGACATCCACCTTGGCAAGGTGGTGCTCTACCAGCTGAGCTACGTCCGCATTTTGGAGGTTGATTCCCTGCCGTTTCCGGCATTTCCTCGCGTTCCAACGAGTAAAAACAATATAGGAGGTTCCGGGAAACTCCAAATCGCTCCGTCCGCCTGATGCGGGATGCCCCCCGCTTCCGCGTGATTCCGGGGGTTTAGTGACTTACAGCTGTGTAATTTTACGACGGCGTCTGGCGGTCTCCCGCGGCCGGGTTGCTGGTGGGAGGTGCTGCTGGAGGCACTTTTGCCGGGAGGCGCCGAGGGCGCCGAGGCCGATTTTTGAAATGGGGCAGAGGTGGGCTAGCATTCAAATGCATCGGGGCGATTGGCGCAGTGGTAGCGCGCTTCGTTCACACCGAAGAGGTCACTGGTTCGAACCCAGTATCGCCCACCCGCAGAGGTCCGTTTCCGCTCATCAGCAGCGGAAGCGGACCTTTTTTCGTGTGCAGCTCCGGCTCCCGGAGCTTTTGTCGGCCCCCTGTGAAAGAGTCTTTTGTATGACTGATCCGCTTCTCGCCCATGCCACCGAATACGGTCGGATGTACGCACGGTCAACGTCTGAGCAGTTCGCCGTCCCTTCCATCACCACCGTGATCAGCCAGCAGCCACACGGCCTCGACGGCTGGTTCGGTTACATGGGTGCCAGCAGCCTGGCCAATGACCCGCTGCTCTCGGACTGCCTGGGCAGCCCTGCCAAGATCAAGCAGGCCATCAACCGTGCCGCCAAGGCTGCCGAAACCTACCGGGATGACGCCGCCCGGCGCGGCGACCGCGTCCATAACTACTGCGAACAGGTGGCGCTGCGCGCACTGGGGCGGCCGCACGCCATGAAGGAAGCCCGCGAGGCCCTGGCCGCCAACGGCGAGGAAGCCTTCGCGGTGCGCTTCGATGAATGGTGGGAACTTTTCCGGGTGGAGCCCATCGCTCCCGAGATCACGGTGTGGAACGATTCCGTCGGTTACGCCGGAACCCTGGACCTCGTAGCACGTATCAACGGGCGCGTCTGCCTGATTGACTACAAGACCAAGGGCACCACCCGGGACGGGCTGGTCAAGCCCCTGGATAACAAAGTGGTCATGCAGTTGGTGGCTGGGATGAAGGCGGAAGAGAGCCTCGTGGATGCGGAGGCGGGAACCTGGGAGCCTTGGAAGTATGGGGAAAATCCCGTCCTGCTGGCGGTCGCCATCGGTGAGACAGAGGTCCGGCCCGTCCGGGCAAACCCTGAAGTCCTTAAGCACCACTGGTGGAAATTCTGCGCGCTGCGCCGGGTCTGGGAACTGAACGCCGACACGATCGGTGCCGGCACGGCGCTGCTGCCTATCGCACCTCCGCCGCTCGCCCAGGCAGGAGCTGTCCAGGCGCGCACGGCTTAGCTCCGTGCAGCCATCAGCACTGCACCTAAACTGGATAGGTTCCAATTGCCGCCAACCGTGAGGACAAACAGCGCATGGCTATTCTGAATATCCGCATCATCGGCGATCCTGTGTTGCGCACAGTCGCCGATCCAGTGACGGAATTCGGACCCGAGCTTGCCAAACTGGTCGCCGACATGACCGAGACCATGGAGGACGTCGACGGCGCCGGGCTTGCCGCTCCGCAGGTCGGCGTCAGCAAGCGCGTCTTCACCTACCGCATCGACGGCGTCGAAGGACACATCATCAATCCGGTCCTGGAGAACAGCGGGGACTACCAGCCGGACCATGTGGAAGGCTGCCTCTCCATTCCGGGCCTCGGGTTCCCGGTCCGCCGCTTCCGGTCCACACGGGTCACCGGCGTGGACATGCATGGCAACCCCGTCTCCATCGAAGGGGAGGGCATGCTGGCACGCTGCTTCCAGCATGAAAACGACCACCTGGACGGCATCCTCTACACCGACCGGCTTGAGGGCGAGGACCGGAAGGCTGCACTACGGTCCATCCGCAACGCCAACTATGACGCCGTGACCGAACGCACCACGGCCAAGCGCGCCAAGAGCGTGGGGTCGAGTTTCGGCGGGTCAAGCATTGGCGGAAACAGCGCCCCCGGCGCCAGCTTCGGCGCAGCCGGGTGAGGGTCCTCTTTGCGGGAACCCCCGCGGCCGCAGTCCCATCCTTTGACGCACTCGTCAACGCCGGGTTCGAAGTCGTCGCCGTCCTGACCCGCCCCGATGCACCCATCGGCCGGAAACGCGTGCTGACGCCGTCGCCCGTTGCGCAGCGGGCCGCTGAACTTGGCATCGACGTCATCCACGCAGCCCGCCTGGACGCTGAGGCCATCGCCAAAATCTCCGCAGTGCAGCCGGACGTTGCTGCCATCGTCGCCTACGGCGGCCTGGTCCCACCTGCAGCCTTGGACATACCGCGGCACGGCTGGGTCAACCTGCATTTCTCTTTGCTGCCCGCCTGGCGTGGTGCCGCCCCCGTCCAGCGGTCCGTCATGGCCGGTGACGACGTCACCGGTGCTGTTACCTTCCAACTCGAGGAAGGCTTGGACACGGGCCCTGTTTTCGGCACCCTGACGGAAGCCGTCAAACCCCAGGACACGGCAGGGGACCTGCTGGAGCGGCTTTCCCACAGCGGCGCGGTGCTGCTGGCACAGACACTGTCGGCCATCGACGCCGGAAAGGCCTCCCCCCAGCCGCAGGCCGGCGAGGTGTCGCTTGCGCCCAAGCTGACCCTGGAGGACGGCCATCTCAACTGGGCCCATCCGGCGCTGGCCATCAGTAGGCAGGCACGCGGCGTTACCCCGGAGCCCGGCGCCTGGACCCTGCTGGACGGACAACGGGTCAAACTCGAGCCGGTCCGGCTCCGCCCCGAGGTGACCCACCTGGCTCCTGGCGCAGTGGCGCTCCACGGGAAAGCTGTGCTGGTTGGAACAGGTTCCCACGCCGTGGAACTCACCCGGATCCAGCCAGCCGGCAAAAAGATGATGGCCGCAGCCGACTGGGCGCGCGGCCTGGCTTCTCTGGAAAGTGTGGTGTTCGAATGAGCAGCTCCGGCGGCAACGCAGGCGGACAAGGCAGCGCCGGAGGGCGGGGTGGCGCCGGGAGGAACGGCCAAGGCAGCAGCGGCGGACCCGCCGGTGGCCGCGGCAGGGGCGGACCTCCGGACACCAGCAGGCGCAATGCCCAGGGACGGGAACGCAACCGCGGGCCCAAACGGAACTTCACCGAGCAGGCGCCGTCGCAGCGGACCAGGCGCGCCGACCCCGCGCGCCTGGTGGCCTTCGAAGTCCTTCGCGCCGTGGCCCAGGAGGACGCCTACGCCAACCTGGTGCTGCCCGCCCGCATCCGGCACCACCACCTGGACAAGCGGGACGCCGGCTTTGCCACCGAGCTGAGCTACGGGGCCCTGCGCGGCCAGGGCACCTACGACGCCATCCTGGCACGCTGCGTGGACCGGCCCCTGTCCCAACTCGATCCCGCCGTCCTGGACGCCCTCCGCATCGGCGCGCACCAGCTGCTGGCCATGCGGGTCCCGGCGCACGCGGCGCTGGACCAGACCGTGGGGCTGGCCCGTGCAGTCATTGGCGCCGGTCCCTCCGCCTTGATCAACGCCGTCCTGCGCAAGGTGTCCGCCCGCACCCTTGAAGAATGGCTGGACCTGCTGGTGGAGGGCGAAACCGACCAGACGAAGATTGCCGCGCTGCGGTTCGCCCACCCCGAGTGGATCGTGCGGGCCATGCGCCAGTCGCTTGTGGCACACGGCAGGCCCGCCACCGAAATCGACGGCCTGCTGGAAGCCGACAATGCCGCCCCGGTGGTCAACCTGGTGGCCCTGCCCGGGCTGGGCAGCCTGGACGAAGCCCTGGAAAACGGTGCCGCCCCCGGCGAACTGGTGGAAGGCTCCGCGCTCTCCAGCGGCGGGGACCTGGGCCGCCTCGCGTCCGTGCGGGCCGGCACCACGCGGGTGCAGGACGTTGGGTCCCAGTTGGTGGCCAGGGCCCTTGCTGCCGTGGACCTCGGCGGGGCGGCGGACCGTGCAGGCGCAGACCGCACAGCCCCCGGCTCAACAAAGGAGGCCTGGCTGGACCTCTGCGCGGGACCCGGTGGAAAAGCTGCGCTCCTTGGCGCCCTGGCACACCAGCGCGGTGCCACACTGCTGGCGAACGAACCCGCGCCGCACAGGGCAAAGCTCGTCAGCCAGGCGTTGTCTGCAGTTCCGCACGACACCTGGCAGGTCCGCACCGGTGACGGCCGGGACGTGGGGGCCGAGCAGCCGGAACGGTACACCCGAGTGCTGGTGGACGTTCCCTGCACCGGCCTGGGAGCACTGCGGCGCCGGCCGGAGTCCCGGTGGCGGCGCTCGCCCAAGGACATCACGGACCTCGGCCCGTTGCAGCGCGAACTGCTGGCCTCCGCCCTTGCGGCAGTCCGTCCCGGGGGAGTGGTGGCGTACGTGACCTGTTCACCGCATCCGGCGGAGACCACTGCTGTGGTGGCGGACGTCCTGCGCAAGCGCGATGACCTGGAACTCCTCGACGCCGGCGCCGCCCTTGACGCGGTCAGCCTGACCGGAAGCCTTGAGGCCGGGCACGACATGACGGCCCAGCTCTGGCCCCACATCCACCACACCGACGCCATGTTCCTGGCCCTGATCAAGAAGAAGGCCTGAACGGGAGGAAAACCCGTGCAGCTTTCAACCCACCGACGTATTTGTCCGCGGGACCACCGCACCTTCAGCGAAAGGCACACCCTTGACGCAATGCTGCATCAACCCGAGCATCCTCTCCGCCGACTTCGTCAACCTTGAAGCCGAACTTCAGCGGATCAGCAATGCCGACGCCGTGCACGTAGACGTCATGGACAACCACTTCGTCCCCAACCTGACCATCGGGCTTCCCGTCGTCGAGCGGATCCAGGCCGTCAGCCCGGTTCCGCTCGACGCCCACCTCATGATTGCCGATGCCGACCGCTGGGCACCCGGGTTCGCCGACGCGGGCCTGGCGTCGGTGACGTTCCACGCCGAGGCCTCCATTGCACCCATCAAGCTGGCCCGGGAGCTGCGCAGCAGGGGAGCCAAGGCGGGGATGGCCCTGCGGCCTGCCACGCCGGTTGAGCAGTACCTGGACATGCTGTCCGAGCTGGACATGCTGCTCATTATGACGGTGGAGCCAGGCTTCGGCGGCCAGGCCTTCCTGGACGTCACCCTGCCCAAGATCCGCAGGGCCCGCGCAGCCGTGGACGGATCAGGGGCTGCCGTGGCCATCCAGGTGGACGGCGGCATCACCGAGGAAACCATTGAGCGCGCCGCTGAGGCCGGCGCCAATGTCTTCGTGGCAGGCTCCGCCGTTTACGGCGCGGACGATCCCGCCGCCGCCATCGACCTGCTGCGCGCCAAGGGTGCGCGGACATTACGTGCGGCGACGGAATAACCGGGAGCCCCTGCAGGTTGTGGCACAATAACAACACACATACGTGCTCCGGGGTCGGTGTAAGTCCGAACCGGCGGTGACAGTCCGCGACCCGCGAGCCGGTGTTCTCTTCAGGGGGATCCCGGCGGACGGTTGAACCGGTGGAATTCCGGTACCGACAGTTAAAGTCTGGATGAGAGAAGCACGTACAGCTGTATCTGTGCAGCCTTGCGCCGCGCAGCGTTCTGCTGTCGTATCCCCGGAGCCATCGCGGTTCGACAGGGAAGGAACGACACACGAATGAACCCCCAGCGATGGCTCTTTAACGCCGAAACTCCTGCCGCTTTGATGGCAGGCCCACATCCCGCGTCCGCGCTGCCAACAACGGCCGCCGCATGACGGGCGCCGTGGAACTGCACCCCGCCGCCGGGGTGGTCACCGCCTTCACCGCAGACGAAACCCGGGCCATGGATCATGCCCTCCAGGCAGCCCTCCAGGGACCGCGCGGT
Source organism: Arthrobacter sp. E44 (assembly GCF_041877125.1). NCBI lineage: Bacteria > Bacillati > Actinomycetota > Actinomycetes > Micrococcales > Micrococcaceae > Arthrobacter > Arthrobacter sp. E44. The sequence continues at coordinate 49,238 of NZ_JBHDJA010000022.1, forward strand.
GCAAACCCCCTGGTGGGCGCAGTCGTCGTCGGTCCTGACGGGAAGGACCTCGTAACGGGTTACCACCGCGGAGCCGGCACCGCGCACGCCGAAGCCGACGCCATTGCCCAGGCTGCCGCCGTCGGCCTGGATCTTTCCGGCTGCACCATGGTGGTCACGCTGGAACCCTGCAACCACGTAGGCCGCACTGGCCCGTGCACGGAGGCGATCATCGCCGCGGGGATCACCGACGTCGTCTACGCCGTTGACGACCCCCACGACCCCGCCGCCGGCGGCGCCGCAACCCTGCGCGCGGCGGGCATCCGGGTCAGGAGCGGCCTTGGCGCCGAGGAAGCGCTGGACCTGAACCGCCAGTGGTTCGAGGCCGTGGCCGCCAAGCGCCCCTTCGTCACCGTCCACATCGCCCAGACGCTGGACGCCCGGATCGCCGCGGAAGACGGCACCAGCCAATGGATCTCCAGCCCCGAGTCCCTTGCGGACAACCACGGGATCCGCAGCCGCATCGACGCCATCCTGGTAGGTACCCAGACCGTGCTGGTGGACAACCCCCGGCTGACCGCCAGGGACGCTTCAGGCAATCCCTCGCCCAAACAGCCCGTCCGGGCCGTCATGGGGCTCCGCGGAATTCCGGCGGACGCCGCCATCCACGGCGACGACGGCCTGGCCGTGCACCTTCCCACCCGCGACCCGCGCGAGGCGCTGTCCATGCTTTACGACGCCGGCACCCGCCACGTCATGGTGGAGGGCGGCTCCAGCATCCTGAGCTCCTTCCTCGCCGCAGGCCTGGTGGATGAACTCATTGTGTACCTGGCGCCAACCCTGCTGGGATCCGGCACCCCCTCATTGAACGGGCTCGGCATCACCAGCCTCCCGGACGCCCAGCAGTGGGAATGGGACCCGTCCGACGGCGGCGCTGTCCGTACGCTGGGCCGGGACCTTCGACTGCACCTGAGACCGCAGCGCAAAGTTGCACTCGACCACCAACCAACCCGCGCCACCGCGGAGCAAGCCCAGGGAGGCTACTGATGTTCACCGGAATTATTGCCGAGCAGGGGCAGGTGCTGTCCGTGGAGCGTGACGGCGACACCAGCGCCACCCTCCGCTTGCACGCGCCCGGCTCGACCGAGGGCCTGGCACTGGGTGGCTCCATCGCCGTCAACGGGGTCTGCCTCACGGCAACAGCGATTGACGGCAAGGACTTCAGCGTGGACGTCATGGGCGAAACCCTGGTCCGCAGCACCATCGGCGAGCTTACCGCCGGGGACACCGTGAACCTGGAGCGCTGCGTTCCCGCCGGCGGCCGCCTGGACGGGCACGTGGTGCAGGGACACGTGGACGGCGTCGGCGTCCTGCTGGAACGCGAACCCCAGGGCAACTGGGAGCGGCTGCGCTTTGGCGTGCCCGCCAACCTGGCCCGCTACATCGCCGAGAAGGGCTCCATCGCCATCGACGGCGTCTCCCTCACGGTGACGGCAGTCAGCCCGGCAGCCGAGCAGGAGCCGTGGTTCGAAGTGGGCCTGATTCCCACCACCCTGGCCGAAACCGGTCTGGGCACCAAGACCACCGGCAGCCGGGTGAACCTGGAAGTGGATGTGCTGGCCAAATACACCGAACGCCTGCTTGCCTTCCGCGGCGCAGGCGAAGCAACCTCCGCCGGCGAAGCCGCAATTGCCGGAGGTGCCCGGTGAACGCCGCAGTACACCTGGAATCCCAGGTTGCCGCCGATCTGGTGTCCGCCGCAGCGCCGGCCGCACCGGCCAGGGGACTGGACACCATCGAGGACGCCGTGCGCGCCATGGCCGCCGGCCACCCCGTTCTGGTGGTGGACAACGAGGACCGCGAAAACGAAGGCGACATTATCTTCGCCGCCCAACACGCCACGCCGGCACTGATGGGCTGGACCATCCGCTACAGCTCCGGCGTCATCTGCGTGCCGTTGACGGGAGTCCGTGCCGATGCCCTGGCCCTGCCGCCCATGACGGCCGTCAACGAGGACGCGAAGGGCACCGCCTACACCGTGTCCTGTGACGCCGCCACCGGTGTCAGCACGGGAATCTCCGCCACCGACCGGGCCCTGACCGCCCGCGTCCTCGCGGACCCGAATGCCGGTCCGGCATCCGTGACCCGGCCGGGGCATATTTTCCCGCTCCGGGCAGTTGACGGAGGTGTGCGGGAACGCCAGGGCCATACGGAGGCCGCGGTGGACCTGTGCCGCCTGGCAGGCCTGGAGCCTGTCGGGGTGATCGCGGAAGTGGTGTACGACGACGGTGAAATGATGCGCCTGGACGGGCTCCGTTCGTTCGCAGCTGAACATGGATGCCCCCTGATCTCCATCGAGGACCTGGTGGCGTATCTTGAAGCCGGGGCCGGGGGAGTCCCGCAGGAGGATGCCCGGGCGGTCCCGGGCGAAGAGAAGGAGAAGCCATGACGGCAGCGGCAGCCAGCGACGACAGCCACCAGGACGGCCACCGGAAGCCCCACGCGGTGTCCGGTGAAGCGCCCCATCCCGTCAGCGGAGGGCCCATCGTCCAACTCCCCACCGCCTTTGGCGACTTCGTAGCCCAGGCATGGACGGACCTCGTGACCGGCGTTGAGCACCTCGCCGTCAGTTCCCCCAACCCTCCCACCGACGGAAAAGCTCCCCTGGTGCGCCTGCACTCCGAGTGCCTGACCGGCGATGTCTTCGGTTCCTACCGCTGCGACTGCGGTGAACAACTTGCCTTCGCACTGGAACTGATCCGGGACAACGGCGGCACCCTGCTCTACCTCCGGGGCCAGGAAGGCCGCGGCATCGGGCTGGCCAACAAGATCAAGGCCTATGCGCTGCAGGAAGCTGGCTTCGACACCGTGGAAGCCAATGAGCAGCTGGGCCTGCCCGTTGACGCCCGGTGCTACAAGGCCGCGGCCCAGATCCTCGCCGAGATGGGGCTGCATGAGGTGCGGCTGTTGAGCAACAACCCGGACAAGCAGAACAGGCTGGCCAAGGCCGGGGTGAAGGTCGTGGAAATGGTGCCCACCGAGGTGCCGTCCCGCGAACAGAACATCCGGTACCTGCGCACCAAGAAGGACCGCATGGAACACCGCCTGCTGCTGGACACGCAGGCGGCCCCCGTTTCCGTGCCGGCCCCCGAAGCCCCCTACGACCACGAACAAGACTGACGTCTTCAAGAACGAACGGAACAGAAGAACCCATGAGCGGACACGGCGCCCCCGACATTGACCTGAGCACCCTCAACCCGGCCGAAACCTCACAGCTGAAGCTGGCGATCATCGCAGCCAGCTGGCACACCCAGATCATGGACGGGCTCCTGGACGGCGCGCTCCGGGCGGCCAAGGACGCCGGCATCGCCGAGCCCACCGTCCTGCGCGTTCCCGGCAGTTTTGAGCTTCCGGTGGCTGCCGCGCGGCTGGCACCGCACTTTGACGCCGTCGTTGCCCTCGGCGTCGTGATCCGCGGCGGAACCCCGCACTTCGACTACGTCTGCCAGGCCGCGACGTCGGGCCTGACCGACGTCAGCGTCTCCACCGGAGTGCCGGTGGGCTTTGGTGTGCTCACCTGCGACAACGAACAGCAGGGCCTGGACCGCGCCGGGCTCCCCGGCTCCAAGGAAGACAAGGGCCACGAAGCCGTGACCGCAGCGCTGGCCACCGCCGTCGTCCTCAAGCAGTACCGCAGCTAAACGCTGCAGCGGACGGGTGCGGTGTGTATTCCCTCACATCGCGCCCGTCATGCAAGGGCCCGGGAAGCGCCCGTGCGGCCGCAGCAAGTAGGCTGGAGGGCGTGAAGAATTTCGAGACGCTGTTCGCTGAGCTCAGCGAGAAGGCAGCCGCCCGCCCGGAAGGCTCCCGCACCGTCGCTGAATTGGAGTCCGGTGTTCACGGCATCGGCAAAAAAGTCGTTGAGGAAGCAGCCGAGGTTTGGATGGCTGCCGAATATGAATCCGATGAAGCCGCGGCCGAGGAAATCTCCCAGCTGCTGTACCACCTGCAGGTTCTGATGCTCGCCAAAGGCCTGACCCTGGAAGACGTCTACAAGCATCTGTAGCCACCGGTCCGGCGCGTTTTTGCCGCCGGTTCCTGCCGTGGCCTGCACTGCTTGAACACCTAGACAACTCTAAATCCAGAAAGTACTTCCCATGCTGCGAGTAGCCGTCCCCAACAAAGGCTCCCTGTCCGAAGCCGCCTCCGCCATGCTCTCCGAAGCCGGATACCGCCAGCGGCGCGACAGCCGCGAGCTGGTCATGGTGGACCCCGACAATGACATCGAGTTCTTCTTCCTCCGCCCCCGCGACATTGCCGTGTACGTGGGGCAGGGAACGCTCGACGTCGGCATCACCGGCCGCGACCTGCTGCTGGATGCCGAGGTGGAAGCCGAAGAGCTGCTTCCGCTGGGATTCGCCGCCTCCACCTTCCGCTTCGCCGGCCCGGTAGGCGACTTCAGCTCCGCCGCGGAGCTGGAAGGCAAGCGCCTGGCCACTAGTTACGACGGCCTGCTCCGGAACTACCTTGCCGAGCGCGGCATCAACGCCAAGGTGGTCCGCCTGGACGGCGCCGTCGAATCCTCCGTCCGCCTCGGGGTCGCCGACGCCATCGCCGACGTCGTGGAAACCGGCAACACCCTGAAGGCCGCCGGAATGGAAATCTTCGGCGACCCCATCCTCAAATCCGAAGCAGTCCTGATCCGGCGCACCGGCAACGGCGGGGCCGCCAACGGCACGGCCAAGGAGATCGAAGTCCTGATCCGCCGCCTCCAGGGCGTCCTGGTGGCACGGCAGTACGTGCTGATGGACTACGACATCCGCAAGGAACTGGTGGAAAAAGCGGCCAGCCTGACCCCCGGCCTCGAGTCGCCCACGGTCTCGCCGCTGCGCGACTCCGACTGGGTGGCCGTCCGGTCCATGGTGCCCAAGAAGGAGACCAACCGGATCATGGACGAGCTGTACGACCTCGGCGCCCGCGCCATCCTGGTCAGCAGCATCCACGCCTGCCGCATCTGACAACCGGCACCCTTCAGCAGCACAGAACATCCAGGAGTTCCCATGGCAGTAGCAGTTCGAGTCATTCCCTGCCTCGACGTCGACGCCGGGCGCGTGGTCAAGGGCGTCAACTTCGAGGGCCTCCGGGACGCCGGCGACCCCGTGGAGCTCGCCCACCGCTACGACAATGCCGGTGCCGACGAACTGACGTTCCTCGACGTCACGGCATCCTCCGGCAACCGCGAGACCACCTTCGACGTGGTCCGTCGCACCGCCGAGGAAGTCTTCATCCCCCTGACCGTGGGCGGCGGCGTCCGCGGCGTGGCCGAAGTGGACAAGCTCTTGCGCTACGGCGCCGACAAGGCCTCGATCAACACCGCGGCCGTGGCCCGGCCCGACGTCATCGACGAGATCACCCGGCACTTCGGTTCCCAGGTGCTCGTCCTGTCCGTCGACGCCCGGCGCACCCGCCCGGGATCCCAGCCCACGCCGTCGGGATTCGAAGTGACCACCCACGGCGGGCGCACCGGCACCGGGATCGACGCGATCGAGTGGGCCAGGGAAGCTGCGGACCGGGGGGTGGGGGAGATCCTGCTGAACTCCATTGACGCCGACGGCACCAAGGACGGCTTCAACCTCGAGCTCATCAAGCTGGTCCGGGCCGCCGTCAAGGTCCCCATCATCGCCTCCGGCGGGGCAGGGGAGCCTGCCCACTTCCCGCCCGCAGTAGCGGCCGGCGCGGACGCAGTCCTGGCCGCATCGATCTTCCACTGGGGCCCGGACAACATGATGCACCAGGTCAAGGACGCCATCCGCGAAGCAGGCTTCGAAGTACGGTAGTTCCCACGGAAAAACAAGGCCGGGTCACTGAGGTGACCCGGCCTTCTTCTCTAGAGCCCTACTTCGGCTGACTGGAGGAGGGCGACGGCGTCCGGCTGGCCTTCGAAGGTGACCAGGGCGTGGCGGGTGCGGCCGTGGGCGTGCATCAGCAGTTCGCCCGGCTCGCCGACAATGGCCACGGAAACAGGCGCGCGCTTGGCGACGTGGCGGGGGCCGGACGGGCGCACCAGCACAATGCCAAGGTCCACGCCGCGGTACAGGATGGCGGCGCGCTTCACCAGTTCGTCCCACAGCGCGTCGGAGTAGGCCTCATCGAGTGCCCTGGGGGCCCACCGGTCCACGGCGCGCCGGACGTCCTCGGTGTGCACGAAGTACTCGATCAGGTTGGCGCTTTCGTCCAGCGCCTTGATGCTCATCGGAGAGAGCGCGGGCGGGCCCGCGCGGAAGGTGTTTACCAGCCGGGCGTAGTCGTCGCTGCCGGTGAGCTTGGCAGCCAGCTTGGCCGTGGCCTGGTCCGATGCCTTGGCCAGCCGCTTGATCACCAGGCCGAGACCGACGGCAGCCTTGCGCTCGCGCAGGTACAGGTGCGCGGCAAGGTCCCTGGTGCGCCAGCCCTTGCACAGCGTTGGCGCATCAGGGCCCGCCGCAAGCAGGGTTTCGGCCAGGACTTCTCGGGACGGTTCGACGAAATGCATCACTTGTGAAACTAGCACGAGAGCTGTGGAGTTGGGCAGCACTGGAGCGCCGGTGGCGTGCCGTTGTTCACAACAGGAGAGCGGGTGCGTGAAGGCACTAGACTTGACCCGATGTCTGAGCAGCCAACCCCCGTCCAAACCGCAGGACCCGACGTGCCTCACGTGCCGTCGTCGTCCGTTGAAGCGCCCTCCGCCAGCCCCCTTCCGGAAGGGATCGCCGCGGCACTCAAGCGCGACGCCGCAGGCCTGGTGGCAGCAGTGGTGCAGCAGTACGACACCAACGAAGTGCTGATGCTCGGCTGGATGGACGATGAAGCCCTGCACCGCACCATGACCACCGGCCGGGTGACGTTCTACTCCCGCTCACGCCAGGAGTACTGGCGCAAGGGCGACACCTCGGGGCACGTCCAGTGGGTCAAATCCGTGGCCATGGACTGCGACGGCGACGCACTGCTGGTGCGCGTCGACCAGGTGGGTGCCGCGTGCCATACGGGCACCCGGACCTGCTTTGACGGCAGGGACCTGGCCGTGGTGGAAGGCCAGGCGGGCTAGGCAGAACCGCTGCCCGGGCCGGCCCCATCGAGGCTGCAGCCACCCAGCAAGCACACCCAAGGTGCCGGCACGGCCGGCGCTCTCGAAGAACAGGCGGACAAGCATAGCCATGCAGGACCTTGGAACCATCAGCCCGAGCCTTGAGGAATTCCGGGAACTCGCCGGCCACAGCCGTGTCATCCCCGTCAGGCTCAAGGTCCTGGCCGACGCCGAGACCCCCATCGGCCTGTACCGGAAGCTGGCGCAGGGCCAGCCCGGCACGTTCCTCATGGAATCGGCGGCGGTGGGCGGAGCCTGGTCCCGCTACTCCTTCATCGGCGCCAGGTCCCGCGCCACCCTGACCACCAAGGACGGCCAGGCGCACTGGCTGGGCGAGCCCCCGGCCGGTGTGCCGGTCAGCGGCAGCCCCGTGGATGCCATCCGCGACACCATCGACGCCCTGCGTACCGACCGCTTCGAAGGACTGCCGCCCTTCACCTCCGGCCTGGTGGGCTTCCTTGGCTGGGAAACCGTCCGGCACTGGGAACGGCTGGTCAGCCCGCCCGAGGACGACCTGCAGCTGCCCGAAATGGCACTTAACCTGGTCACCGACATGGCTGTGCATGACAATGTGGACGGCACGGTGCTGTTGATCGCCAACGCGATCAACTTCGACAACAGCTCCGAGCGGGTCGACGAGGCCTGGCACGACGCCGTGGCCCGGGTCAAGGAACTCCTGGCCAAGATCAGCGCGCCCGTGGTGCAGCCGGTCTCCGTGCTGGAGCCTGCGGCCCTGGACTTTGCCTCCAGCGTGCAGGAACGCTGGGATGAAGCCGAATACCTCGCAGCGCTGGACCGCGGCAAGGAAGCCATCGTGGACGGCGAGGTTTTCCAGGTGGTCATCTCGCGCCGGTTCGAGATGGAATGCAACGCGTCCGCACTGGACGTGTACCGCGTGCTGCGCAACACCAACCCCAGCCCGTACATGTACATCTTCAGCCTGGCCGACGCCGAGGGCCGGGAGTACTCCATCGTCGGGTCCTCCCCGGAAGCACTGGTGACGGTGACGGGCGAGGAAGTCATCACCCACCCCATCGCGGGCTCCCGTCCGCGCGGGAAGACCGTGGAAGCGGACAAGGCCCTGGCCGAGGAACTCCTGGCGGACCAGAAGGAACGCGCGGAGCACCTGATGCTGGTGGACCTCTCCCGCAACGACCTCTCCAAGGTCTGTGTTGCCGGTACCGTGGATGTCACCCAGTTCATGGAGGTGGAGCGCTTCAGCCACATCATGCACCTGGTGTCCACGGTGGTGGGCACGCTCTCCCCGCAGGCCAAGGCGTACGACGTCCTAAAGGCCACGTTCCCGGCCGGTACCCTTTCCGGGGCGCCGAAGCCGCGCGCCCTGCGGCTCCTTGACGAGCTGGAACCGCACCGCCGCGGCATCTACGGCGGGGTGGTGGGCTATTTGGACTTCGCCGGTGACATGGACATGGCCATCGCCATCCGGTCCGCCCTGATCCGGGAGGGGCGCGCGTACGTCCAGGCCGGCGGCGGCATCGTGGCCGACTCCGTGAACCCCACAGAGGCCCTGGAAACCGTCAACAAGGCAGCCGCGCCGCTGCGTGCGGTGCACACGGCAGGCTCCCTGCACAACATCTCCGCGGAATCACTCCCCGGTGGGGCGGAGTCCTGATGCCCGGTTCCGGAGTAGCCGCAGGCCAGCCAGGTAAGGCAGGTAAGCCAGGCCAGGCAGGGAAGGCGGCCGAGTCCTCGAGGTCCCGGGCTGTGCCCGTGTGGGCGCGCAAGTCCAACGTGGTGCTGCTGATCACCGTCCTGGCCCTGGCCGCCTTCGGGACCACTACGCAGACCTGGATGACGGCCACACTCGACCCCAACCAGCTGGGCCAGGCGGCAGCAACCCAAAACGCGATCCAGGTGCAGGGCAGCAAGGCCGCCACCACCGTGACGGCCCTGGCCCTGGTGGCGCTGGCCGGCGGCCTCGCCGCGGCCATCGCCGGCAGGATCGCCCGCTGGGTCATCACCGCCATCATCCTTCTTGCTTCAGCCGGCGTGGTGACCGCCGCGGCCATGGTCCTGGCCGACCCCCTCGCCGCGGCGCAGGGAACCATCGCAGGCGCCACCGGTGTTTCCGGCAGCCAGGCCCACGTTGAGGTCACCGCCTTTCCCGTGCTCGCCGTCGTCGCCGGCTGCCTGCTGGCCCTGGCGGCCCTGTTGATCCTGCCCGCGTCCCGCTACTGGAAGACGCGCACCAAATACGACGCCCCGGCCACCGCCGGCAGCGCTGCACCGGCCGGCCCGGTGGACGAGATTGACAGCTGGGACCGGCTTTCCCGGGGCGAGGACCCCACTTAAGGCCGGGTTTGCCAGCGCCGGGCCGGGCGTTGAAGCCCGGCGGTACGCGGGCGGCAGTCAAAAAATGGCAGAATGTAAGCAGTATCCATCCTGAGGAGATTTTCCATGAGCAAAGCACCTGCGTCCGTTTCCAAGTCAGGCACCCGCACGGTTGCCCCCGGCGCCATTGACCACAGCCAGGAACTGGGCCACGGCAACAGCCCGGCAGCCTGGACCTGCGTCATCGTCATGCTCGTAGGCGCACTCATCGCAGCCATCGCATTCGTCATCGCCAGCACCCCCATCTTCATCGGCGGTGCCGTCGTCATGGTCGTCGGCCTGATCCTCGGCTACATCATGCGCAAGGCAGGCTACGGCGTCGAAGGCAGCAAGCTGAAGAACTCCGGCCACTGATGGCGACTGTTCTCGATGACATCAACGCCGGTGTCAGGGAGGATATGGAGGCCAGGAAGCGGCTCGTTTCCTTGGCTGAGCTGAAGGACCTGGCCCAGGCCGCGGCACCTGCCCGCGACGCCTGGGCGGCTCTCGGCGGAAGCTCCCCAACCCGGGAACAGCTGAAGGTCATTGCCGAAATCAAGCGCCGCAGCCCCTCCAAGGGCGATCTCGCCAGCATCGGAGATCCGGCGTCGCTCGCCCGGCAGTACGCCGACGGCGGTGCCTCCGTCATCAGCGTGCTCACCGAGCAGCGCCGCTTCAACGGGTCGCTGGCCGACCTGGACGCCGTTCGTGCCGCCGTCGACACCCCCTTGCTGCGCAAGGACTTCACCCTCGACGAGTACCAGATTTGGGAAGCCCGAGCCCATGGTGCCGACCTCATCCTCCTGATCGTGGCGGCCCTTTCCGACGCCCAGCTCGCCGAGTTCAGCGCCCTCAGCCACGAACTTGGCATGAACGTACTGGTGGAGACGCACACGGAAGAAGAGATCGAGCGTGCGGTCGCGGCCAAGGCGCGCATCATCGGCGTCAACGTGCGCAACCTGAAGACGCTCGACGTCGACCGTTCAGTTTTTGCCTCACTGGCGGGGAAGATCCCTGCTGAGGCCGTCGTGGTCGCAGAATCCGGCGTCCGTGACGCTGACGACGTCACGCATTACGCCGCCAGCGGGGCCAACGCCATACTGGTGGGCGAGGCGCTGGTAAGCCACGCGACCCCGCGCGAACGAATCGCCGAGTTCACTGCCGCGGGCGCCGCCGCCATCGCGGCCCGCGCCTGAGGCACGCGAACCTGATCCTGTGGGGCCGCCAGCCGGCCGCGCAGGACCGCACTCCGGCTCCACGCCGGAGCAGAAGACTTTTGACCGCCAACTTCGAAGAGGACAGGACTGATGGCTCAAGCACCCTCAGGAAACGCTGACAACAACACCGCGGAAGCATTCCTGCAGGGCGGATCCCTCCGCCACGCCCCGGGGCCGTACTTCGGCAACTACGGCGGGCGATGGATGCCGGAGTCCCTCATCGCCGCCCTGGACGAACTCGAAGAGACGTTCAACAAGGCCAAGGACGATCCCGAGTTCCGGGCCCAGATCGCGGACCTGAACAAGAACTACTCCGGCCGTCCGTCCCTGCTGACGGAAGCCAAGCGGTTCTCCCAGCACGCCGGTGGAGTGCGTGTGTTCCTCAAGCGCGAGGACCTGAACCACACCGGATCGCACAAGATCAACAACGTCCTGGGCCAGGCGCTGCTTGCCAAGCGCATGGGCAAGACGCGCATCATCGCTGAAACCGGCGCCGGCCAGCACGGTGTGGCCAGCGCCACGGCAGCCGCGCTGATGGGCATGGAATGCGTGGTCTATATGGGTGCCGAGGACTGCCGCCGGCAAGCGCTGAACGTTGCCCGCATGGAACTCCTCGGCGCCAAGGTCATCCCCGTCACCAGCGGATCTCAGACCCTCAAGGACGCCATCAATGACGCCCTCCGTGACTGGGTGGCCAACGTCGCCAACACCCACTACCTGCTGGGGACCGCGGCGGGCGCACACCCGTTCCCGGCCATGGTCCGGTACTTCCACGAGGTGATCGGCGAGGAAGCCCGAGCCCAGATCCTGGAGCAGGAGGGGCGCCTTCCGGACGCCGTCTGCGCCTGCATCGGCGGCGGCTCCAACGCCATCGGTATTTTCCACGGCTTCCTGGACGATCCTTCCGTGAAGATCTACGGCTTTGAGGCCGGCGGCGAGGGCGTTGAAACCGGACGCCACGCCGCCACCATCACGCTGGGCAAGCCCGGGGTGCTGCACGGCGCCCGCTCCTACCTCATGCAGGACGACGACGGGCAGACCATCGAGTCGCACTCCATCTCCGCCGGCCTGGACTACCCGGGCGTCGGCCCGGAGCACTCGTACCTGGCCGATATTGGCCGGGTCAGCTACGAGCCCATCACCGACAGCGAAGCGATGGAGTCCTTCCGCCTCCTGTGCCGCACCGAGGGCATCATCCCTGCCATCGAGTCCTCGCACGCGCTGGCAGGCGCCATCAAGGTGGGCCAGCGGCTTGCCGCCGAGGATCCTGCGGCCGTGGGCGACAAGATCGTCATCGTCAACCTGTCCGGGCGCGGTGACAAGGACGTGGCCACCGCCGCCGAATGGTTTGACCTGCTGGACAAGAATTCCGCCGAATCCGAGATCGGCAAAGAGGGGGAGCAGCTGTGAGCAGCGCAGAGATCAACGGCACGGCAGGAACGGCCAACCCGGCAGCAGGCACCAGCAAAGCTGCTGCCGCCATCGACAGGGCACGCGACCAGGGCCGCGCCGCCCTAATCGCCTACCTGCCCGCCGGCTACCCCAGCGTTGAGGAATCCATCACCGCCGGCATCGCAGCGGCCCGGAACGGCGCCGACCTGATCGAGATCGGCATTCCGTACTCGGATCCCGTCATGGACGGCCAGGTCATCCAGGCCGCCACCACGGAGGCGCTTGCCAAGGGCTTCCACGTCAGCCAGGTGTTCGACGTGGTTGCCGGCATCACCAGCCAGACCGACGCCGCCGTCCTGGTCATGACCTACTGGAACCCCGTGGTCCGCATGGGTGTGGATGAATTCTCGCGCCGGCTGGCCGAAGCCGGGGGAGCGGGGCTCATCACCCCGGACCTCATTCCTGACGAGGCCGCCGAATGGATGGCAGCCTCGGACAAGTACGGCCTGGACCGTGTGTTCCTCGTTGCCCCGTCGTCCACCCCGGAGCGCATGCAGCGCACCGTGGACGCGAGCCGTGGCTTCGTTTACGCCGTCTCCATCATGGGCGTCACAGGTGCCCGTACGTCCGTGAGCAGTGCCGCCAAGGATGTTGTCGCCGCAGCACATGGTGCCGGCGCGGAACGTGTCTGCGTAGGCCTGGGTGTGTCCAATGCCGACCAGGTGCGCGAGATTGCCGCCTACGCAGAAGGCGTCATCGTGGGCACAGCCCTGGTGAAGACCCTGGGCGACGGCGGCGTGGACGCAGTTGCCACCCTCACCAAGGACCTCAGCACCGGCCTGGCGAAGGTCAACGGGGCCACGCAGGAAAGCGGGGCCTAGTCCATGGAGGCACTCCTTCAGGCAACAGCACTGGCTCCCGCCCTGGTTCCGGCGAGCATCCCCAGCCCGGACTGGTCCGGTTTCGACATTCCCCTGCCATGGGGCAGCCTGCGGATCCACGCCTACGCGCTGTGCATCCTGGCCGGAATCATCGTTGGCCTGTGGTTGACCTCCGTGCGGTGGGCCAAGCGCGGCGCCCCTGAAGGCAGTGTCTGGGACATCGTTATCTGGGCCATCCCCTTTGGCATCATCGGCGGCCGCCTCTACCACGTGGTCTCATCGCCGGACGCCTACTTCGGACCCGGCTTTGACGGCACCGGTGACCTCTCCCTGATCCCGCAAATCCAGCGCGGCGGGCTGGGAATCTGGGGCGCCGTCGTCCTCGGGGCCGTCGGCGCCTGGATTGGCTGCCGCCGCAGCGGGGTCAAGCTGAGTGCCTTCGTTGACGCCGCGGCACCCGGGCTGCTCCTGGCCCAGGCCATCGGCCGGTGGGGCAACTACTTCAACCAGGAACTCTTCGGCGGACCCACCACCCTGCCGTGGGGCCTGCAGATCGACTCCAACAACCCCAACTTTCCTGCAGGCATGCCTGCAGACACCCTGTTCCACCCCACCTTCCTTTACGAGTCGCTGTGGAACCTGGCCGGCGTACTGATCCTGCTCGCCCTGGACCGGCGCTTCCACTTCCGCCGGAGCCGGCTCTTCTGGCTGTACGCCATGTACTACACCCTGGGCCGTGTCTGGATCGAAGCCATGCGCATCGATGACGCAGAGCAGATCAGCATCTTTGGCATCACCACACGGCTCAACGTGTGGACCAGCATCTTCGTCTTCCTCGCGGCACTGATCGCCTTCATTCTCCTGGGCCTCAAGGGCCGCCCCGATCCGGACACCGTCTACCTGCCCGGCCATGAACCGGAGAAGTCCGTGGAAGCCTCCACGGACTCAGGCGCCAGTCATGAAGTCCGTGATACGGACCGCGGTGTCTCAGATAGTGATTCGCGTGGTAATCTCCCTGATAACCACAGCGGTTCCAGGCATGCTTCCGACCCCACGGAAGACGCCGCGGCGGCACCGGAAGGCTCAAAGCCCGGAACGGATGCCACCGCTGCCGGACACTCCGGCAGCACAGCCACCGGACCCGCGTCGGAGGCAGGCACCGTCAAGTAGGGCGCCGGCCAGGCAGGGCAGCAGAGCCACCGCTCGAAGGGCCCGAAGAACCACAACGTCGTGGCATGGGGCAGTCCGGACGGCCAGTAATGGCCACCGGTGCTGCCCTGGGCAGGGGCCTGCGTAACCTTTAGTTCCGCAGGCCGCGCTGACCTACAATTTCCAGTAATCAACACTTTGTTGTGCCCATCGCAGCGGCGCCGACGAGTGGGGCCAACGGTGTCCCTTCCATACGCACGATCAGGAGGAAGGACGTCTCCCATGACCCAAACTCTTAACACTCCCAGCTGGTCCGAACCGGACCAGCCTGAGACTGCACTGTCGCCGTTCAAGCGCTTCGCAGCCATGCCGGAAGCCGCCGGGCTGTACAACCCGGAGCAGGAGAAGGACGCCTGCGGGCTTGCGATTATCGCGACGCTGCGCGGCGAACCCGGGTACGACATCGTCGACGCCGCGCTGACTGCGCTTCGCAACCTCGAGCACCGTGGCGCCGTGGGTGCCGACGAGGGCACCGGCGACGGCGCAGGCCTGCTCATGCAGATTCCGGACGAGTTCTTCCGGGCCGTCACGGAGTTCGAACTGCCGGCCCCCGGCCAGTACGTGGCCGGCACCGCCTTCCTGCCTGCCGAGCAGCGGGAAGCCGACGCCGCCAAGGCCGGTATCGAGGGCCTGGCTGCCGATGAGGGCCTGAAGGTCCTCGGGTGGCGTGAAGTGCCCATCGTTGCCGATCTGGTCGGTGCCATGGCCCGCGCCTGCATGCCCTACTTCTCCCAGCCCTTCCTGGCATCGGCCAACGGTGAGGAACTGGACCGCAACGAGCTGGACTCCCGTGCGTGGCGGATCCGCAAGCGGGCCCAGAACAAGTTCGGCGTGTACTTCCCGTCGCTGTCCTCCCGGACCATCGTCTACAAGGGCATGCTCACCACCGCCCAGCTGGAGCCGTTCTACCCGGACCTCTCCGACAAGCGGTTCAAGACCAAGCTGGCGATCGTGCACTCGCGCTTCTCCACGAACACCTTCCCGTCGTGGCCGCTGGCGCAGCCGTTCCGCACCATCGCCCACAACGGTGAGATCAACACCGTCAAGGGCAACCGGAACTGGATGCGGGCCCGCCAGTCACAGCTCGCCAACCCGCTGCTGGGTGACTCGCCGGAAGAGCTGTACCCCATCTGCACCCCCGGCGCCTCCGACTCCGCGTCCTTTGACGAAGTTGCGGAGCTGCTCTGGCTCTCCGGCCGCCCCATCACGCACTCGATCATGATGATGATCCCCGAGGCCTGGGAAAACCACGCCACCATGGATCCGGCCCGGCGCGCTTTCTACGAGTACCACTCGCTGCTCATGGAACCGTGGGACGGCCCCGCCGCAGTCTCCTTCACCGACGGCAACCTGGTCGGCGCCACCCTTGACCGCAACGGCCTGCGCCCCGGCCGCTTCTGGATCACCGAGGACGGCCTGATCGTCTTCGCCTCCGAGGTGGGCGTGATCGACGTCGAACCCTCCAAGGTGGTCAAGAAGGGCCGCGTGTCCCCGGGCAAGATGTTCCTGGTGGACACCGAGGCCGGCCGCATCATCGACGACGAAGAGGTCAAGGCCGAAGTAGCCGCGGCGAACCCGTGGGCCGAGTGGGTCAAGGACAACCTGATCGATCTCAACGACCTGCCCGAACGTGAGCACGTGGTGCACACGGCTGCGTCCGTGAACATCCGCCAGCGCACCTTCGGCTACACCACCGAGGAACTGAAGATCCTGCTGGGCCCGATGGCCCGCACCGGTGCCGAGCCCCTTGGCGCCATGGGCTCCGACACTCCCGTGGCCGTGCTGTCCAAGCGCCCGCGCCTGCTGTTCGACTACTTCGTGCAGTCCTTCGCGCAGGTCACCAACCCGCCGCTGGACGCCATCCGCGAAGAACTGGTCACCTCGCTCACCTGCGCCATCGGACCCAATGGCAACCTCCTGGACACCAAGCAGGTCCGCCAGCCGCAGGTCCAGCTGCCGTTCCCTGTGATCAACAACGACCAGCTTGCCAAGATCGCCAACATCGAGGACGCCGACGGCAACCGCGTGGCCATGAAGGTCCGCGGCCTGTACCGGCCCGAAGGCGGCGAAAACGCGCTGCGTGCACGGCTCACGGAAATCTGCGAGCAGGTTTCCGGCGCCATCAACCGCGGCGTGCAGTACATCGTGCTCTCCGACCGTGACTCCAACGCCCAGTGGGCGCCCATCCCGTCGCTGCTGCTGGTCAGCGCCGTGCACCACCACCTGCTGCGCAGCGCCAACCGCACCAAGACCGCCCTTGTGGTTGAAGCCGGTGACGTCCGCGAAACGCACCACGTGGCCGTGCTCATCGGCTACGGCGCCTCCGCCGTCAACCCGTACCTGGCCATGGAATCCGTGGAGCAGCTGATCGCCGCCGGTGACGTCACCGGCGTGACCCCGCAGGACGGCGTCTACAACCTGATCAAGGGCCTGGGCAAGGGCGTCCTGAAGATCATGTCCAAGATGGGCATCTCCACCGTGGCCTCATACACCGGAGCCCAGACCTTCGAGGCATTGGGTCTGGGCCAGGAACTGGTGGACGAATTCTTCGCCGGTACCCACTCCCAGCTTGGGGGCGTCGGCCTGGACGTCATCGCAGCCGAGGTTTCCGCGCGCCACCAGATGGCCTACCCGGACGGCGGCATCGAGCAGCCGCACCGCCCCCTGCTGGGTGGCGGCGAGTACCAGTGGCGCCGCGACGGCGAACCCCACCTCTTCAACCCGGAGACCGTCTTCCGGCTGCAGCACGCGACGCGTGAGCGCCGCTACGACATCTTCAAGTCGTACACCAAGGGCGTGGACGACCAGTCCACCAACCTGATGACCCTCCGCGGCCTCCTCAAGTTCAAGAACGAGCGCCCCTCTGTTCCCCTTGAGGAAGTGGAGCCGGTCTCCAGCATCGTCAAGCGGTTCTCCACTGGTGCGATGAGCTATGGCTCCATCTCGCAGGAGGCACACGAGACGCTGGCCATCGCCATGAACCAGCTGGGCGGCAAGTCCAACACCGGTGAAGGCGGCGAGGATGTTGAGCGCCTGCTGGATCCGAAGCGCCGCTCCGCGGTCAAGCAGATCGCGTCCGGCCGTTTCGGTGTCACCAGCCTCTACCTGACCAACGCCGACGACATCCAGATCAAGATGGCGCAGGGTGCCAAGCCCGGCGAAGGCGGCCAGCTGATGGCCCAGAAGGTCTACCCGTGGGTGGCCCGGACGCGGCACTCGACCCCCGGCGTTGGGCTCATCTCCCCGCCGCCGCACCACGACATCTACTCCATCGAGGACCTCGCGCAGCTCATCTACGATGCCAAGCGCGCCAACCCCTCGGCGCGGGTGCACGTGAAGCTTGTGTCGGAAGTCGGGATCGGCACCGTGGCGTCCGGCGTGACCAAGGCGAAGGCCGACGTCGTACTTGTCTCCGGACACGACGGCGGCACCGGCGCCTCGCCGCTGAACTCACTCAAGCACGCCGGTGTTCCCTGGGAGCTGGGCCTGGCCGAGACGCAGCAGACGCTGATGCTCAACGGCCTGCGCGACCGCGTGGTGGTGCAGGTGGATGGCCAGCTCAAGACCGGCCGCGACGTTGTCATCGCTGCCCTGCTGGGCGGCGAGGAGTTCGGCTTCGCCACCGCCCCTCTGGTGGTGGAAGGCTGCATCATGATGCGCGTCTGCCACCTGGACACCTGCCCCGTAGGTGTTGCCACGCAGAACCCCGAGCTGCGCGCACGCTTCAGCGGCAAGCCCGAGTTCGTGGTCAACTTCTTCGAATTCCTCGCTGAGGAAGTCCGGGAGATCCTGGCAGAGCTCGGTTTCCGCAGCCTCGAGGAGGCCATCGGCCACGCCGAGGTGCTGGACACCCGCGAAGCGGTCAACCACTGGAAGGCCGACGGGCTGGACCTGGACCCGATCCTGCACGGCCTGGAGTTCGACGACGACGCGCCGCTGCGCAACATGACCGGCCAGAACCACGAGCTGGACAAGCACTTCGACCAGCGCCTGATCACCATGGCCACCGAGGCGCTGACGGACCGCAGCCCGGTTAAGATCACCGTGGACGTCATCAACACCGACCGTTCGGTGGGCACCATGCTGGGCCACGTCGTCACCAAGACCTTTGGCACCGACGTCCTGGCCACGGACACCATCGACGTCACGCTGAACGGCACCGCCGGCCAGTCCCTGGGCGCCTTCCTGCCCGCGGGCATCACCCTGCGGTTGTTCGGTGACTCCAACGACTACGTGGGCAAGGGCCTGTCCGGCGGCCGGATCATCGTCCGCCCGGACCGCACCAACGTGTTCAAGGCGGAGACCAACGTGATCGCCGGGAACGTGATCGGCTACGGCGCCACCAGCGGCGAGCTGTTCCTGCGCGGCCAGGTGGGCGAACGCTTCCTGGTCCGCAACTCCGGTGCCACCGCCGTCGTCGAAGGCATTGGCGACCACGGCTGCGAATACATGACAGGCGGCCAGACGCTGATCATCGGACGCACAGGCCGCAACTTCGGCGCCGGCATGTCCGGCGGAACCGCATACGTCCTGGACCTGCGGACCACCCGCGTCAACAAGCAGGCACTGGAATCCGGTGAGCTGCAGCTGCGCGAGCTGGACGCCGAGGACCGCGACATTGTCCACGGCCTGCTGGTCAAACACGTGGAAGAAACTGACTCCCAGCTGGCGGCGCGCCTCCTCGAGAACTTCGACGACACCGCTGCCCGCATCACCAAGGTGCTGCCGCGCGATTACGCGGCAGTGCTGCAAACCCGCCTCGACGCCATCGAAGAGGGCCTTGACCCCGACGGCGAAGAAGTATGGTCTCGAATCCTGGAGGTTACCGGTGGCTGATCCACGCGGATTTCTGAAAGTACGCCAGCGTGAAACCCAGCCGCGCCGTCCCGTTCCCGTCCGCATCATGGACTGGAAAGAGGTCTACGAGGCACAGGAAAAGGGCACGCTGAAAGCCCAGGCCGGGCGCTGCATGGACTGCGGCATCCCGTTCTGCCACCAGGGCTGCCCCCTGGGGAACCTCATTCCCGAGTGGAACGACCTCATGTGGCGGGACAAGGGCGAGGAAGCGATCGAGCGCCTGCACGCCACGAACAACTTCCCCGAGTTCACCGGCCGGCTCTGCCCCGCCCCCTGCGAGGCGTCCTGCGTGCTGGGAATCAACCAGCCCGCAGTGACCATCAAGCAGGTGGAAGTCTCCATCATCGACGAGGCATGGGACAACGGCTGGGTCAACCCGCTGCCGCCCGCCCGCCTCACCGGCAAGACCGTTGCGGTGGTCGGTTCCGGCCCCGCCGGCCTCGCCGTCGCCCAGCAGCTCACACGCGTGGGCCACACCGTCGCCGTCTACGAGCGGGACGACAAGATCGGCGGCCTGCTGCGCTACGGCATCCCCGACTTCAAGATGGAAAAGGAGCAGGTGGACCGCCGCGTCGAGCAGATGAAGGCCGAAGGCACCCGCTTCCGGACCGGCGTCGCGGTGGGCACCGACGTGACCTGGGAGCAGCTGCGGAGGCGCTACGACGCCGTCGTCATTTGCACCGGTGCCACCGTTCCGCGTGACCTGCCCATCCCGGGCCGTGACCTTGACGGCATCCACTTCGCCATGGACTACCTGGTGCCCGCCAACCGCGCGGTGGCCGGTGAAACCATCGAAAACCAGATCAACGCCAACGGCAAGCACGTGGTGATCCTGGGCGGCGGCGACACCGGTGCCGACTGCCTGGGTACCGCGCACCGGCATGGCGCCGCATCAGTGACCACCCTTGCCATTGGCAAGCAGCCGCCGTCGGAGCGTGCCAGCCACCAGCCGTGGCCGACCTTCCCCACCCTGTTCGAGATGGCCAGCGCGCACGAGGAAGGCGGCGAACGCACCTACCTCGCCTCCACCGTCGAGTTCGTTGGCGAGAACGGCAAGCTGACCGGCGTGAAGGTGGCCGAGACCGAGTTTGTCGACGGCAAGCGGCTCCCGAAGGCCGGCACCGAACGGATCATCCCGGCCGACCTGGTGTTCCTGTCGCTCGGCTTCACCGGCGCTGAGCCTGCGGGCATCAGCGACCAGGTGCATGCCGAGTTCGACGGCCGCGGCAACGTTGCCCGCGACGGCTACTACATGACCAACACCGAAGGCGTGTTTGTTGCCGGTGACGCCGGCCGCGGGCAGTCCCTGATTGTGTGGGCCATTGCCGAGGGGCGTGCCGCCGCTGCCGCAGTGGACAAGTACCTGATGGGAAGCACCATCCTTCCCGCCCCCGTCGCACCGACGGACCGCGCCATCGCCGTCCTCTAGGACTGCACCGAGGGTTCACCTCGCCGACAACTTAAACAATGCAAGTGACCAATAGGGTAGGTATATGAGACGCGCAAAAATTGTGGCTACGTTCGGCCCGGCAATTGCCAGCTACGAAAACACCCTCGCGGTGCTGGAAGCAGGCGTTGACGTCGCCCGCATGAACATGAGCCACGGTGACTACACCGTGCATGACAACACCTACGAGAACGTCCGCAAGGCAGCGTCCGACCTTGGCAAGGCCGTGGCCATCATGGCCGACCTCCAGGGCCCCAAGATCCGCCTGGGCCGTTTCGTGGACGGCCCGCACGCCTTGGCCGTCGGTGACATCTTCACCATCACCACCGAGGACGTTCCCGGTACCCAGGAGATCGCCTCCACCACCCTGAAGAGCCTCACCGAGGACGTCAAGGTGGGCGATGCCCTGCTGATCGACGACGGCAAGGTGGCCCTGCGCGCCATTGAGGTCGACGACGTCAAAGTGGTTGCCGAGGTGACCGTTGGCGGCATGGTGTCCAACAACAAGGGCATCAACCTCCCCGGCGTGGCCGTCAACGTTCCCGCGCTGAGCGAAAAGGATGAGGACGACCTCCGTTGGGCCATCCGCCGCGGTGTTGACCTGGTGGCTCTGTCGTTTGTCCGCGACGCATCGGACATCAGCCGCGTGCACGAGATCATGGACGAGGAAGGCCGCCGCGTACCGGTCATCGCCAAGATCGAAAAGCCGCAGGCCGTGGAGCAGCTGCCCGAGATCATCGACGCGTTCGACGCCATCATGGTGGCCCGCGGCGACCTCGGTGTGGAACTGCCGCTGGAGGAAGTGCCGATCGTCCAGAAGCGCGCCGTGGAACTGGCACGCCGGTGGGCCAAGCCGGTCATCGTGGCCACGCAGGTGCTCGAATCGATGATCGATAACCCGCGCCCCACCCGTGCAGAAGCTTCGGACTGCGCCAACGCCGTGCTCGACGGTGCCGACGCTGTCATGCTTTCCGGTGAGACAAGCGTGGGGAAGTACCCCATCGAGACCGTGAAGACCATGGCCCGGATCATCGAGTCCACCGAGGTCCACGGCCTGGAGCGCGTCCCCCCGCTGGGCACCAAGCCGCGGACCCGTGGCGGTGCCATCACGCGTGCCGCCGTCGAAATCGCCGACCAGTTGGACGCCAAGTACATTTGTGCGTTCACCCAGTCCGGTGACTCGGCCCGCCGCCTGTCCCGCCTGCGGCCGATCAAGCCGGTCTTCGCTTTCACCCCAGTGGAGCAGGTCTGGAACCAGATGGCCCTCACCTGGGGCATCCAGCCGGTGCTGGTGCAGATGGTGGACCACACGGACGCCATGACCGCGCAGGTTGACCGCAGTCTCGAAGAGATGGGCCTGGTCCAGGACGGTGACCTGGTGGTCATCGCCGCCGGTTCGCCTCCCGGAAAGGCCGGCTCCACCAACTCCCTGAAGGTGCACAAGGTGGGAGACCTCGCCGACTCCACCCGCGGGGGAGAGATCGCAAGCAACCGCGAGAAGCTCGGCCCCTGGCCGGAAAAGAAGAAGAAGAACCAGGCCGCAGAGGCCTAGCCTTCTGACAAAGCAAAAAGGACCCCTGCCTTCTGGCAGGGGTCCTTTTCGCTGTCTTGCTTTGGTGACCGGCCGCTGTGGTGACCGTTCCCGGTTGGTGGCCGGGCCGTCGTCGTAATTCCTCCGGGCCCGGCCTGCGCGCTAGTTGACCTGGTTGATGATGGTTTCGGCGACCTCGCGCATGCTGAGGCGGCGGTCCATGGACGTCTTCTGGATCCAGCGGAAGGCTTCCGGTTCCGTCAGGCCCATCTTGGTGGTCAGCAGGCTCTTGGCGCGCTCCACGAGCTTGCGGGTGGCGAACTGCTCCTGCAGGTCCGAAACCTCGCCCTCGAGGGCCTTGATTTCCTCGTGGCGGGAGAGTGCGATCTCCAGCGCCGGGATGAGGTCTGCGGGCGTGAACGGCTTGACCACGTAGGCCATGGCGCCGGCGTCACGGGCCCGCTCCACCAGTTCCTTCTGGCTGAAGGCGGTCAGCAGGACCACAGGGGCGATGCGGGCCTTGACGATCTTTTCCGCTGCCGAGATGCCGTCCATGACGGGCATCTTGACGTCCATGAGGACCAGGTCAGGCTTGAGTTCCTCGGCGAGCTGGACGGCCTTCTCGCCGTTGTCCGCCTCGCCCACGACGTCGTAGCCTTCACCGCGCAGGATCTCGATGATGTCGAGGCGGATGAGGGTTTCATCCTCTGCCACAATGACGCGGCGCGCCGGCTGGGACGTGGGCTTGGACTCCGTCTGTTCAGTCACGGGATCTCCTTGAAAAGGTACGGCGGGACATCACTATCTTAGGTGCCACCGCGGCTGTACTTGGCTTGCAGGGGTTCGGTTGCGGCGACGGCGGCGCGATTCTGGAATTCAGCCTATCTGCATGTAGAGTAATTCCGCGTACGTGAAGCGATCGCGTTGCTCACAGTCAGCTGTGGGCGTACTTTCGCTCCTCGTATTCCGCGCCCGAGTGGCGGAATTGGCAGACGCGCCGCACTCAAAATGCGGTATCGAAAGGTGTGTGGGTTCGAGTCCCACCTCGGGCACAGTGTTTCCGCAGGTCAAGCGCCTGTTGAGCGATTGAGTGTGTACAAAAACCGCCAAAGTGTGTACACGAGCGTACCGTTTTGTGTGTGGCAAGCATCAGTACTCGCACCAAAAAGGACGGTTCAAAGTCCTTCATGGTGCGCTGGCGGGACCCTAAGACCAAAACCGCCCAAGGCCTCACGGTTGCTACAGTCACCGAAGCTGAGACCCTCAAGCGGCTGCTTGACGCCAACGGACAATCGTTTGAGATCGCCCAGCACGCCATCCTCACCAACGAGAAACGTCCGCCTACCGTGGCAGAAGTCATCCAAGAACACATCGATCTGCTGGTCCGCCCTTCGAGCGGAACCATCAAGACGTATCAAACCATGCTTGATCTCCACATCCGGCCGGTCATCGGTCACGTTCCCGTGGACAAGGTCGACTATCGCGTCATTGCGCACTGGGTGAAGTCAATGATGGCCAAAGGCAAGGCACCAAAGACGATCCATAACATCCATGGCCTCATTTCGGCCTCGATGAATACGGCGGAGATGCTCGGCTACATCACCCGAAACCCCTGCCGGGGCGTGCAGCTGCCGAACATCGAGAAGGCCGAGGATGAGGCCATGTTCCTGACCCATGCCGAGTACCGGCTCATCATGGAGGGGATGGGGGAGCGGTACAAGGCCTTCACTGACTTCCTGGTCATGACCGGCACGCGTTTTGGAGAAGCCACTGCACTGACTGTTGCGGACGTGGACCTGCTTTCCAAGCCACCGACTGCCCGCATCAACAAAGCGTGGAAACGGGATGGGCAGAACCAGTTTTACGTTGGCGCGACAAAGACCGGTGCCGGCAAGAGGACCATCGGGCTGAACCCGGCTCTGGTGGAGCTGCTGATTCCGCTGGTGGCAAGCAGGCCAGGTAAGGAACTGGTGTTCACGACGCCCAAGGGCGGCCGGATCGTCCATAAACTCTTCTGGGCTGACTACTGGGTGCCTGCCGTTCGCACGGCCCAGGCAATTGGCATGACTAAGAACCCAAGGATTCACGACCTTCGCCACACCCACGCGTCCTGGCTCATCCAGGACGGCGTGCCATTGTTTACCATTTCCCGCCGGCTCAGGCACGCATCCACGAAGACGACTGAGCAGGTGTACGGTCACCTGATGCCCGAGGCATTGCAGGTGGGCGCTGACGCAACTGAGCGTTCGGTGACAGCTTTTCAGCGTCTTTAGCTCGTATTTCGTCGGCTGGGACTGCTGAAGGTTTGATTGACACTTTGCCTGTGAGGATTTGATCCTTGCGGGTGGAAGGATGTTCCTCATGCCCAAAGCCTTTCCCGAAGAGTTCCGCCGCGATGTCGTGGCGGTT
>NZ_JBHDJA010000023.1:0-69038 GCF_041877125.1 Arthrobacter sp. E44
ACATTACATAATCGGTATCAACAAACTTGGCACACTATTGAGTTCTCAAACAACAGACACACCCGGCACCACCCAAACCAACGTTCAGGATCGCTCCGGAGCAACTTTTCAAACTTACCCGCTGGCATCCTGCGTGTCAAACCGGCGTCCGCGACCATCCTCAGCATAAGCTTTAGGGGATCGTGTTTTCCGTCTGACTCCGTGGAGCAGCGCGGAAATAAACTGTACCACCACTCTTCCGGGATTGCCACTCCACCCTGGACGGACGTCCTCCAAGCAGCTGAAAGGCCCGGAATCACGCGGATTCCGGGCCTTTCGCTCACTCAGAACCGGCTTGTTCAACGCCGGGCGGGATCACTCAGCCGATGCTGATCCCGGCTTGAAGTAGGACGCACCAAGCGGCGGCAGCGTAACGGTCAAGGTGGCCGGCTGGCCGTCCTGTCCATGGTCGGTTGCCTTCAGTTCGCCTTCGTTCAGGACGCCCGATCCGCCGTACGTGGTGTGGTCCGTGTTGAGGACCTCGGTCCAGGCGCCGGCCGACGGGACGCCGAGGGTGTAGCCAACATGTGGGGCGCCGGAGAAGTTGATAGCGCACACGACCGGGTTGCCGTCGGCATCCCACCGGATGAAGGACAGGACGTTCCGGTCTGCATCGCCGCCGTTGATCCACTGGAACCCGGCGGGAACGTTGTCCTGCGTGTAGAGGGCCGGAGTGGATGCGTACAACTCGTTCAGGTCCTTGGTCAGCAACTGCAGTCCCCTGTGTGCAGGAATGTCCGCGAGCCACCAGTCCAGGCCGTGCTGCTCAGACCATTCGCCCTCCTGGCCAAATTCGGTGCCCATGAAAATGAGCTGCTTGCCGGGGTGCGCCCACTGGTAGGCAAAGAAGGCGCGGAGGTTGGCCAACTGCTGCCAGCGGTCGCCGGGCATCTTGCGGACCATGGAGCCCTTGCCGTGCACTACCTCGTCGTGGCTGATCGGCAGCAGGAAGTTCTCCGTGAAGGCATATACCAGGGAGAAGGTCACCGTGCCGTGGTGCCACCTGCGGTTGTAGGGGTCCTCGGAGATGTACTTGAGCGAATCGTGCATCCAACCCATGTTCCACTTCAGGCCGAAGCCCAGGCCGCCGTGGCTGGTGGGCGCGGTAACGCCGGGGAACGCAGTGGATTCTTCCGCGATCATGACAGCGCCCGGGTGGGTCTTGTACACGGTGGCGTTGACTTCCTGCAGGAAGGAGATGGCTTCCAGGTTCTCCCTGCCGCCGAAGCGGTTGGGCCGCCACTGGCCTTCCTGCCGGGAGTAGTCCAGGTAGAGCATGGAGGCCACCGCGTCCACGCGCAGGCCGTCGATGTGGAACTCCTCCAGCCAGTAGAGGGCGTTCGCCACCAGGAAGTTCCGGACCTCGGAGCGGCCAAAATCGAAAATGAGGGTGCCCCAGTCGGGGTGTTCGCCCAAGGCGGGGTCGGAGTGCTCGTACAGCGGCTCCCCGTCGAACCGGGCCAGGGCCCAGGCATCCTTGGGGAAGTGCGCCGGCACCCAGTCCAGCAGCACGCCGATGCCGGCCTGGTGGAGGGCGTCCACCAGGTAGCGGAACTCATCCGGGTGGCCGAACCTGGACGTAGGGGCGTAGTAGGACGTGACCTGGTAACCCCAGGAACCGCCGAAGGGGTGCTCGGCGACGGGCATGAATTCGACGTGGGTGAACCCGAGCCACTTCACGTACTCCACCAGTTCCTTGGCGAGCTCCCGGTAGCCGAGGCCAAGGCGCCAGGATCCCAGGTGCACCTCGTAGACGCTCATGGCGGAGTTGTGGGGGTCGCGGTTGGCCCGCGCTTCCATCCATTCGTTGTCCTTGAAGGCGTACGACGGCTCCACCACCCGGGACGCGGTCAACGGAGGAACCTCGGTGCCGAACGCCAGGGGGTCGGCCTTTTCAACCCAGTAGCCGCCCCGTGTCAGGATCTCAAACTTGTAGCAAGCCCCTGCCGTAACGCCGGGAATGAAAACTTCCCAGACACCGGAGGAACCCAGCGAGCGCATGGAGTTCTCGCGGCCGTCCCACGCGTTGAAGTCGCCCTTGACGCGGACTGCCTGCGCATTGGGAGCCCACACGGCAAACGACACACCGTTGACGTCGCCCAGCGATGACTTGTAGTGCTGGACGTGGGCGCCGAGCACCTTCCACAGCTTCTCGTGCCGGCCTTCGCCGACGAGGTGCAGGTCCACTTCACCCACGGTTGGCAGGTAGCGGTAGGGCTCGTCAACCGTCACCGGTTCCTTGCCCGGGTAGGTCACCGAGAGCCGGTAATCCGGAACGTGTCCCTGCTCCATTGGTTCCAGGACCGCAACCCACACGCCGTGGGCCTCATGCTGCATGGGAACTTCACCGGCCTGGGTGACCACGGTGATTGCTTCGGCGAGGTGCTTCACGGTCCGGATGGTGACGTGGCCGTGGTCGTCCAGGTGCGCGCCCAGGACGGAGTGGGGGGCGTGGTGTTCACCGTTCGCGATCCTGCCCAGGGTGCCTTCATCCACGTGCAGGGGCACCCCCGGGCGGTCAGTTCGTGCTGAGCCTGTCATTTTGTTACCTTCCGATGCTGCACCGGCGGAGCCGCCGGCACCATTACTGCCCAGGAGCCGCCTGGAGGCGTTTACAGGAATCGCCACCCAGTCGGGCCTGTTCCGCATTTCATAAACAACTTCGTACAGCGCCTTGTCCAGCCACAATGCCATAAACAGCGGTGAGGTCCGATCCACCGTGCCGGGAATGACCCCGGCATACCCTGCCAGGAAAGCATCGGCGCAGTCGTCCACCCATGTGTCCGGGACCTGCGCGCCGTCCTGTTCGCGCTGCGCTGCTCCGGCTGCGTAGTCGAAGGACCGGAGCATCCCCACGACGTCGCGCAGGGGGACGTCCGGGACGTTACGTTCGGCAATGGGCCGCAGCGGCTCACCCTCGAAGTCCAGGATGGCCCACCGCGACTCGTCGCCGGACTGGCCGGTCACCAGGAGGATCTGGCCCAGGTGCAGGTCGCCGTGGATGCGTTGCAGCGGCCCGGCCGGCGTTTTGTCCAAGTTGGCCAGCAGCGCGTTCAGGGCATCGTCGTAAGGCCCGACGGCGGCACGGGCTTCAGCCCAGGCGGTGCGGACACGCTGGGCAACGGCAGGTCCTGCCTCCTTGCCGGGTTCAGGCTGGGCTGATTGCCCCAAAGCCTCCGCCAGGCGCTTGTGCACTGTCGCCGTTGCCGCACCAAGGGCCCGGGCTTCTGCCGTAAAGTCCCTGCCCGAGCGCGCGGCGTCCACCGCCAAGCGCCAGGCGTCCCGGCCGCCGGCGAGGAACTCGTGGGCCACGGCAAGCTCACCCTGGACATACCTGGTACCGGAGCCGGCATTACCCTCGGCTCCTTGCCCCAGCCACTCCCCCCTGACCCAGCCAAGGGTGGCTGGGACCTCGGCGGTGCCGGCCTTCGTTAGGGCGGCACCCACTTCAATCTCAGGGTTGGTGCCGTCCGAAAGCACCCGGAAGAATTTCACCATGGCGGCCGATTCGCCGTCGTCCACCATGACGGAGCTGTTGGACTGCTCGCCGGAGAGCACCTTCACAACGCCCTTGGCGGTGGGCAGCCGGTAAGGACCGTCAACCCGGAACCCCCTGGCGGTGCCGCTGGCGGCTTTCTCCTCCTGCCGGATTAGTTCCAACCACGCGCCCAAGAAGTCGGGGTCGTGCACTGCGTCGTAGACCCAGGGGCGGGTGGGATCCATTCCCGCCGCGTTGCCCACCAGGGCCCGCTCCATCCCGCCTGCCGGTGCCGGCCGGAAGCTCAAGGGAACCTGGACCACGGCCGTCCGTACGCCGCCGTCGGGCCCCTCCGTGGTGACATTGAGGAGGAACACGGCCAGTGCTGCATGTCCGCTGGGGTCGGTCAGCCCCAGGCTGCCTGCCTGGGAGACATCGAAATCGGGGGTTTTGACGGGAAACCACCGCTGCTGCGGCAGCCATTCCTTGAGCAGCGCGGTGAGGGCGGGAGTGAGGATTGGCTGATTCATCTCAGTTCTCTATCGACAGGATGGGCATGGCCTGGGTGTAGGGCGACGACGGGTTGGAACCAGCCGAGCGCAACCGGAGCCAGAAGAAATCGTGGCTTCCGATGGTCAAGGTGAGGCTGCCGTCGTCGCCGATGCCAGGGAAGATCTGGCCGCCGAAGACGTCGCGGAGCCCCCGCCCGGCATACTCGGGGATACGCAGTGTGGCAGCCACCGGGTGCTGGGAAAGGTTGAAGGCACAAAGGATGGTCTCGGCGTCGGCACCGGCAGGATTGCCGGCCGGCAGCTCCCTCAGGTACGCCAGGACAGCGTCGTGGTCTGCTTCCACATGTTTGAATCCGCCCAGCCCAAAGGCGGGGTGGTTCTTGCGGACGCTGAGGATCTGCCTGGTCCAGCGCAGGAGGGACCCTGAATGTGCGGCCTCCGCTTCCACGTTGGCCATGCCGTAGTTGTAGACCAGCGATTGGATGGGCGGCAGGTACAGCTTTCCGGGATCCGCGTGGGAGAAGCCGGCGTTGCGGTCCGGGTTCCATTGCATGGGTGTGCGGACGGCGTCGCGGTCCTCGAGCCAGATGTTGTCCCCCATGCCGATTTCGTCCCCGTAGTACAGGAACGGGCTGCCAGGAAGCGAGAGCAGCAGTGCGTTGATCAGCTCGATCTCGGCCCGTGAGTTGTCCAGCAGCGGTGCCAGCCGCCGCCGGATGCCAATGTTGGCGCGCATGCGGGGATCCGGCGCGTACCACCCCAGCATGGCCGCCCGCTCATCGGCGGTGACCATTTCCAGGGTCAGTTCGTCGTGGTTGCGGAGGAACGTTCCCCACTGTGCGCCCTCGGGGATGTCCGGGGTATCGCGCATTGTTTGGATGATAGGCGCTGCCTTCTGGTCCCGCAGGGCGTAATACAGGCGGGGCATGATGGGGAAGTGGAAAGCCATATGGCATTCGGGCTCCTCCGCGGTCCCGAAATACTCCACCACCTCGTTGGGCGGCTGGTTTGCTTCGGCGATGATCACCCGGCCGGGATAGTTTTCATCCACCATGGCCCGCAGGTCCCGGAGGAACTCATGCGTTGCCGGCAGGTTCTCGCAGTTGGTGCCCTCCTCCTCGTAGAGGTAGGGGATGGCGTCTGCCCGGAAACCATCGATTCCTTGGTCCAGCCAGAACCGGACCACGTCGAAGACGGCGTCGATCACCGCCGGATTCTCGAAGTTCAGGTCCGGCTGGTGGCTGAAAAACCGGTGCCAGAAGAACTGCCGGCGGATGGGATCGAACGTCCAGTTCGATTCCTCCGTGTCCACGAAGATGATGCGGGCGTCCTGGTACTTCTCGTCGGTGTCGCTCCAGACGTAGAAGTCGCCGAAGGGCCCGTCCGGGTCCTTGCGGGATTCCTGGAACCAGGGGTGCTGGTCCGAGGTGTGGTTCAGCGGAAGGTCGATGATCACCCGGACGCCGCGGGCGTGGGCCTCTGCCACCAGGCGCTTGAAGTCGCTGATGGTGCCGAACTCGTCCAGGACGGAGTTGTAGTCGGAAATGTCATAACCGCCGTCCCGCAGCGGCGACTGGAAGAACGGGGGCAGCCAAAGGCAGTCAACGCCCAGCCACTGCAGGTAGTCCAACCGGTCGATGAGTCCGGAGAAGTCCCCGGACCCATCGCCGTTGGCATCCGCAAAGGCCCGCACAAGTACTTCGTAGAACACTGCCTTGCGGTACCACAACGGGTCATGCTGCAGGCCGGGCGCATTTAGCTCGAACGTGCTCTTTGGGGTGAAGTGGCCGGAACTTTGCGGATTGAAATTCACTGATGCATTCTCCTCACGCTGAGGATGTGGGCGGGCTCCACGTGCGGATCCAGGCGCACGTAGTTGTACTCGCCCCATTCCCAGCTTTGGCCGGAGATCAGGTCATCCACATAGAAGCCGCCGCCCGGTGTAAGGTCCTGCGGGTCCAGTTCCAGGGCTGCCAGGTCCAGCGCCACGCTGCATTCCTTGGTGACGTGCGGATCCACATTGACCACCACGATGATGGTGTCCTTGGAGCCATCGGGCAGCGTCTTGTGCTTGGAGAAGACCACAGTGGACTCATCCGTGCTCTGGTGGACCGTCAGGTTCTGCAGGTCCAGCAGCGCCGGGTGGTCCCGCCGGATGTGGTTCAGCCGCGTGATGTACGGGGCCAGCGAGCGCCCTGATTCCGCGGCCGCATCCCAGTCGCGGGCCTTGTATTCGAACTTCTCGTTGTCGATGTACTCCTCCGCCCCGGGCCGGGCCACGTGCTCGAACAGTTCGTAGCCCGCGTAGACACCCCAGAGTGGGCTGCCCGTGGAGGCAAGCACCGCCCGGATCCGGAACGCCGCCGGTCCCCCATATTGCAGGTATTCAGTGAGGATGTCGGGGGTGTTGACGAAGAAGTTGGGGCGGAAGAAAGCCGGGGACTCGTGGCTGACTTCGTCGAAGTACGACTCGATTTCCTTCTTGGTGTTCCGCCAGGTGAAGTAGGTGTACGACTGCTGGAAGCCTGCCCTGCCCAGTGCGTGCATCATGGCGGGCCGGGTGAAGGCCTCGGCGAGGAACACCACGCCGGGCTCCGTTTTATTCACTTCGGCAATAAGCCATTCCCAGAACCAGACGGGTTTGGTGTGCGGGTTATCCACGCGGAAAATCTTTACGCCATGGCTGACCCAGAGCAGCACAATCCGCAGAATTTCCTGCGAAAGGCCTTCCGGGTCATTATCGAAATTGAGCGGATATATGTCCTGGTACTTCTTTGGCGGGTTTTCCGCGTAGGCAATGCTGCCGTCCACGCGGGTGGTAAACCATTCCGGGTGGGACTGCACCCAGGGGTGGTCCGGGGCGGCCTGGAGCGCGAGGTCCAGGGCTACTTCCAGGCCCAGCTCGTTGGCACGGGCCACGAAGGCGTCGAAGTCCTCAAAGGAACCGAGGTCGGGATGGATGGCGTCGTGGCCGCCTTCCTTGGCTCCGATCGCCCAGGGCGAGCCGGGGTCGTTGGGGCCCGCCACGAGCGTGTTGTTGGGACCCTTGCGGTGCTGCAGTCCGATGGGATGGATGGGCGGCATGTACAGGACGTCGAATCCCATGGCGGCCACGGCGTCGAGCCGTTTTGCCGCGGTGCGAAAGTTCCCTGAGGTCCAGGTGCCGGTGTTGTGGTCCTTGACGGCGCCTTCGGACCGGGGGAAGAACTCGTACCAGGCGCCGCGGCCGGCACGGTCCCGCTCCACCAGCAGCGGGTATTTCCGCGACACGGTCACCAGTTCGCGGATGGGCTGGCGGGCAACGATGTCCGCGATTTCCGCGCTGAACCCGGCCCCGAGGCGTTCCTCGGTGCCGCGGGACTGGTCCGCGAGGACGTCCGCGGCACGCTGCAGGGCTGCCCGGTCAACGTCGTCCCGGAAGTCCTCCGCGGCGGCTTCGCCAAGCAGCTTGGCACCCTCCGCAAGCATGAGTTCGACGTCGATGCCGGCGTCGATCTTCACTTCAGCGTTGTGGTGCCAGGTGCCGTAGCGGTCGTGCCAGGCTTCGATGACGAAGGACCAGTTTCCGGTTTCCGACGGCGTGAGGATGCCTTCCCAGCGGTCGGTCCCCATTCCGCGTTCCCCGCGGGGCGGCGCAAGCCGGACGCGCTGGCGCTCTGCACCGGACGGGTCCAGCAGCACTGCGCTGACGCCGAGCATGTCATGGCCTTCGCGGAAGGCGGTGGCGCCCACCACGATCCCCTCGCCGGGCAGGGCCTTGGCCGGGAACTTGCCGTCCTCAACGACAGGCTGCACGGCGGTGATGGGAAAACGTCCGAACCGCAGGCCCTCCGTGATTCGGCGCTGGGGCATTTTGGTGGATGCTGCACTGGTTCCTGAGTTAGTCGTCACAGGCTTGACGTTAGCGAGAAATGAGCAGGATTGCTAAGCCTGCTCACTAAATCTGCCGTGCCGCGGCCCAATTTCTTCATGCCCCTGTCATTTACCCAAAAGAAACCGAAAGCTGGTTCCGGCCGCGCATGTTGTCGGTTAGTGTGACGCAGGTGAAGGCAATCCGCAGGTTTACGGTCCGTACAGTCCTCCCTGAGCCCATTCGGCCGCTGGCCAGGCTGGCCAGCAATTTGCGGTGGTCCTGGCACCGCCCTACCCGGGAACTTTTCGCCGGCTTGAACCCGCGCCTCTGGGAGGAGAGTGGGCAGGACCCCATCGGTTTCCTGGGGATGGTCAGTCGCGAGGAGTTCCAGCAGCTCGCTGCGGACCAGTCCGTGGTGGAGCGGGTGCGCGCCGCCGAAAAGGACCTTGACCGGTACCTTGAGGAGCCGCGCTGGTACCAGGGGCTGGGCGCGGATGCTCCCGCCTCCATTGCCTACTTCTCGCCCGAGTTCGGCATCACTGAGGTGCTTCCGCAGTACTCGGGTGGCCTGGGCATCCTCGCCGGCGACCACCTCAAGGCAGCCTCGGACCTGGGCGTCCCCCTCATCGGGGTGGGCCTGCTCTACCAGGCCGGCTACTTCAAGCAGTCGCTCTCCCGCGATGCCTGGCAGCAGGAGACCTACCCCGTCCTGGACTCGGACGGCCTCCCCCTCACCCTGCTCCGGGAGCCCTCCCCGGACGGCAACGGCAAGGCCCTGCAGGTCTCCCTCCCCCTGCCCAACGGCCGGCGCCTGCTGGCACACATCTGGCGGGCCGACGTCGGACGCGTGCCCTTGCTCCTCCTGGACTCCAACGTTCCCGGCAACGACGATGCCGCCCGCAGCATCACCGACCGGTTGTACGGCGGCGGCGGCGACCACCGGCTGCAGCAGGAGCTCCTGCTGGGGATGGGCGGGGTCAAGGCCCTGCGCGCTTTCCAGAAACTGACCGGCTGCGCGGCCCCGGAAGTGTTCCACACCAACGAGGGCCACGCCGGGTTCCTCGGAATCGAGCGCATCCAGGAACTGATGTCCGGCGAACAGGCACTGACCTTCGACGAAGCGCTGGCCGCCGGCCGCGCCTCAACCGTGTTCACCACCCACACGCCGGTCCCGGCCGGCATCGACCGGTTCGAAATCAACCAGATCAGCCACTTCTTCCAGGCCGGGCTGGCCCCCGCGGTGCCGGTGGACCGGATCCTGGAACTCGGCCGGGAAAACTACGCGGACGGAAACCCCTCCGTCTTCAACATGGCCGTCATGGGCCTGCGCCTGGCCCAGCGCGCCAACGGCGTGGCCAAGCTCCACGGTGAGGTGTCCCGCGGCATGTTCTCGGCGCTGTGGCCGGGCTTCGACCACTCGGAGGTGCCCATCACCTCGGTGACCAACGGCGTCCACGTGCCCACGTGGGTGGACAGCCGCATCTCCAAGCTGGCCCGCGACCAGTTCGGCAGCGAGGCTGAAGCGCTGGGCAAGTGGGACCTCGCCTACAACGTCAGCGACGCCGATGTCTGGGCCCTGCGCCGGGAGCTGCGGGCGGCCCTGGTGGAGGACGTCCGGCGCAGGCTGCGTGCCGCATGGAAGAAGCGCGGCGCCGCCGACGCCGAGCTGGGCTGGACCGACAACGTCCTTGACCCGGACGTGCTCACCATCGGGTTCGCCCGCCGTGTGCCCACGTACAAGCGGCTCACCCTGATGCTGCGCGAACCTGCCCGGCTGAAGGCACTGCTCCTGCACAAGGAACACCCCATCCAGCTGGTCATCGCCGGCAAGTCCCACCCCGCCGATGACGCCGGCAAGAAAATGATCCAGGACCTGGTGCGTTTCTCGGATGATCCGGAAATCAGGCACCGGATCGCATTCCTGCCCAACTACGACATCGCCATGGCCAGGACCCTGTTCCCCGGCTGCGACGTCTGGCTGAACAATCCGCTGCGGCCTTTGGAAGCCTGCGGCACGTCAGGCATGAAGGCGGCACTGAACGGGTCCCTGAACCTGTCCGTCCTGGATGGCTGGTGGGACGAGATGTACGACGGCGAGAACGGCTGGGCCATCCCCACCGCCAACAACGACGCCTCGCCGGAGGAACGCGACGACATCGAAGCTGCCGCGCTCTACGAGCTGCTGGAAACGCAGGTGGCTCCGCGCTTCTACGGGAGCACGGTCTCTGAGGGCGCCGGGGCTGCGGGGCCGTCGACCACCAGGAGCGAAACGGTGCCCACCCACTGGGTGTCCATGATCAAGCACACCCTGTCCCACCTGGGGCCGCAGGTCTCGGCCGAACGCATGCTCCGGGACTACGTGAACACCCTGTACCGCCCCGCCGCGGATGCAGGCCGCAGCGCCACCGCCAACTCCTACGCCCAGGCCCGGGCGCTGGCGTCCTGGTCGGCAAAGGTCCGCGGCGCGTGGCCGCAGGTGCATGTGGAGCATGTGGACTCCGTGGGCGTTTCCGAGGACCCGCAGATCGGCGACACCCTGCAGGTCAACGCCTACGTGGCCCTGAACGCGCTCACCCCCGAGGATGTCTGCGTGGAGGTGGCCTACGGGCGGGCGGAAGAGAATGACACCCTGGCGGACATCACCATGATGGAAATGCAGGTGAAGGAGGACCTGGGCAACGGCCGCCATCTGTTCAGCGGTTCCCTGGTGATTGACCGCTCGGGGCCGTTCGGCTACACCGTACGGGTCCTGCCGCGGCACGAAGCACTGGCATCCAAGGCCGAGCTGGGACTGATCGTCAACGCTTAGCCTCCGGGTCTGATGGGTACGGTTCCTGGCAGGCAGGCCAGGAACCCGACCCAGGAGGACCAATGACCGAACGTACGGTGGCCGATGTAATTGTGGAGCGCCTCACCACGTGGGGTGTGGACCGGGTCTTCGGCTACAGCGGCGACGGCATCAACGGGTTCATGGGCGCCCTGCGCCGCACCGAGGGCCGGGTTGAGTTTGTCCAGGCGCGGCATGAGGAGTCCGCGGCGTTCATGGCCGTGGGCCATGCAAAATACACCGGCGGCGTAGGAGTGGTCACCTCCACCCAAGGCCCCGGCGCCGTCCACCTGCTCAACGGGCTGTACGACGCCAAGCTGGACGGCGTGCCGGTGGTGGCCGTCGTGGGGCAGCAAAGCCGCACCGTGCTGGGTTCTGCCTACATGCAGGAAATCGACCTCATGGCGCTGTTCAAGGACGTTGCTTCCCAGTTCGTGCAGCAGGTCAGCACGGCGGAGCAGGTGCCCATGGTGCTGGACCGGGCCTTCCGGACGGCGAAGGCCACCTCCTCCCCCTGCGTGGTGATCATCCCGCACGACGTTCAGTCCGAGCCGGCGCCGGAGCTTGAACAGCAGCACGGCATCGTGGTCACCGCCCCGTCCTGGAGCGCCGCAGCCAAGACGCCGCGCGAAGAGGACCTTGCAGCCGCGGCCGTCCTGCTCAACTCGGCGGAACGGGTGGCGCTCCTGGTGGGCCAGGGAGCAAGGCACGCGCGCGAGGAAGTAGTGGCGATTGCCGAGAAGCTTGGCGCTGGAATCGCCACCAGCCTGCTGGGCAAGCCCTACGTGGATGAGACCCTGCCCATCGCGGTGGGAACCATGGGACACCTCGGCACCACGGCCAGCGCGCACCTGCTGGGCACCTGCGACGCCCTCCTGATTGTGGGCTCCAACGATCCCTGGACCGAGTTCTATCCGCCGCCCGGTGCGGCCCGTACCGTCCAGATCGACATCGACGAAAAGAAGATCGGCAACCGCTACCCCGTGGAGGTGGGCCTGGCAGGCGACGCCGCTTCAGCCCTTGACGCCCTCAACCAACGGCTGGAACACCGTCCGCGGACCCCGTGGCGCTCCGAGGTGGAGGAAGAAGTCAGCCGTTGGCGCATCCTGGCTGCAGACCGCGCCGCTGTCCCCGCCAGCCCTGTCAACCCGGAACGTGTGGTGCGCGAGCTCAATGGCCGGCTTCCCGAAGACGCCTTGGTGAGTGTCGACGTCGGGAGCTGCGTGTACTGGTACGCCCGCCAACTGACGCTCCCCCAGGGTGTCCCTGCCCACCTCTCCGGGACCCTCGCCAGCATGGGCTGCTCCATCCCGTACGGCATCGCTGCCAAGCTGGCCCACCCGGACCGTCCGCTGCTGGCCCTGGCCGGGGACGGCGCGATGCAGATGCTGGGCGTGGCCGAGCTGGTCACGGTGGCGCACCGCTGGCGCCAGTGGCAGGACCCGCGGTTCGTGGTGTGCGTCTTCAACAACCGGGAGCTGACCGAGGTTACCTGGGAACAGCGCGAGTCGGAGGCGGAGCCGCGGTTTGCGGCGAGCCAGGAATTGCCCGATTTTCCCTTTGCCGGCTACGCCGACCTGCTGGGGCTCAAAGGCATCCGGGTCGAGGATCCGGAGCTTCTTGCAGAGGCGTGGGACCAGGCCTTCGCCGCGGACTGCCCCGTGGTGATCGAGGTGCTGACCGACCCCGAAGTCCCGCTTCTCCCGCCCTTCCCGGCAGGGCGGGAAAAGGCGGAAAGCATGCGGAAGGGCTTGGCGCAGGAGGACGACGGCGGCAGGGCCTCGGCACTGCTGGACACCTATGTTTCGCACGAGGAGCGCCCGCAGGGCTAGTGCTGGCGGCGCGGGGTTAGGGCATCAAGGTCTGATTCAGAGCAGCACTGCCGTGACGGCAAGGTCCTTGCCCGCGTACCGTTCGGCATCCTGCAGGATTTCGCAGATGATGCCGAACGACCGGTCGCTGCGGAACGGGGCGGCCACCTGCCACAGCACCGTGACGGGCGGATTGCCGTTGTCGGTAATGCTGTCGGCGAAGTCGTGGAGCGAGTCGTTCAGGGCATCGAGGTTCACGCCATAGTGTTCGGGAAAGCCCAGGACCTCGCCGAAGGTTTCCAGGACCGCGCGCTTGCTGTCCGCCGGCGGGACCACCACGCTGCGGCGCCCGGCGTCGGCAACCTGTTCCTGCAGTTCTTCCAGGGTCCAGGTGTCGCCGGAGAAGATTTTCATGGTTGTGCTAACTGCCTTCCGCTATGTACTTGAACGTTGCGTAGTGGTCCCCCGTGTAATACTTCTCGCCGCCGTTCCCTGCCACGATGCGCCGGGCGCCCCGGTCCCCTTCGCCGGGCGTGGGGACCGTGTATTCGCGGTAGTAGCCCCGGTCCCTGACTGGCAGGACGCGCTCGAAGTTGCCGAAGACCTGGTCATCCTGGCTGTACGGGTACGGGCCGCCCGCGCGGATCAGCGCCAGCACCCTGCGGCCTTCGACCGGGAGCGAGGACTCCCTGATTTCGGGCAGGCTGGACGGGTTGGCAGCGCGGTGGGGCGCAGACTGCTTCGCCGCCCCGGACGCAGCCGCGCCGCCCGGAGGGGACGCCTGGCTGGAAGCCGTTCCCGGCGTCGTACTTTCCGTCTGCCCGCCCAGTAGCCCGGCCCCGCCGAACGCCACCATGGCCAGCACCACCAGGGTGGTGATGAGCAAGGGAACGATGGAGCGGTTGCGCATTCGGGGTACCTGCCGGCTGGTCCTGGTTGTTCTGGGGCTGGGTAGTTTCTGGCTACGTGCGGTAGATGTTGATGGAGTTGGCCTCCGCGAGGTCCGTTTTCCCCGACGGCACCTGTATGCCCTGCCGCTCCTTGTGGCGCGGTGAGGTAGTCAGCCGAAGCTCGAACAGGCTGGGGGCCGGCCTCCCTGTGTTCGGAAGGGTGACCTGCACGTCCGAGGCGCTGCCGTTGACCACCACAAGGCCAGCAAGGTCGCCGCCGTCATCGCCGAGCAGCAGCTGCATGACACGTTGCTGCGGATCATTCCAGCGTTCGGCGGACATGGGCTGCCCGTCCTGGTCGAACCAGTACAGATAGGACTGCTCGTCCCGGACCGGGAAGTCGTGGGGCTGGGCGGCCAGGAACTCTTTGCGCAACCGGATGTACCGCTTGGTGCTGCGCAGCATTTCGTGTGCCTCCGGCGAGAGCGTCCAGTCCAGCCAGGTGATGTGGTTGTCCTGGCAGTAGGCGTTGTTGTTGCCCTGCTGCGTCCTTGCCAGCTCGTCTCCGGCAGTGATCATGGGCACCCCCAGCGAGACCATCAGCGATGCCATCAGGTTGCGCCTGGACTGGGCCCGCTTGGCCAGGATCGCACCGTTCTCGGTAGGGCCCTCCACACCGTGGTTGTAGCTGCGGTTGTCCCCGTGCCCGTCCCTGTTCTCTTCGCCGTTGTCCTCGTTGTGCTTGCGGTCGTAGGACACCAGGTCGTTCATGGTGAAGCCGTCGTGGGCGGTAACAAAGTTGACCGAGGCCAGGCGCGAACGGCCGGAGGCCTGGAAGAGGCCTGCGGAACCGGACAAGGCGTCCGCCAGCTTGGCCATGGTCCCGCCGTGGCCGCCGGAATCGATCGCCGCCCTGTCTGCCAGCCAAAAGGTCCGCACTGCGTCCCGGAAGTGGTCGTTCCAGTCCACCCACCCGGGCGGGAACTGGCCGGTCTGCCAGCCGCCGTAGCCAATGTCCCAGGGTTCGGCGATCAGCTTGACCTCGGACAGGACGGGATCGGCGGCGACGCCGGTGAGGAAGGGGTGCTTGGGGTCGAATTCGTTCGCCGCATTGCGGCACAGCGTGACAGCCAGGTCAAAGCGGAAGCCGTCGATGTGGAACTCGTCCACCCAGTAGCGCATCGAGTCAGTCACCAGCTGGACCACCTTGGGTTCAGCAAAGTTGAGCGAGTTGCCGCAGCCGGTGGTATCGACGAACTTGCCGTGGCCGTCCACCCGGTAGTACGTGTCCTCCCCCAAGCCCTTAAAGCTTAGGACCGGCCCGTCCTCTCCGCCTTCCGCGGTGTGGTTGTAGACGACGTCGAGGATGACCTCCAGCCCGGCGGCGTGCAGCGCCTTGACCATGGCCTTGAACTCGTCCTGGACAGCCTGGGCACCGGCTTCCTGGGCAGCCTGGGTGGCGTATCCCGGGTGGGGGGCAAAAAAGGCAGCGGTGTTGTAGCCCCAGTAGTTGCTGAGGCCCAGGTCCTGCAGGTGCGGCTCATCGATGTGGAAGTGGACTGGCAGCAGCTGGACAGACGTGATGCCCAGGCTGGTGAGGTGCTCGACGACGGCAGGATGCGCCAGGCCGGCGTAGGTGCCCCTCAGTTTTTCCGGCACATCCGGGTGCAGCATGCTCTGGCCGCGCACATGGGCTTCATAGACGATGGTGTTGCGCCAGGGAAGACTAAGGCGTTCATCGGTTCCCCAGTCGAACTCGGTGGCGGTGCGGACACTGGTGAGGACGCCGCCGCGCTGGTCGATTCCCCTGCCGTACGGGTCCAGCAGGAGGGGCTGCCTGCCCGAACCGTTCCCGTTGCCCGGGATAAGGGCCGGCGGCAACGGCGGGGTGTCCGATGACGGACGGAAGCCGTAGCGCGAGCCGTAGGGCATGTCCTCAACGATGCCGTGGTGGACGCCTTTTGTGATGTTGGCCAGGGTCTGGATCCGCCACTGGCCGCCCGGAGGGCAGTAGACGATGTCCAGGCTGGAGACGGCCGGCGCGAAGCAGGCAACGTTGGCCCGTCCGCCCGTGTGGTGGCGGGTGCCGCCGGAATCCGCGCGCGGAACGCTCACCCCAAGCGGAGCAGCCGTGGAGGCGTCCATGGCGGATGTTGTGTCGAAAAGCGGCATGACCATCACCTAAATAGTAGCGGTCAGCAGCACTTGACCAGCCCGGACACCCCTGCGGCGCCGGCAACCTGCCCGGGATCAAGTCCCGGAGAAACCATCCCGCCGAAACTATCCCGCGGCGCGCTGGCGTGAGACCTCGTACAGCGAGATGCCCACGGCCATCGAGGCGTTGAGCGACTCCATGGCGGAATCGATGGGGATGGAGACAATCTGGTCGCAGTTTTCCCGGACCAGGCGGCTCAGGCCCTTTCCTTCCGAGCCCACCACGATGCACACCGGTTCGGTGGCCAGGGTGAGGTCCGGCAGCGAAACGTCGCCGTCGCCGTCGAGCCCCAGCACGAAAATGCCCATGTTCTTGAACTGCTTCAGGGCGTTGTTCAGGTTGGAGGCGCGGGCCACCGGGACGCGGACTGCGGCGCCGGCGCTGGTCTTCCATGCGGCGGCGGTGACGCCCACGGAGCGGCGCTCGGGCACGATGACGCCGTGGCCGCTGAACGCGGAGACGGAGCGGATGATGGCGCCCAGGTTCCGGGGGTCAGTGATGCCGTCCAGGGCGACGAAGAGCGGGGCGTTGGCAACGTGCCCCTTCTTCCACTTCTCCACGGTTTCTTCGGCCAGTTCGTAAGCGTCCTGGTACTCGTAGGGCGGGATCTGCAGCACCAGGCCCTGGTGGACGGCGTCATCCGTCATCCGGTCCAGCTCGGGCTTGCCGGTCTCCATCAGCGGGATGCCGCGTTCGGCGGCAAGCTTCAGGGACTCCTTGACGCGGTCGTCCATCTCGATGCGGATGGCCACGTGCAGTGCCTTGGCGGGGATGCCGGCGCGGAGGGCTTCAACCACCGAGTTGCGTCCGGTGACCACTTCCTCGGTGGCGCGTCCCTTGGGGCCGGATTTGGCGGCGCCGGCGCTGCGGGCACCGGTACCGCGCTTCGCGGCGGACCGTTCGGCGAGCTGCCGTGCCTTGTGGGCCTTGTGGTAGACGCGGTCCTCGGCCTTGGGCGTGGGGCCCTTGCCTTCGAGGGCCTTGCGGCCGTGGCCCCCGGTTCCGACGGTTGGGCCCTTCTTCGCTTTCACCGATCGGCGACCATTGTTGGCCATGATGTTCCACCCTTGATTGTGCTGACTGAGTCTGCATACCAGTCTACTGACCCGAAAAAAATCGGGGCTGGCCGCCGGTGAGTGGGGTTCAACCGGGCTGGGCAGGGTTCAGTCGCGCTTGAGGCTCCAGGTGGCGCCATCCGGGCCGTCCTCCACCACCACGCCGGCCTGGTTCAGGGTGTCCCGGATGGCATCGGAAGCCGCCCAGTCCTTTTCGGCGCGGGCAGCTGCGCGCGCTGCCAGTTGGGCTTCCACGAGGACCTCCAGCGCCTCGGCCTCCCGCGTGTTCACGGCTGCGGACCCGGCGACGGCGTTGAGGCCCAGGACGTCCGTCATGAGGACCACTGCGTGCATCGCATCCCGTGCGGCGGCGTCGTCACCTTCCGCCAGGGCAGTGTTGCCGGCCCGGACCGTCTCGTGCAACGCCGCCAGGGCGCGGGGAACGTTGAGGTCGTCGTCCATGGCTTCGCAGAATGCGTCGATTCCGGAGGAGGGGCCGTGGTTGCCATCGGCGATCCCGGCGTCGCCGCCGAACCGTGCCGCGGCCTTGGCCAGGAACCCGTCTATGCGTTCGACGGCGGCCGCGGCCTCCTGCAGCGAGGTGGGCCGGTAATCCAGCACCGAGCGGTAATGCGCCTGGCCAAGGTAGTACCGCACCACGCGTGGCGGGGCCAGCTCCAGCATCTCGGCAGGGCTGATGGTGTTGCCGATGGACTTGGACATCTTCTCGCCCTGGTAGGTCACCATCCCGTTGTGCATCCAGAAGTTGGCAAACGAATGGCCGGCCGCCTGCGACTGCGCCATCTCGTTTTCGTGGTGCGGGAAGCGCAGGTCCAGGCCGCCGCCGTGGATATCGAAAGCAGTGCCGAGGTACTTGGTGACCATAGCGGAGCACTCAAGATGCCAGCCCGGCCGGCCCGTGCCCCAGGGCGAGGCCCAGCTGGCGGTGGCCGGCTCTCCTTCCTTGGAGCCCTTCCACAGCGCAAAGTCGCGGGGGTCCTTCTTGCCGCGGGGATCGGCGTCGGGCGCTGCCTGCATGTCGTCGATGTTCTGCCGGGTCAACGCACCATACCGGTCCCAGGAGCGGACGTCGAAGTAGACGTCACCGGAATCGTCAAGGGCAGGGTAGGCGTGGCCGCGCTCAATCAGCTGCTGGATCAGGGCGTGCATCTCGGGGATATGCCCGGTGGCCCGAGGTTCGTAGGTAGGGCGGGAAACGCCGAGGGTGTCGTACGCCTTCAGGAATTCACGCTCGTAGCGGTACGCCAGCGCCCACCACTCTTCGCGGGGGACCTCCCCCGCTTCCGGGCTGAAGTCCGGCGCGAAGGAAGCCTCAGACTTGGCCAGGATCTTGTCATCGATGTCCGTCACGTTGCGGACGACGGTGACCCGCAGGCCCCGATACTGCAGCCAGCGCGTCAGCTGGTCGAAAGCGATGGCGGAACGGATGTGGCCCACGTGCGGCATGCCCTGGACGGTGGCCCCGCAGTAATAGAGGCTGGCCTTGCCCTCGATGAGGGGGACGAAGTTCCGGACTTCGGCGGAGGCAGTGTCATAGAAGCGCAGGGTCACCGCTCCAGACTAGCCGATGGCTTAGGACTGCTGCGGGTACACCAGGGCGGTGGCTACCGCGGAGATGCCCTCTCCACGTCCGGTGAAGCCCAAGCCGTCGCTGGTGGTTGCCGTGACCCCCACATGCGCGCCCGCCGCTTCGCTGAGGACTCTTTGGGATTCCTCCCGGCGGGGCCCGAACTTGGGCCGGTTAGCCACGAACTGCACCGCAACGTTGCCGATCTCGAAGCCGGCTGCCCGGACAATCCGGGCTGCCTCGGCCAGGAGGGTGGCACCGGAGGCGCCGGCAAACTCGGGCCGGTCCGTGCCGAAGTGCGTGCCAAGGTCCCCGATGCCGGCGGCGGAGAACAGCGCGTCCGCGGCAGCGTGCGCCACGGCATCACCGTCAGAGTGCCCGGCGAGGCCGCGTTCTCCGGGCCAGAGCAGGCCACCCAGCCAGAGCGGGCGTGGGGCGTCGTGGGGGGCGTAGGCATGGACGTCGATTCCCACGCCGGTCCGCGGGAGGACCATGTCGTGGCTCATCCTTCCACCCACCGGGCTCCGAGCGGGCCTTCCAGGAGGCCTTCGGCGAAGATCAGGTCCAGCGGAGTGGTGATTTTGAGGGACTGCGTTGATCCGCGGACCACGTGGACGGAAGTGCCGAGCATTTCAACCAGCATGGCGTCATCGGTGACAGCCGCGGACTGTTCCTCGTCCAAGGACTGTGCCGCCTGGTGGCCCTGCAACAGGGTGTCGATCCTGAAACCCTGGGGCGTCTGGACCGCGCGCAGTTCCTCGCGGCGGGCAGTCCCGGTAACAACCTCGGGGGCGAAAACCGCGCCCTCCCCCGCGGTGGCGGCTACGGTCTTGACCGTGTCCACGACCGGAAGCGCGGGAATGACGGCATCTGCACCGGCGGCCAGCGCGTCGGACACACGGTGGAAAACCGACTCAGGTGTCAGTGCGCGCGCGGCATCGTGCACCAGCACCGCCTCGATCCCCTCCATCAGGGCAGCGATGCCGGCCCGGACGGAGTCAGCCCTGGTGGACCCGCCTTCGACAAGGCTCAGGAGGGGACCGCCGTCGGCGAGTTCTCCGCGGAAGTCGTCGCACAGCTGGCGCAGGCCCTGGTCCCCCGCGGGCAAGGCGACGCACACCTGCGTGGCAACCCCGGACGCGACGATGCCGCGCAGGGAATGCATCAGGATCGGCTCGCCGCCAAGCGGCACGGCCGCCTTGGGCATGCCATAGCCGAGGCGTTGCCCGGAACCTGCGGCCACCAGGATGACGGCTGTGACCAGGCGCGGAGGTGATTCACTCATGCGGACTAGCCTACGACGCCGGCACTTCCGGCGGGTGCGCGGGCACCGCCGGTGCGCCCAAAAAAAGAAGCCCCGGCGGCACTTGCGTGCGCCGGGGCTAAATTCTTAGGAAGCCAGGACCTCGTCGAGAACGCTTGCAGCCTTCTCCTCGTCGGTCTTTTCAGCCAGCGCCAGTTCTGAAATCAGAATCTGGCGGGCCTTGGCCAGCATTCGCTTCTCGCCTGCGGAAAGGCCCCGGTCGTGATCCCGGCGCCACAGGTCGCGAACAACCTCTGCCACCTTGATGACGTCACCGGAAGCAAGCTTCTCCAGGTTTGCCTTGTACCTGCGTGACCAGTTGGTGGGCTCCTCGGTGAACTCGGCGCGGAGCACATCGAACACGTGCTCCAGGCCTTCCTTGCCCACTACGTCCCGGACCCCAACAAGGTCAACGTTCTCTGCTGGAACTTCAATGGTCAGATCACCCTGGGCCACCTTGAGCTTGA
Source organism: Arthrobacter sp. E44 (assembly GCF_041877125.1). Lineage (NCBI taxonomy): Bacteria > Bacillati > Actinomycetota > Actinomycetes > Micrococcales > Micrococcaceae > Arthrobacter > Arthrobacter sp. E44. Next base: position 20,039 of record NZ_JBHDJA010000023.1, read on the forward strand.
GATACATCTTCTCTTCGCCCTTGATGGTGCGCATCTTGATTTCTTCAATCTTCGCAGCACCGTGGTGAGGGTAAACTACTGTCTCGCCGACCTCAAATACCATGTGGACATTTCCCCTTTCCCGCTGACCAGTTTATCACGATTCAGGCATATGACCGGCCGGGGAAAGTGCCTGCAACCGCGAAAATACGCGGAAAAGCGGCCCAATCAACCTCGTCCACCCTCTTGACGAATGCGCAGATTAGTGCATCAAGTGAGCGTTCCCATAGGGGTTGTGACACGGCCGAATCCTCGTTTGACCCTCTTTGCGGATAGGCTATGGCTGAAAAAGACTTCAAATTTCTTGAGGAGTACGTGACGTGCGTTCCACTGCGATGAACCGGGCCCAGCGCGGCAAACTGGCACTGACGGCTGCTGCCCTTGGCGCCAGCCTGCTGACCGCGGGCTGCGGTTACATCACGCCCCAGCAGACCAGCCATCAGTACTCCGCCTCGGACGGCATCCGCGCAGACCTCGGTCCCCTGCAGCTGCGGAACATCCTCATCGTCTCCACGGGCGAAAACGAGCCCGGCCGCCTTATCGGCGCCGTCTACAACTCTTCCTCCAAGGACGTGAAGCTCACGGTCAACGGCGCCAAGGGGTCGCAGACAGAGGTTCCGGTAAAAGCCAACTCCTACACCCTGCTCAACGAGAAGTCTGATCCCGCCATCTTGAGCACCACCGGCGGCAAGCCCGGCTCCCTGGTGGACGTCAAGATCAACGAAAACGGCACCAACGTCAGCAACACGGTGAAGGTTCCGGTCCTGGACGCCACCCTCCAGGAGTACAAGAACTACGTCCCCACCCCGAGCTCCTCGGCGACGTCTTCCTCTTCAGCCAGCGCAAGCTCGTCAGCCAGCGCCAGCTCCTCCGCCAGCACATCGGCAGGGGCAAGCTCGTCCGCCAGCGCCACTCCGAGCGCAACGGCAACCGCCACCAGCCGCTAAGCGGTCACCGGGCCCGGAGGCCAACAAACACAACAAAAGGGAGGAGCCCACTGGGTTCCTCCCTTTTGTTGTGCCGCTGTCCGTCCCGTTTAGGGTTCGAACTTGTAACCGAGGCCGCGGACAGTCACCAGGTAGCGCGGGGCGGAGGGATCGGGCTCGATCTTGCCGCGGAGCCGCTTCACGTGGACATCCAGGGTCTTGGTGTCGCCCACATAGTCGGAGCCCCACACGCGGTCGATCAACTGGCCCCGGGTCAGAACCCTGCCCGAGTTGCGCAGGAGCATCTCCAGGAGTTCGAATTCCTTCAGCGGAAGCAGGACCTGCTCGCCCCCCACGCTCACCACATGCCGCTCGATATCCATGCGGACAGGTCCGGCCTGGACCGTGGACGAGATCAGCTCTTCCGGCTCACCCTGGCGCCGCAGCACGGCCCTGACCCGGGCCACCAGTTCGCGGGACGAGTACGGCTTGGTCACGTAGTCATCTGCGCCAAGCTCCAGGCCCACTACCTTGTCGATCTCGGAGTCCTTTGCGGTCAGCATAATCACGGGGACGCTGGAGCGCTGTCGCAGCTGGCGGCACACCTCGGTGCCGGAGAGGCCCGGAAGCTGCAGGTCGAGCAGCACCAGGTCGGCGCCGTTGCGGTCGAATTCGGTGATGGCGTCCAGTCCGTTGTCCACCACCTCCACCTCGAACCCTTCTTTACCCAGCAAATAGGACAAGGGATCGCTGAACGATTCCTCATCCTCCACAATCAAAATCCTGCTCAAGCGTTGGCTCCTTGTTCTGTAGCGCCCGGTTCTGGTGCGCCGGCGGCGCGGGGTACTTGGGTCAGAGTTGGTTGCCCGGGTGTCTCCCGCACCTGCGCCGCCAACACTGCCGGCGCTCCCGGAACTGAAGGACCGCCGTCGCCCTCCTGCCCTTCCATTTCGGGCAGCCGGAGGGTAAAGGTGGATCCCTGCCCGGGCTGGGACCACAGCGTCACTTCACCGCCATGGTTGGAGGCCACGTGCTTGACGATGCTCAGGCCCAGGCCTGTACCGCCGGTCTGGCGGGACCGTGCCGCGTCCACCCGGTAGAAGCGCTCGAAGACGCGCTCCTGCTCCTCGGGGCTGAGCCCCTCCCCCTGGTCGGTCACGGAAATCGAGACCAGGCCTTCCCTGGAACGCACGCCGATGCCGACCCGGGTGTTGGGGGGTGAATAGCGGATGGCGTTGTCAATGAGGTTCCGCAGGGCCGTTACCAGGAGGTCCTGGTCGCCGAACACCTTGCCGTTGGTTCGTCCGCCCACCACGATGCTGATGTTCTTGCTCTCCGCGGGAAGCTGTGACCGATCCACGGCCTCGGCAATAACCGAGTTAATGTCCACGGGTCCGCCCTGCTGGATCATGCTGGCGCCCTGCAGGCGGGAAAGTTCGATGATGTCCTGGACCAGGGCGGCCAGCCTGGCCGATTCCTTGTGCATGCGCTTGGCGAAGCGCCGGACGGCTTCCTCGTCATCGGCGGAGGATTCGAGTGCCTCGGCCAGCAGCGAGATGGCGCCCACCGGGGTTTTCAGTTCGTGCGACACGTTGGCGACGAAGTCGTTGCGGATCTCTTCGGTCCGGGTGATCTCAGTGCGGTCATCAGCGAGGAGGAGGATGTATTCCTCGCCCAGCATGGCTGCCCGGACCTGGACGATGATGGTCCCCTGCCCCAGCGGTCCCCGCGGAAGCTCCAGTTGCTTTTCCAGGATGACGCCGTCCCGCCGGACCCCTGCCGTCATGTCCAGGAGTTCCTTGTGGACCACAGTATGCCCTCGGACCAGGCCGTAGGCGTAGGCTGCGGGGCTGGCACGGACCACACCATCCACGTCGTCCAGCACCACAAAGGCACGTCCGACGACGGCAAGCACCTCCGCTGCACCGGCCGGCAGCGCAGGCTCCTCGGGTTCGACGTCCAGCAGCTCACGCTGCTTCTCGCTGACCCGGTAGGCAAGCACGCCGAACGTGCCAAGCGCCAGGCCGATAAGGCCGGCGACCAGACCAATGAGCATAGGATCCACAGCTCCACTTTATGCTCTTGCCTGGAGCCGTCCGCCGTCTTCGGAGCCATCCGGCAAACGGTTCAACTAACGTTCATCTGTGTGGGCATAATCGTTCACCGGACGATGCCAGAGTTGCTGGTTAGAGCGCCCAACGGCGACACGATTCCTGCTGCCCTGGAGCGGCCGGCGGGAGTTCCAAGGAAAGGACGCCTACGTGCGTAAGGTTTTTCAGGAAGAGCTCACCCAGGTCGGTGACCAGCTGGTGGAGATTTCCCGGCTGGTCAGCGAAGCGATGGCCAAGGCCACTACCTCCTTCCAGGTAGCGGACGTGGACCTCGCCCAGGACGTCATCGCAGCGGATGCGCGCATTGACTTCCTGCAGAACAGCCTGGATGAGCGGGCAATCGACATTCTGGCGCTGCAGGGTCCAGTCGCCAGCGACCTGCGCATGATCGTAGGTTCCCTCCGGATGAGCGCCTCCCTCGAGCGCATGGGCGACCTGGCCCGCCACATCGCCCAGCTGGCCCGCCTCCGGTACCCCTCCACGGTTATTCCGGAATCCATGACGGACACGTTCAACCGAATGGCCGAACTGGACCAGGAAATCGCTGACAAGCTGACCGTCCTCCTGGAGAGCCGTGACCTTGAGGTGGCCCGGGACATCCTCAAGGCCAACACCGCCATCAACGATTTGCACTTGAGCGTCTTCAAGGCCATCGCGGCACCCGATTGGTCAGGCTCCCCCGCCACCACCGTGGACGTGGCCCTGGCCAGCCGTTACTTTGAGCGGTTCGCTGACCACGGAGTTTCCGTTGCCCAGAAGGTGACCTACCTGGTCACGGGCGCCTGGCAGCCGAACGCCACCGAGCACAGCTAAGCCCAGTAGAACGACGACGGCGGCTGGTCACCTGAGGTGACCAGCCGCCGTCGTCGTTTCACCTTTGACGCAGCGCGTTCTTCGGCCGGAGTGCGCCTAAGGGAGGAACGACCGAGCACCCGGCGAAGAACCGCGAAGTCTTACTTTTTGCCCTGGTTGGCGACGGCCAGGATGGCCTGCTCGGCGGCCTCGGGATCGAGGTAGGTGCCGCCGGGCTTGATCGGCTGGAAGTTTTCGTCCAGTTCGTACACCAGCGGGATGCCCGTGGGGATGTTCAGCCCGGCGATGGCCTCATCGCTGATGCCGTCCAGGTGCTTGACCAGTGCGCGCAGCGAGTTGCCGTGCGCGGTGACCAGGACGGTCTTCCCGGCCTTGAGGTCTTCCTTGATGTCCGATTCCCAGTAGGGCAGGAGCCGCACCAGGACGTCTTTCAGGCACTCGGTGCGCGGGAGGGCGTCGCCCAGGTCCGCGTAGCGGGGATCGTGGGCCTGCGAGAACTCGGAGTCATCGGACAGGGGCGGCGGCGGGGTGTCGTAGGAGCGGCGCCATTCCATGAACTGATCTTCACCGAACTCGGCCAGGGTCTGGGCTTTGTCCTTGCCCTGCAGCGCGCCATAGTGGCGTTCGTTCAGGCGCCAGTCGCGCTTGACGGGGATCCAGCCGCGGTCGGCCTTGTCCAGTGCGATGTTGGCCGTGTTGATGGCCCGCTTCAGCAGGGAGGTGTAGAGGATGTCAGGGAGGATGTTGTTCTCCACCAGCAGCTCACCTCCGCGCGCTGCTTCCGCACGGCCCTGGTCGTTCAGGTCAACGTCCACCCAGCCGGTGAACAGGTTCTTGGCGTTCCATTCGCTGTGGCCGTGGCGCAGCAGAATCAGCTTGTAAGTCATGATTTTCATCCTAGCCGAGCAGTGTTGCCGCCCGCCCAGCGTTACAAGGCCGGCCCGCAACCGCGCTCACAAACCTCGGCCGGCGAAGATAGGGTTGTGCGGTGGTTCAAAAGGCTGAGCGGGTCAATGCCCCGCAACTTTCCGGCAGGTCCTCCGCCGCCAGGAAGGGGCGGCCGGTGGGCAACGTCACCCGCGGCACCACCAACCCCAACCGGATGCGCCGGCTGGACCGCTGGCTGGCAGGACCGCAGGCGTGGCGGCTGAGGAGGGCACCCGAGCCGCTCGTGGTGGACCTGGGCTATGGCGCAACGCCGGCCACCGCCGTCGAACTTCATGAAAGGCTCGCCGTGATCCGGCCCGACGTACGCGTCTGCGGGATCGAGATCGAGCCGGAGCGCGTCCGGGCGGCGCTTCCGCTGCAGCGTCCCGGACTGACGTTCCACGTCGGCGGCTTTGAGCTGCCTGTTTCCGGTCGCCCTGTCCTGGTCCGGGCCTTCAACGTCCTGCGGCAGTACGAGGAAGCTGACGTCCCGGGCATTTGGCGGCTGGTGCAGGAACGATTGGCTCCGGACGGCCTGTTCGTCGACGGCACGTGTGACGAGATTGGGCGGCGCGTGACGTGGGTGGCTCTGGACCGGGACCGGCCCCTGTCCCTCAGCATCTCGGTCCGCTTTGGGAGCTTCGACCTGCCATCCGACGTGGCCGAGCGGCTGCCCAAAGCCCTGATCCACCGCAACGTCCCCGGTGAACCGGTGCACGCTTTCATGCAGGCAATGGACCGGTCGTGGCTTGAGAGCGCGGCGCTGGCCTCATTTGGTAACCGGCAGCGCTGGGTAGGCATGTGCCGGAGCCTGCGCGCAGCGGGCTGGCCGGTCCAGGACGGGCCGGCCAGGTGGCGGCTGGGTGAGCTGACGGTGGATTGGGAGGCAGTGATGCCCTTACATCATGCGGTCAGCCGTTGAATGGGCCGGCGCCGGTGGGATCACCAGGGGCCGTAGGGGCCCATGTTGCGGCTGCCGCCCCGGCCGGCGTCTTTCACTGCAGGCCGGACGTCGGCCAGGTAGACGGAGGCTGCCACGACAGCGGCCAGCCCGAACAGGCCGAGGGTGCTGAAGATGCCTCCACCGGTGCCCAGCAGCGAGATCAGGCCCACGGCGGTGGCACCGCCGGTGAGGGCAAGCCAGAAGGTTTTGGTCCGCTTTCCGGTAGCTTCGAAGGCGTTGGGCCGGTGGCGGAGGCAGTCCACAAACGCCCACAGCTCAAGCCCCAAGGCCACCAGGCCAAGGATGAAGAACACTGCCTGCTCTACGAGCGCGATGATTATTCGACCGTCCACAAACCCAGCCTAGCCGCCCAGCGTGTCCAGCGCCTGCTTAAGGTCAGCCCAGAGGTCCTCAACGTTTTCCACCCCTACGCTAAGGCGCACCAGGTTCTCAGGCACGCTGGTGGGTTCGGCCGAGTGCCGGCGCCGGCGCTCGATGAGGGATTCCACCCCGCCCAGGGACGTGGCAGGCAGCCAGAGTTCCAGTGCCTGCACGAGTTTGTCAGCGGCGTCGGCGCCGCTGAGTCCTGCGGATGGCGCCACCTGGATACAGATGATGGAGCCGAACCCCTTCATCTGCTCCTTGGCGCGGACGTGCCCGGGGTCGGTGCTGAGGCCGGGGAAGCGGATCGATTCGATGGCGGGGTGCGCCGCAAGGCGTTCCGCCAGGACCATGGATGACTCCTGGGACCGCTCGACGCGCAACGCAAGGGTCCGAAGGCCGCGCAGGGCCAGCCATGCTTCAAAGGGTCCGGCAATAGCACCGTGGATGATCCGGTGGTGGAGGAGCGCGGCGCGGATGTCCGGGTTGGAGGTGACGAGCGCGCCGAGGACAACGTCGGAATGCCCGGCCAGGTACTTGGTCACCGAGTGGAGGACGACGTCGGATCCCAGCGACAGGGGCTGCTGCACCAAGGGGGTGGAGAAAGTGTTGTCCGTAACGACGATTGCGCCGGCGGCATGGGCGGCCTCTGCAACGGCGGACATGTCGGCAATTCCGAGCATGGGGTTGGTGGGGCTTTCGAGCCACAGCATGGCCGCGGCCTTCGCGGACGGTCCCTTAGGGGCCAGGGCTGCTTGAACGGCATCCGTATCGGCAATATCCACGGTCCGGAGCTCGATGAAGCCCTTTTGGGCGAGTTCGGAGGCCATCACCAGCGAGCCGGAGTAGCTGTGGTTGGGCATAACCAGGACTCCCCCTGCGGGGATCAGCGACAACGCAGAACTGACCGCGGCGAGGCCCGATGCGTACAGCAGGCCGGGCAACTCGGATCCTTCCAGCTGGCCCAAGGCCTCCTCGAAGGGGTCCCAGGTGGGGTTGGAATAGCGGCCGTATCCCCGGTCGCCATCACCAAGGGTGCCCGTGCCGAAATAGGTGGAGGAAAGGGTGATGGGAGGGTTGACCGGCTGGTCCCTTTCCCGCGGCGGCCGCCCGGCCGCCACCACCACGGTCTCGGGTGACAGGGACGCGGCTTGGTGCTCGGAAAGACTCATGGTGAAAAGCGTACTGTTCCTGTTTGATCCAACGTCAAAGCAGTGACGTTTTGTGGGCGGCGCCCCCTCCACCTGTCCTGCACAGGCACTGGGTGGAAGCCGGAAATGTCCGCCTGCCTCGGTAGGCTTAAGAAGTGAACAAACAGAAGGCCGGATTATTCATCGCGTTCGAAGGTGGCGATGGCGCCGGCAAGTCCACCCAGGCGGCCCGCCTTGCCGCCGCGCTGGAGTCCCGGGGCCACACGGTGCTGCGCACCCGTGAACCCGGCGGCACGCCCATTGGGGAAAAGCTGCGCTCGCTGGTACTGGATCACGGCAACGGCGAGATTGACGCCCATACGGAAGCCCTCATTTTCGCGGCTTCCCGCGCCGCCCACGCCGCCCAGGTTATCCGCCCGGCACTTGGCCGTGGCGAGATTGTGCTGACCGACCGCTACATCGACTCTTCGGTGGCATACCAGGGGGCCGGCCGCAAACTCGGCCAGGACGCCGTCCAGTCCCTCAACGAGTGGGCCACGTCCGGTCTGCAGCCGCACCTTACGGTCCTCCTGGATGTTGACCCCCAGCTTGGCCGGCGGCGCCGCACTGCAGGCCAGGCAGCCGAAGACCGACTTGAATCCGAAGCTGACGAGTTCCACACGCGGATCCGGGGCGCCTTCCTGGACCTCGCGGCGGCCCGCCCCGCGTCGTACCTGGTCCTCCCTGCCCACCTCCCGGTTGACGACCTGGCTGCGCAGATCCTGGCCCGCGTGGAAACCTTGCTTGATGCGCCGCCCCTCGCAGCGCATGCCCACGCACCGCAAGGGGCGGTACCTGCAGCGGGCGACGGCGGTGGCGCGTGACCGTCTGGGATGACCTCCAGGGCCAGCCCGCCGTCGTCGAACAACTGCGCCAGGCCGCAAGCGGCGAAAGCCTGACGCACGCTTGGCTGTTCACGGGGCCGCCGGGTTCCGGCCGCTCGAACGCCGCCAAGGCCTTCGCCGCCGCACTGAACTGCGACCAGGAGGACGTCGGCCTCCGTGGCTGCGGGCAGTGCCAGGCGTGCCACACGATCCTGGGTGAAACCCATTCGGATGTGACGTTCGTGCGCACCGAAAAGGTCACCATCACCATCGATGAGGCCCGGGAACTGGTGGCGGCGGCAGGTAACCGGCCATCGTCAGGGCGCTGGCGGATCATCGTCGTGGAGGACGCCGACCGCATGGCCGAGCGGACCACCAACGTACTGCTCAAAGCCATCGAGGAACCCACGCCGCGGACTGTCTGGATGCTTTGCGCGCCGTCCCCCGCCGACGTCCTGGTCACCATCCGCTCCCGCTGCCGTAGCGTCGCTTTACGGCTGCCGCCGGCCTCGGACGTTGCAGCCCTGCTGGTGCGGCGTGACGGTGTGGACCCTGCCCTTGCGGAGCAGGCAGCCCGGGTAGCGCAGAGCCATGTAGGCATTGCCCGCCGGCTGGCCAGGGATCCAGCGGCAAGGGAACGCCGGCTGGAAACGGTCCGTTTTCCGCTCGGCCTCCGCGGCGTCACAGCCGCGGTCATGATGGCGGACAAGCTGGTGAAGATCGCCACCGCCGAGGCCAACAGCTCCAACGAGGAGCGGGACGCAGCGGAGAAGGCCTCCCTCCTTGCAACGTTGGGAGCGCCCGAATCGGGAGCCCTGCCCCCGGCCATGCGCAGCCAGCTGAAACAGCTCGAAGACGACCAGAAACGGCGGGCCAAGAGATCCATCACGGACTCCCTGGACCGTACGCTCACCGATTTACTTTCCTTCTACCGCGATGTGCTGATCATCCAACTCGGGAACGCCGTGGAACTGGTCAACGTTGAGCTGAGGAGGGAGCTGGAAGAGTTCGCCGCCCGCAGCACTCCTGAGATCACCCTGGCCCGCATGGACGCCATTAACAAAGCCCGCGAACGCATCACCACAACCAACGTTGCCCCGCTTCTGACCATCGAGTCCATGGCGGCCAGCCTGATCCAGCCCTCCAAGGAGACCCGATGACTGCCCGCCCCCTGTCCGCACCCCACAGGTCCCTGGCGGTTGCAGTCCGAGCCGCGGGAGCAATGGCCCTGGCCGTGGTCCTGGCCTCGTGCAGTCTCCTCAACAGCGGCGACAAGAACCCCCCGGAGGCGGCCACTGCCAAGGCCGACCCCTCGATCGTGGCGTCCGCCCCCGCGGGCCTGGAAAAGTTCTACTCGCAGGAAGTCGTATGGCAGCCCTGCGAAGGGGAATTTCAATGTGCCAAGGTGACCGTCCCCCTGGACTATGCCAATCCTGGCGGCGACACCATCCAGCTTGCCGCTTTGCGGGCGTCCAGCACCGGAAAGAAAACCGGCAGCCTCCTGGTCAACCCCGGCGGCCCGGGCGCTTCCGGCTACGACTTCATCAAGGACGCAGCCGCAACCCACTTTTCAGCCGGCGTACGCAACGCCTACGACCTCGTCGGCTTTGATCCGCGCGGCGTCAAGCGCTCCGCTCCCGTAACCTGCATGACCGACGCAGAACGTGACGCGGCCCGTGCCAAGGTCTATGCCCTCGAAACCGACGCCGGACTGGCCGCGGCGCTGGCCGACAACAAGGCGATCGCTGACCAGTGCGCGGCGCAAACCGGCCCGGTCCTTGGCCACATCGACACCGTCAGCGCCGCCAAGGACCTGGACGTACTCCGGGCCGTGGTGAACGACACCAAGCTGAACTACCTTGGCTACTCCTACGGCACGTTCCTGGGCTCCACCTACGCCTCACTCTTCCCGGACAACGTGGGTCGCATGGTCCTCGACGGGGCTTTGGACCCGTCCATCAGCAATGAGGACCTGACCAGCGGCCAGGCCCGGGCCTTCGAAAAAGCGCTCCACAGCTACGTTGCCAGTTGCCAGAAGCAGGGCAAGTGCCCCCTGAGCGGTGATGTCGATTCCGGAGTGCAGCAGATCCGGGACCTGATCAACGCTGTGCAGCAGACTCCCCGCACGGCCAAGGACGGCCGCCTGGTCAATGCCACCATGTTCGTCAGCGGCCTGATCACCCCGCTCTACAACGACCAAAGCTGGCCGGCCCTCACGCAGGCGCTGGAGGCGGCGTTGTCCGGAGACGTGAGCCTCATGCTCCGGCTGGCCGACCTGGGCGCGGACCGCGGCTCCGACGGAAAGTACACCTCCAATTCAACGTTCGCCTTCAACGCGATCAACTGCCTGGACTACCCCATGGTGTCGGATGCCGCAGGCATGCGCGCCGAAGAGAAGCGGTTGGAGCAGGACTCCCCCACCCTCGGCTACTTCTTTGCCTACGGCGGGACCACCTGTGCGGATTGGCCCTACGAGAACCTCCGCACCCCGGCACCTGTGGAATACAGCGGTGGCTCCCCCATCGTGGTCATCGGGACCACAGGCGACCCCGCAACCCCCGTTGACTGGGCAGCCTCACTGCGCAAGCAGCTGGGCAACGCCTCCCTGCTGACGTGGAGGGGTGAAGGACACACCGCCTACGGCCGTGCCAACAGCTGCTTGGAGGATTCGGTGGACAACTACCTGGTGGGCGGCAAGGTGCCGGCCGACAATACGGTCTGTTGACCGCCCCGGCAGCCGCCGCGCGCCCCATTTTGACCGGGGCGAGGAGACTCTATTACAGTTGACTCTTGCATGAGGCGCCCGGTTCTGCCGGGGATTTTGTGCGGTGCTTCCTTAGCTCAGTCGGTAGAGCGTTTCACTCGTAATGAAAAGGTCATCAGTTCGATTCTGATAGGAAGCTCGGGATAAACCCGGGACAGCCCCTGGTTCCAGGGGTTTCCGGGGTTTTTCGCTGGTTAATGGTCTGCCTGGGCTCCTGGTACACCGTCCGCTTTGGACCGGATAAACGCCTGGTCCTCGCGGGATATGGCTGCTTCACCGTGCTGCCCCGTTGCTAAGTTCTCCCCGGTTTCCTTGGAAATTACCGCGACAATCGTCCTCGGCAGGATCTGGCATCCCGGGTTGTCGGTCAACCACTTCCTGGTGGCCGGGTCGAGGCGGCTCCAACGGTCTTTGAGATTCATAGCCGGCTGCTGTCTCCCTGATCTAACGAGCAGAGCCCCAGGCTCTGCGGCGGGCACTCCGCCCGCCCCAACCCACTAGTAAACGCCGGACCTGCTGGAGGGCACAGGGCCTTAAGTCTCAATCTCCGGCCGGACCTCCGCGGACAACCGGCTGCAGGGTGGCCATGCAAAGGCCCGGCGTTAAGAAAGCGTCAAGATTATCCCGCTCCTTCCCGCCCCGTCCCATGCCGGTGCTAATCTCGCCGGTTACGGGCAGGGGCCACCCCATGAAGGCTGCCGCTTATGCCGGGACCAGCAGAGGGGAGATGTTCCATGACTGCATCTATCCAGCACTCCGTACCCGAAAGCGTTCCCCGCCCCTCGCACGATGCCACGCCCCACGGGCCCCTCGTCCGTTGGCTGCTTGAAAACCGCGTCCACCAACCTGAAGGCCTCGAAGCCCCTGAGCGGGAAGAGGGACAGCAAAGCTGGTGGAAGGTTATGTGCCTGACCGGCGTTGACTACTTCTCTACATTGTCCTACCTGCCCGGAATCGCCGCTCTTGCTGCGGGTGCGCTGTCTCCGCTGGCGACACTGCTGATTGTCGCGCTGACTCTTTTGGGCATGCTGCCCATGTATCGCAGGGTGGCCGCTGAAAGCCCCCATGGGCAGGGCTCAGTGGCCATGCTTGAAAAGCTGCTGCCCTTCTGGCGGGGCAAGATCTTTGTCCTGGTGCTGCTCGGGTTCGTAGCCACATCCTGGATCATCACCATCACGCTTTCCGCAGCCGATGCCACCGTCCACCTGCTCGAAAATCCCTTCCTTCCGCCCGCCCTCAAGGGCCAGGCCGTACCCATAACCGTGCTGCTGCTGGTGATCCTTGGCGGAGTGTTCCTGCTGGGCTTCTCCGAGGCTGTCGCCGTCGCTATACCGCTTGTCGGGGTCTTCCTGCTGCTGAACGGCGTCGTTATCGGTTCAGGCATCGCTGACATCGTCGCCGATCCCGCGCTGCTGAATTCATGGAGCGGGGCGTTGACCGCCCAGGGAACCGGTTCGGGCGGCATTGCAGGACCTGCGCTGCTGGCCTTTCCCCTGCTGGTCCTGGGGCTGTCGGGTTTCGAAACAGGGGTCAGCATGATGCCCTTGATCGCCTCCACAGGCGCCACGAGTGAAGAGAAGCTGCGGGGGCGGATCCGAAACACCCGCAAGCTGCTGACCACTGCGGCACTGATCATGAGCGTCTACCTGATCGGCAGCAGTTTCGTGACCACCGTCCTAATTCCCAGCGAAGCATTCCAGCCGGGCGGGCCGGCCAATGGCCGTGCCCTCGCATATCTGGCCCACGAACGCCTGGGCAGCGGTTTCGGGTCCGTGTATGACATCAGCAGCATCCTTATCCTCTGGTTCGCGGGGGCGTCGGCGATGGCTGGGCTGATCAACATCGTCCCGCGCTATCTTCCGTCCTATGGCATGGCACCCGAATGGTCGCGCGCAGTCCGGCCTGTTGTGCTCGTCTACACCACGGTCAGCATCCTGATCACCGTGGGGTTCAAGGCGGACGTCAACGCCCAGGCCGGCGCCTACGCAACAGGAATCCTTGTGATGATGGTTTCCGGAGCCATAGCGGTGACGATCTCGACGATCCAAAGGAAACACCGCGGAGCCGCAACCGGCTTCAGCGTGCTGACACTGGTGATGCTCTATGCACTGGCGGCCAATGTGCTCGAAAAGCCGGACGGCATCACCATTTCCGGCTTCTTTATCCTCGGCATTATCACCGTGTCACTCGTATCAAGGGTCAGCAGGACCACCGAACTCCGCGTCGACAGGATCGAATTCGATGCGGCTGCGCGCCGGTTCATCAAGGAGTCCCTGGACTACGACGGGCGGCTGACCCTGATAGCGAACAAACCGCAGGCGCGCGACGTCGCCGAATATGACCAGAAGACGGCAGACCAGGACGACAGCAACCCAACCCCTTGGACTGCCGACGTCATCTTCCTTGAGATTGACGTCACCGACCCCTCGGGATTCAGCAAGGTGCTGGCTGTCAGGGGCGTCGAGGTAGGGCACCACAGGGTGCTCCGCGTGCAGAGTCCCGCCGCACCCAATGCCATCGCAGCCATCCTGCTGGCACTGCGCGATGCCACGGGTGTGATTCCGCATGCCTACTTCGAGTGGTCTGAAGGCAACCCGCTGGCACACCTGATGCGCTACTTGCTCCTGGGTCAGGGCGATACTCCCCCAGTGGTCCGCGAAATCCTCCGGCGGAACGAACCCGATCCCCGTCGGCGTCCCGGGATCCACGTGGGATAGACGGTGTCTTTTTGCCCGCGACGACTGATTATTACGCCCGCCGCTCCGGCTATCCATCGAGGTTCAGGAAACGGCAAGGCAGCCAAGGTATCATCCCGGAGTGACTCCCCGCTTTCAGGCCGCCGTTCCGGGCGCCACGGCCTGCACCACTGCCTGTCCGACGGGCAGCCGCCGTACGGCATGTGCCACCTCCGGTTGCTGCACGGAAGCTGACCGGACCCCTGCCGCAGCCAAGCCCCGGCGGGGGGCTTGACCGTGGAACCGAACGCGCCCCGGCACCTGGGCCAGGACGGCAAGGGCCCCGGCCGCAGGACGGTCCTGCTGGCAGCAGTGCTCACATTGTCGGCCGCCGTTCCCGACCTGCAGTCCCGTTCGAAGCCCTCGGAAACGCAAGGCAGCGCCCGGGACAGCGGTGGGGCAGACCCGGTCGCCTCCCCGGTGATGGATACAGGCCCCGACGGTGACGAGCCTGCACCCGCGCCTGCCACGCCACCGCCACCGCCCGTACCTTCACGCGCGCAGATCGTCGACACCTACGGGAAGCACCAGCCCCACTACTGGGGCCTGGAGGCTCCCGGCGTCCTGACGCGGCTGCCGTCCGGCCCCCAGGGCATCGCCCTCACCTTCGACTTTTGCGGCGGTTCCGGCGGCAGCGGCTATGACCAGGCGCTCGTCGATGCCCTGCGCCAGCGTCACGTTCCGGCCACGCTCTTCCTGAACTCGCGGTGGGTCACGGCCAACCCCGCCACGGCCCGGCAGTTGGCAGCAGATCCACTTTTCGAAGTTGCCAACCACGGGACCTCGCATAAGCCGTTGTCCACGACCGGCAACACCGCCTATGGAATCCCAGGCACAAAGAACGCCGGCGAGGTCTACGACGAGATCATGCCGAATGACGGCGTCCTGGCCGGCATCACGGGCAAGCGCCCCAGATACTTCCGCCCGGGCACCGCCTACATGGACGACGTCGCTGTGGACATCCTCGGCGCGCTGGGAGTGAAAGCGGCAGGCTTCAGCATCAATGGCGACGGCGGCGCAACGTTTCCAGCCGCCGTCGTCGCCAAAGAGGTGGGAAAGGCCCGGCCAGGCGACGTGGTCATCTGCCACGGCAACCATCCCAACAGTGGAACGGCGGAAGGCGTAAAGCAGGCGGTGGACAAGCTGCTGGCAGCCGGAATGTCCTTCACCCACCTGCCCTGACGGCACCCCCCGTGCTGGTGGCGGGCTGCGTGCTGATCCGATACGTTGACAGGAAAGCCCTGTCCAGCAACGGGCGGCTGGACCGCGGTCCGACCGCAGCCAAACGTTAGGAATTGCTCATGCCGGAACAGCACAACACTCCTGCCATCGGATGGCTCCCTGCTTGGGCAGACCTTCACGGACGCTCCGCAGAAGCTGTGAACGCCGGGTTCGTCGTCGGGGGAGGCACAGGAGATGAGCCCCAAGGACAGGAGTATGTGGCGGGCTGGGCAGGTGGTGATGCGGAGGAGCTTGCCGCCAAGGCAGCAGGTGAGGGCGCGAGCCTGACCCTGCTTTGCGCTGACGCTGGAAATGCTGGTGACCTGGCCCCCGGTGGTCTCGCCCGGGTGTCAGAGAGGATTCTGCTTATGGCCCCCACGGCGGAGTTGAATACGGGAGTGCAACTGCCGGAAAACTCCCAGGTGGCCCTGGCACCCATGGAAACCTACGACGCCGTCGAAATCACCGTCTTTGACAGCCCGGTGGCCCGGGGCCGTGTCCAGGTGCGGGACGACTTCGCCGCGGTGGCCATCACGGAAGTCCCGGAAGGGCCGGAAAAGGAGACGTTTGAGCGCGGGCTCTTCGCCGCCATGGCAGAGGAGGCTTTTCTCCACGGCGCCGAGTACCTGCACATGGTGGTTGAGGCGGACGCTGCCGGCCCCTATGAGGCATCCGGGTGGACTGTGGCGGGCCGGCTGGTTGGTTTCGGGAAGAGCTAACGACGGCGGTTCGCCCGGGCGGCGCGAAAACAGGCCCGAGCAGGCAGGAGGGGGCGGGCAGGTAGCTAGTCCGGCCTGCCCACCACCACTTGGGCAGGGCTGTGGGTTACGTAGCCATTGGCCCAGGAGAACAGCGCCCGGACTTTCTGCTGGAAGCCAGGCAACAGGGCAAGATGCACTGCCAGCCACGAAACGAACGCCAGCGGGCCCTGCAGTTGCAGGCGCCGGCGGCCGAGTTCCGCCACGGCTGCGCCGCGTCCCACCATCGCCATGTAGCCCTTGTCCCAGTAGCGGAAAGGCTCCCGCACGCCGCCGGTAAGGTCCGCATAGATGTTGCGTGCCGCCCACTTGCCCGACTGCTGTGCCACGGACCCAAGCTGCGGCAGCTTGTTCCCATCAGCGTCGGTGATGTTCGCCGAGTCGCCCAGAACATAGACACCCTCGAGGTCAGGGGCTGTCAGGTCTGGTTGCACGTCCACCCTGCCACCCCTGCCCTGCTTCAACCCGGACTCGGTGATGATCCGCCCCGCCTGCAGGCCGCCGGCCCACACGACGATCCGTCCAGGGATGACAGTCCCGTCCTTGAGCGTCACCCCGTCAGGCCGGACGTCCCCCACCGCGGTGCCCATATGTAGCTGGACACCCAGTTTTGTCAGCCGGTCCCGCGCGTACGCCTGCGACTTTTCCGAGAAAGCAGCCAGCACGTTGGGAACCATGTCCACCAGGTGAACGTGGCACCGGGCGGCCAGCCCGGGCGAGAAGTACTTCGGCACAAGGTACTTAACGTTCTCTGCCAGTGCGCCGGCGGTCTCCACCCCGGTTGGGCCACCGCCCACCACAATCACGTCGGCGTTTACCGAGGGTTCCCGGTCTGCCTCGTCCATGACGGCAGTGATGGCGGCGCTGAGCCGCGTTGCGTCCGCCACCGAGTACAGGGGGTAGGCATGCTCATCGGCGCCGGGGGTGTTGAAGAAGTTTGGCACCGCCCCCGTGGCGATGACCAGGACCCGGGACCGGTAACTTGAGCCGTCGGCGGTGGTGACCGTGCGGTTGGCCGCATCGATGGCGGTGACCTCCGCCGTCAGGACGCGGACGTTGTTGATCTTGCGGAACTCGGACCGGAGCGGCCGGGTGACCGCCGAAACCCCGATCTGGGATGCGGCCACTTGGTAGAGGAGCGGCTGGAACTGCTGGTAATTGTTGGCATCGAGCAGCAACACCCGGACGCCCTTGCGGCCCAACTCCTCAGCCGCCGTCTTTCCGGCAAAACCGCCGCCAACCACGATGACCTGATATGAATCGTCCATTCGTGCAACATACCCCTCCCGGCGGTCGAGTAACAGGGTGGTGTGCCGGGACGTTGTGGCGTGCGTCTTGTCCCGGTCCGGGCGGGGGAACGTTAAGAAGCCCGCCCCTCCCGGCACCTAAGATGGCGGCATGGATGACGCAGCCCTGGCGGACATTGCGGACCGGCTCTACGCCGGGCCGCTGGACGACTTCGTCGCGGCCCGAACGACCGCCGCCAAGGAGGTTGCGCGCCAGGACAAGGGCCTGGCTGCAACAGTCCGCGGCCTGCCCAAGCCGTCCGTAGCCGCATGGGCCCTGAACATGCTTGCCCGGACCCGGCCGGACGTGCTGGACGGGCTCAGCGACCTCGGGGCCCGCATGCGGGCCGCGCAGGCGTCACTCGACGCTCCCGCCCTGCGCGAACTGGGCCGGGAGCGCCGCACCATGCTGGCTGACGCCGTCGACATCGCCCGGTCCGTTGCCCGGGAGCAGGGCCGTTCCATCAGTGACGCAATGGCCTCCGAAGTCGAGGAGACCCTCCGGGCCCTGACAGCGGACGAGGGCGCAGCCAATGCAGTGGGCAGCGGGCGGCTGCTGAAGGTCCTGTCCGCGGACGGCGTCAACGACGTCGACCTGGAGGGGGCGGTGGCCCTCCCCGGGCTGCTTCCTCCGGCAACGTCTGCCCGCCCGGCAAATGCTCCCCTTTCCGCGCCGAAGGCAAAGGCAGCGGCGAGGACACGGACGACGGCGGAACGCACCTCCCAGCCAAAGCCCACCAGGCCCCGGCTTGAGGCAGTGCGGCAGACACCCCGGCCAGCCTCGCCGCCGGCGCTGGAAAAGGCAAAGGCGGCCCTTGCCGAAGCCCGGGCTGCCGAAGAGGAGGCGACACGCCTGGCCGGTGAACTGCAGGACCAGGAGGAGCAGGCAAGGGCGGACATTGCGCAGCTGCAGCAGGAAACGGTTGAGCTTCGGAGCCGGCTCAAGGCCGCCGAAGAAAGCCTGGAGCGATCGCGCAAGCGGCTTGTGGCGACCTCTGCCGAAGCGAAGCAGGCGGCGCGGGCGGCAGACAAAGCCAACCGCACCGCGGTGCTGGCGCAGGAACGCGTGCTCCGCCTAAGCAGCAACTAAGGGGCGCACAAGGTAGCCAAACGCCTCCTCTCCCGCAGGACGTTCACGGGACCTACTCTGGAGCTATGGACGCCGCAGCAGCCCAGGCCTTTGCGATTCCGCCGGCAGCAGTTCGCCGCCCCACCACAGCCCTCGAGGACGCCATCACACTGGCCGCCGGCGTCTGGCTCCTCATTGGAACCTATGTCGACGGCTGGGCCCATAACAACCTCCGCAACCTCGAGACGTTCTTCACCCCGTGGCACGCAATCCTGTATTCAGGCTTCGCGGCCTGCGCCGTCTGGATCGCGTCCCTGACGTGGCGCCGGCACGCACCCGGCACGCGGTGGCCTGAAGCGGTCCCCGCCGGTTACGGCTCTGCTGCGGCCGGGGTGGCCCTTTTCCTGGCCTCGGGGGTGGGGGACTTTGCCTGGCACTCCGTGCTTGGCATCGAACAGAACATCAGCGCACTGTTCAGTCCCTCCCATCTGGGGCTTGCCACCGGCGGGTTCCTTATCCTGTCCGCACCGTTCTCGGCCGCGTGGCAGTCACCCGGGAGGACGTGGCCCCGACTGGTGCCGGCATTCGTCAGCGCCATGCTCGCCGGAATGGTTGCGGCCTTCATCCTCCAGGAGTTCGCGGTCTTCGCCCGCCACGGGCTCATTCAGACATACACCAGCGCTGCCGGGACGCCGCCGGCCGTGACGGGGCCGACGTCGGCGGGCATCATGATCTCGCTGGCGACCTTCCTGGTCTCCACGGTGGTGCTCTTTGTTCCCGTCCTGCTGTTGTCGCTGCGGTGGCGCCTGCATCCGGTCATCCCTGCTGCCATGACGCTGGTCCCCTCTGTAGCCCTGCAGGTCATGGTGGCACTGCGGGACGCCTGGCTGCTACCGGTGGCCCTCACCGGCTCCGTCCTGGTGGGAGTGGTGTGGGCGGTGGTGCGACCGGCACCGGACCGTCCCGGCAGGTTGATGACCGGGGCAGGCCTCTCCCCAGTCGTTTTTTGGGCACCCTATTTCGCCGGTGCGGCGCTCCGGGACGGTGCGCTCAGCTTCTCCCCCGAGATCTGGAGCGGAACGCTCGTCTGGGCAGGCCTGGCAATGCTGTCACTGGCCGCGCTGGCCCTGAAGGCCAGGGAAACTGCCATGGGGAACGGTCCAGCCCGGTGAATCCTCCCCCCGCAGCCGACAGCTTGGAGTATTTACGTCCGAAAGATGCAGTTCACCAGCCCGCCACGACAGGTTAATTACCGACTAGTAGCTTGAGAGCTCCTGTTGAGCCCAAACCTGAAGAGGCCCCACAATGAGCTCCGAAACTACCGGACGCGTACTCACGAGGTACGCGTCCCGGCACAGCCGTACGGCCATCACGGCGCTGGCTGTGTCCCTCCCCTTTGTCTTCCTTGCCCCGGCCGGCGCCTCCACCTCGGCGGCGCCCGCCACTCCGGCTCCGGATCAGCAGACCGTCGCCGCGTCGCCGCCCAACCACTTGGACCTCGGTGCGCAGGACCTGCCCGAAACCCGCACCGTGACCGACCTCGCCCCCGGGCTGACCAAGACCTCCATCAGCCGCGGCGCCCCCAACCAGGGCTTCTTCTGGACCGCTGAAGTGGCTGTCCCGTCAGTTTCCCCGGACCCGGACGCCCCGGCCTCTGCACTGTCCTCCCAGGCGCAAGCCCGGATAGTTGCCGACAAGCTTAACGCGGTCGGCATCACTGCGCGGGTGGAGCACGTCCAGTCACCGCAACTGGCCGACGCCGGCGGCGACCTTGGCTACCGGGTCCGGGCCGGACAGTTCCCGGTGAAGGCCGACGGATCCCCCACCGTCGACCGGATCAAGGCAGCCGGGTACAAATCCTCCGTCATCTACACCGGCTGGGACGGTGATGCCGGCTCGAGCGAGGATGACCGGGGCCCTTGGAACCTGCAGGTACTGACCATAGACCCGAAGGAATTCCGCGGCGACCTCACCTCGACGTTCGGCCCTAACCTCGAAGAGCGTGAAACCACCAGCTCACTCGCCGCCGCTGCGGGGGCCCTGGCGGCAACGAACGGCGGCTATTTCGTCATGGATCCCCAGGCAGGAGCCCCGGGCGATCCCGCAGGCGTGGCAGTCCACGACGGAAAGATCCTCAGCGAACCCGTCGCCGACCGGCCCTCGTTAGTCATAGACAAGAACAGCACCTCCATCCAACGCCTCCACTGGCACGGCTCCGTCACCGTACCTGGCCAGGCCGGAGAACTTCCCCTGGACGGAATCAACCGGGTCCCAGGGCTTATCCGCAACTGCGGGGGCACCGACGACACCCCCACCAACCTGCCGCTGCACGACTTCACCTGCACGGACGCGGACGAAATCGTCTCCTTCACCCCCGAGTTCGGTCCCGCGACGCCATCCGGGCCCGGACTCGAAGTCCTCCTTGACGCCCATGGCACCGTTACCTCCGTGAACCACATCCGCGGCACTGCCGTCCCCTCCGGCGGACAAACCCTGCAGGCCATCGGAGCGGACGCGGATAAACTCGCTGCCCTGGCTGTCCCTGGTTCAAAGCTGAAAGTCGGCACCGACCTGCTCGACGAGGGTGGCAAGACCTTGAAGACCGGTTCCACGACGGACGTAGTCAACGGCGGCCCAACCCTGGTTCAAAACGGCCGGCTCAACGTCACCGCCCGCCGCGACGGCATGGTCCGCACCAATGACAGCAACAGCTTCTTTTACGGCTGGGTCCACAAGCGCAACCCCCGCACCTTCGCCGGCACGGACGCCCATGGCCGCACCCTGATCGTAACCGCCGACGGCCGCCAAACCACCAGTCTTGGGTTAAGCATCAAAGAATCAGCCGACGTCGCCCGTTCCCTCGGAATGGTCAACGCCATGAACCTCGACGGCGGCGGATCCACCACCATGGTCCAGGACGGCCGCGTCGTGAGCTCGCCCTCCGACGCCACTGGCGAACGCCCCGTGGGCGACGCTCTCGTCGTACTGCCCGGCCGCAAGCCGTAACCTTCACCGGCCCCACATATACACATCACAAACTTTGGAGAACCATGAAGTACACCAAGCTGCTGACCGCGGCAGCCATCACCGCAGGCCTCGCCCTGGGAACAGCCCTCCCGGCGCAAGCTGCCGATACCAACCCCAACGGCACAGAAAACCATTTTGATCTCCAGGCGCACCGTGGCGGCATCGGCTTGACCGTCGAATCCACGCTGGCTTCCTTCGCCAAGGGCATCGAGAGCGGCGTGAGCACCTTGGAACTGGATCTGCAGATCACCAAGGACGGCCGGGAAGTCATTACCCACGACCGGAAGATCAACGGCCAGAAGTGCCGGGACACCGCCCCGGTCACCCCCGGTGACCCGTCGTACCCTTACGTCGGCAAGTACATCAAGGACCTCACCTTCGATCAGGTGCGCAGCCTGGACTGCGGCTACTTGACGCTGCCCCAGTTCCCCGGCCAGCAGGCGTCCCCCGGCGCAAAGATGCCGACCCTGGCCGAGGTGTTCGACCTCGCCAACCGTTACCGTGCCAGCCAGGTCAAGTTCAATATCGAAACCAAGGTTGAAGCCGGGGCACCAGAGCAAACCGCTCCGCGCGAACAGTTCGTGAACGTCGCCCTGCGCGAAATCAAGGCCGCCCACATGGAGGAGCGCGTCTCCATCGAGAGCTTCGACTGGGGCTCGCTGCGCCTGGTGAAGGAACGCGAACCCGGCATGCGGACCGTGGCGCTGACCAACAAGGACTTCCTGCAGGCCGGACAGCCGGGCAATTCACCCTGGCTCGGCGGCATCGACGCGGACGACTTCGGCGGGGACCTGGTGGACGCTGCTGCCTCCCTGGGTTTCGACGCCATCTCCCCCGTCCACGGCACTCCCCAGAACGGAACCGTCACCGACCCCGGCTACGTGCCCTACGTGACAGCCGATATGGTGAACCGCGCCCACGCCAAGGGCATGCAGGTCATTCCGTGGACCGTCGATGATAAACCCACCATGCGCAAGCTCATGGACGACGGTGTTGACGGCCTGATCACCGACTACCCGAACCGGCTGCGCGAAGTGCTGGCAGAACGATCCCTGAAGCTGCCCAAGCAGTACACGCTGGAACCCGGTGCGTCCGCAGGGAACTGACCACCCGGACAGTCCTTGGATCTGAGCGTTCAGATCTGCGACTGCGCAGTCTGGACCGGGCGTGATGTGAAGCCGGCCGACAGGGTTGCGGAACCCTTCAAGCAATTACAGGCATGGGGAGTGTTGTTCTTGACCTTTGGGTCCGTATCCCAACACGCGGAGGCTGGTTCCTAAGAATGTCAGACCCCGGTTGCACACTGGATTCATGGAAAACCAAGCTGTGCAGGAATTTCACGTAACGTACTTCGACGCTGACTGTGGCCGGTCCCGGTCCGAGGTCTTCGAGACGCTCGAAGAGGCCGAGCGCTTCGCCTGCCGGCACTGCCACGGCGAAGACAACTGGGCCGTGGTGGACGCCATCACTGTGGAGCACATCCAGGCCGCTGCCTAAACCAGGTTCGTGCCCCGGCGGTATTAAAAGCACCAGCCCGTGCTGCCTGGCGATGGCCGGCAGCACGGGCTGGTGCTTTTACTCTGGCTGGATTCCGCGCTCCGCCTGGGTCGGGTGCCCATCGGGCGGCGCGCGGCGCGCCGTCGCGGGTTACGCGAAGTCGGAAACCGCGGGATCGGCACCGATGCGGCCTTCGCCGCTGGCGGTGCGGTCAAGGTTGTTGATCGCTTCAACATCCTCTGCGTCCAGGGACACCTCAAGGGCTGCGAAGTTCTCCTTGATGCGCGACTCGGTCACGGACTTGGGGATCACCACGTTGCCGATCGCCAGGTGCCAGGCGATGACTACCTGGGCGGGTGTGGCCTGGTGCTTGGCGGCGATGGACGCGATGGTGGGATCATTCAGCAACTCGCCACCCTGGCCCAGCGGAGACCACGCCTGGGTCAGGATGCCCTTGGAGGCTCCGAACTCGCGCAGTTCACCCTGGTTGAAGTAGGGGTGCAGTTCGATCTGGTGGATGGCGGGAACCACGCCGGTTTCGTCGATGATGCGCTGCAGGCCCTCGACAGTGAAGTTGGAGACGCCGATGGACTTGACCCGGCCGCGCTTCTGAAGCTCGATCAGCGCCTTCCAGGTGTCAACGTACTTGTCCTGCTTGGGCTGCATCCAGTGGATCAGGTAGAGGTCCAGCGTCTCCAGGCCAAGCCGGTCCATGGATTCCTCGAAGGCGGCGAGGGTTGACTCGTACCCCTGGTCCGCGTTCCACAGCTTGGTGGTGATGAAGATCTGCTCCGGAGAGAGGCCGGAGCTGGCGATGGCGCGGCCCACGCCGGCCTCGTTGCCGTAGATCTTGGCCGTATCGATGTGGCGGAAGCCGGCTTCGAATGCCTGGCGGACAACCTTTTCAGCCACGTCGTCCTCAACCTGCCACACACCGTAGCCGAGCTGGGGAATCGTGTTTCCGTCGTTGAAAGTCAAAGTTGGTGAAAGAGTCATGGTTTCATCCTGCCAAAACAGCGCCACGAAACGCGCTGGATCCGCGGCTTGTCAGCCAGCCGCGTAACCCCAAAATTCCCAACCAAATCGGGAATATTTTCACGCCGCTGCCAACGGCGGCTGCCGGCTATTCCCCGCGAAGCTGCCTCTCGGCGTCGTCAACCTGCTGGAAGACGGCCTCGGCACGGCGGCGTACGGACGCCGCTCCCACGGGCACGGGACCGACGGCGAGCCGAAGCATCGCTGCGGCTTCGGCCGTGGTGGCCAGCGAGTTTCCGGCCTTGGACAACGACCGGTGCACGTTGGCCAGGGCAGCAGGTATGTCCAGGCCTTCGCTGGGCGAACGGCGCTGCGCCTCCACGCACACCGCACGCACCCGGTGCAGGAGGGCGGCGAGTTCGTTCGCAATCTCCACCAGTTCGGCGTACAGCTGGTCATCCTCCACGCCCTCGAGCACCTGGTGGAAGCGGTCCAGTCCCCTGTGGAAGCGGTCGTGGGCGCGGCGCCACAACCCCTTGCCCAGTTCCGCATCATCCTTGCGCCCCTGCCGGGCGGCGCTGAAAAAGCCCAAGCGCAACCTTAGAGGTACTGCCCCGGACCGTGGTCCGGTTCATCACGGGGGCTGGGCCGCGAGGCACTGCCGGGGCGGGCGCCCGCCGGTGCCCGCTGCGGCTCACCGTTCTCACCAATCACGACGCCGGGCGCAATCATGGTGCCGGGCGGCAGCTGGCGCATCTGCATCTGCGCGGCGGCCTGCTGCTGGGCGGCGTGCTGGGCCGCGATGGCGGTCTGGATACCGTGGAAGAGGCCCTCGAGCCAGCCCACCAGCTGGGCCTGGGCGATCCGGAGCTCGGCGTCCGAGGGCGTGGCTTCGTCGGAGAAGGGCAGGCTGATCCTGTCCAGTTCCGCCACGAGCTCCGGTGCCAGCCCGTCCTCAAGCTCTTTGATCGAGCGCTCATGGATGGCAGCAAGCCGGCCACGCGCGGCGTCGTCCAGCGGCGCCGACTTCACCTCCTCAAGGAGCTGGCGGATCATGGTGCCGATCCGCATGACCTTGGCGGGCTCGTCCACCAGGTCCTGCAGGTTGCTGCCCCGGGGCTTGCCGTCCCCGGATGGATCCTGCACCGAGTCCTGCGCGTCGTCAACGGGAGTGCCTTCCACCGGGAGGTCCTCAGCTGCCTGAGTGTCTTTGGGATCGCTCATGCGTTCATACTCTCACGGCCCATCCGCCCGGGGCCCGCCAGGAAGCTTCCTGGCGGGCTTGTCCGCTGCGGGCACAATCAGCAGCACCGGCCCTGCGGGTTGCTGTCCTGGCGGTCGGTCCGGTCCCGCCAGAACTCCCGCTCACTCAGGGGTGCCTCATGGTGCCCGGCCGCCCTGTGGTGTTCCAGGTACTTGGCGTAGGCGTCGGCGCCCATGACGCCGCCCAGGTAGCGGGCGAAGCCGCGGAATCCGCTGGCCACCAGGGCGATGCCGCTGCTCATCAGTGCCCGGCCCGTTCCAGGCGGGCGTCGGCGGGTACTTTCTCCCACTCGGCGGCCAGCTCACGTTCGGCGGTCGTCGGCAGCAGCCCCGCGGGGGCGAAGACGCGCGACGGAACGAACGGGTCCTCGTTGTCCTTGGTGGCTGTCCCGGCCGCCCTGTCACGGAACGCCTTGACCGTGGCCAGTACCGCCGTCGCAATCACGATGATGCTGAGCACCACGAAGATCACGGACAGCCAGCCCTGGATAGCGGTGTTGCGGACAACGGCCTCCATGGCGGCCACGGACTTGGCGGTGCCGAACTCGGTCTTGCCGTCTGCCAGCGCCTTGCTAAAGGCTGCGTTGTTGGCGAAGTACCCCACGGCCGGGACGGGCGAGAAGATCTTCTGGTAGCTGGCCGTGATGGTCACCACCGCGGCGAAGGCCAGCGGCAGGGCCACGATCCACAGGTACTTGAAGGTACCGCGCTTGGCGACGATGGCCAGGCACACGGCCAGGGCAATGGCGGCCAGCAGCTGGTTGGCGATGCCGAACAGCGGGAACAGGGTGTTGATGCCGCCCAGCGGATCGGTGACCCCCATCAGCAGCACGGCACCCCAGGCAGCGACCATGATGGCGGTGCAGAGCCAGGCGCCCGGCCGCCAGGAGGCTTCCTTGAACTTCGGGACGAAGTTGCCGATCGAGTCCTGCAGCATGAACCGGGCAACGCGGGTGCCGGCGTCCACAGCGGTGAGGATGAAGAGCGCCTCGAACATGATGGCGAAGTGGTACCAGAAGCCCATCAGGGCAGTGCCGCCGACGAACTGGTGCATGATGTGCGCCAGGCCCACGGCCAGGGTGGGGGCGCCGCCGGTCCGGGACACGATGCTCTGCTCGCCCACGTTCCTGGCCGTCTCAGACAACAGGTCCGGGCTGATGTTCACCCCGGCCAGGCCCAGGCTGTTGACCCAGGTGGCTGCAGTTTCAACGGTTCCGCCGGTCAGGGCAGCGGGAGCGTTCATGGCGAAGTACAGGCCGCGGTCGATCGAGATGGCGGCCACCAGGGCCATGATGGCCACGAAGGATTCCATGAGCATGCCGCCGTAGCCGATGTACCGGGTCTGCCGTTCCTTTTCCACCAGTTTGGGGGTGGTGCCGGAGGAGATCAGGGCGTGGAACCCTGACAGCGCGCCGCACGCAATGGTGACGAACAGGAAGGGGAACAGGGCGCCGGAGAACACCGGGCCGTTCTCCCGGCCGGCGAACTCGCTGAAGGCGGGAACGGTGACCTCGGGCCGGACCACGATGATGGCCAGAGCCAGCATGACGATCACGCCGATCTTCATGAAGGTGGAAAGGTAGTCGCGCGGGGCGAGCAGCAGCCACACCGGCAGGATGGCTGCGATGAATCCGTAGATGATCAGGCCCCACGCGATGGTCACCTTGTCCAGGTGGAACACGGCGGCGCCCCACTCGGTCTGGGCCACCAGGCCGCCGCCGATGATGGCGGCCATGAGCAGGACGAAGCCGATGATCGAGACTTCCATGACCTTGCCGGGGCGCAGGTACCGCAGGTAGACGCCCATGAAGAGGGCGATGGGGATGGTCATGCCCACGGAGAACACACCCCACGGGCTCTCACCCAGGGCATTGACGACGACGAGCGCCAGGATGGCCACGATGATCACCATGATGAGCAAGGTGGCGATCAGGGCTGCCGTGCCACCGATGACCCCGAGTTCCTCGCGGGCCATCTGGCCCAGGGACCGGCCGCCGCGGCGCATGGAGAAGAACATGACCAGGTAGTCCTGGACCGCGCCGGCAAAGACCACGCCGACGATGATCCAGATCGTGCCGGGAAGATAACCCATCTGGGCCGCGATGACCGGGCCCACCAGCGGGCCGGCACCGGCGATGGCGGCGAAGTGGTGGCCGAACAGCACGTTGCGGTCCGTGCGGACGTAGTCCTTGCCGTCGGCCTTGTACTCGGCCGGGGTGGCGCGGCGGTCGTCCGGCTTGGTGATGTACCGCTCGATCACCTTGGAGTAGAAGCGGTAGCCGATCAGGTAGGTGCACACGGAGGCGAAGACGAACCAGATGGCGTTGACGGTTTCACCACGGACGATCGCCAGCATGAACCAGGCGACGCCGCCCAGCAGGGCAATGGCGGCCCAGAGTGCGATCTTGGCCGGGGTCCATTTCCGGTCCTCGGCCTCAAGCCGGGCCTCGTCCACGGCGGGCGGGGGAAGATCCGGGTCCGTAACCAGTCCGCCCTCCGCCCGGGATCCGTTTTTCCGTTGGTCAGGCACTCCGGCCATGTCTCCTCCTTGAGAGTTTTCACACTTCTGCCATGGGCACCCTACCAATGCGGGCCAGTCATAAAGCGGCCGACGGCAGCGCGGCGCCTGGCCATGCGGTGAACGGCACTGACCGGGCGACGAACGAGGGGGGTCTTCCTGCTAGGCCAGGCCGCGCCGGGACAACGGCAGGCCGGAGCGCGTGCAGGCCCATGCGAGCGATGCACCCGCCAACGGAACGGCAACCACGAGGGCGAGCAGGTGCAGCCAGGGGACCTCCACTGCGGTCCGCATGTCCGTGGACAGGACCAGCAGGAGAGCCGGCACTGCCCCGGCCAGCGCCCCCAGCAGGGCGCCGACGCCACTGGTGAACAGGGCCTGGGAACCCGCCAAGGCCCTGCGCAGCCGGGGTGACGCGCCGACCCCGGCAAGGGTGGCATGGTCCGTGCGGGCGTCGGCCAGGGACAGGCCGGTGGTAATGCCCGCTGCGCTGAACGTGATGAGAGCCGCAGCGGCCACGATGGACCAGGTCATCCACTGTCCGCCCTGCGTGATGCCCGGTTCCGCCTGGAAGGGCATGCCGGGCTGACCATAGACAGCAGCGGCTGCAGCGGAGGCTGCATCCGCCTCAGCCTCCGACGGATACTTGGCCAGCTGCACCAGCAGTCCGGTTGGTGCAGGGCGCAGGTCAAGGCGCGCGGCCGTTTCGGGCGAGACAACGCCGTAGTAAGGGACCGCGACGCGCGGTTCGAGCACCACCGCGTCCAGGGCGCTGCTCCTGACCACCGAAGGGACAGTGCCTGGCCCTGAGGGTGCGGGCTGGTGGGTCCGCACATCCCGCGCTTGGAGCACCGCCTTTCCTTCAGTGACGAAAACAGGGTTGGTCACCACCATCCCCCCTGCCCTCAGCACCGTGATCGCCTCCGGGGATGCGTCCCGGCCCAGCGCCGCGCGGATGTCCTCTGCGCCGCCCACCAGGATGGCCCGGTCGGACGGCTGTTCATTGACCATGGACCCGCGGCACCGCCAGTCCCCCGGGTCTACGAGCCTTCCCTGCGGTGTCTTGGGGCACTAGTTGGCCTGCGGTCTGGCCAGTGAGAAGACCAGGCAATTTGAGGTATCCGTGCGTGCCGGGAGCGCTGGGTCGGCGGGACCTTCCGGACAGCTGCGCAGGCCTTCAGGAGCCGTGACGAGCCGGGTCGATTCGACAGTGCCCAGGGCCTCCGCCAGCGCGGAGGAGAGTGCGGATGCATCCACCTGCCGGGGTGGCTGCCTGCTGCCGTCGGCCGCCGGCGGCGGGTCCACTGCCAGGGGCACATACGCCTGGTTTTCCAGCCCGCTCCAATAATGCCCTGCCCGCAGTCCCGCCTGCTGGCTGGCTGAAAGCACCAGGGCGGCGCTTGCGAGGGTGGCGGCTGCCAGCACCGCGGCGACGGCGGGCACGCTCCGGCCGCGGTTCCTCGCCGAGTCCCGCGCGGCCATCCGGAGGGAGAGGGACAGCCATTGGGTCCGGGACGTCAGGCGCAGGATCAGCCAGCCTGTCACCAGCACCAGGCCGGTAACCGCGAAAACCGCACCCGCAATCAGCATCGTGACCACCAACGGCAATTGCTCCGCCTGCCGGTCCGGGTCCCCTGTGGAACTACCCAGAAGCCAGCCGGCTGCCAGCAGGCCCGCGGCAAGTGCCAGTGCCACGCCGCCGGCCACGGTGGTGCGCGTACTTTTTGGTGCCGGCGTCCGCCCGGATTTCAACGCGCCCACTACCGCCTGCCGGGACACCTGGCGGGCGGGGACCAGCGCAGCCAGGACGCAGGCCGCCAGGCCCATGGCCATGGCGACGGCGGTCAGCAGGAAGTCCGGGTGCAGGCCGGCGAGCCGGACAGAACCGGTGGAGCGAACCACCTGGACGACGGCTGCAGCGGCTCCCAGCCCCAGCGCGGCGCCAACCGCAACGGCAAGGCTGCCAAGCCACAGTCCGCCCGCCGTGACCACAGTCCCGATGGTGGCACTTTCCGCCCCGGCAGACGCCAGCAGCGCCAGCTCGCGCACCTGGCCTTTGGCTCCGACAGCGAAGGCGGCACCGGCCAGCAGACCCACCTCCAGGAGCGCGAGCGCCCCGACAAGGCCGAACGTGGCGTAGACGGCAACCGCGGCCGATGAGTCATCCCGCGGCGGTGAACCGGGCACCCTGCGCTGCTCAAGGGGCGGCGGATTCAGCACCACGCTCCGGGAAAGCACGCCCACCCCTTTGCTGTTCGCTTCCCTGACCTGCTGCCACGTCACCGGCTCCGGTCCCACCACGTAGTAGGACACGGACTGGCGGTTCAACGGCCCTTGCTGGACACCGGGAGGCACCTGGCTGGACTGCAGGTACAGGAAGCTGTTGCTGTCCGCTGCCCCCGCGTCCCGAATGGTTCCTACGGGAACAAAGGTTCCTGCCGACGTCGTAAATTCCATGCCCAGGCTGAGGTGGAAGCGCGCCAGCAGCCCGGGCGAGGCCAGGACCTCCGTGGCGGTCTGGGGCGCCCGCCCATCCAGGAGCGTGAACTTGCCGGCGAATGCCGGGTTGAGCGGGTCCACTTCCCTGCCCTGCAGAGAAACCAGCGCGTCGCCCACAGCGGTGGTGAGCGGCAGCATCCGTTGCCGCAGGACCTCATAGCCGGCCGGGATAACGTCGAGGGGGTCCGTCCGCTGGAAGTCCGGGTCGAACCGGCCCGTGCTGGAGGCGACCACGGCGTCATTGGACGGGTCCTGCAGGGAGTCCCCGCTGGGAACCGGCAACACACTGAACCGCGCCTGGGTGTTGCCCAGCTCGTACCGGACGGTCTCCCCGGGTGTGCGCTGGGAACTCTGGTAGAGCGTGGCGGCGCCGGTCAGCCCTGCCACGGGCAGCATGATCAGCAGGATGATGAGGAGGGACCGCCCCTTGTGGCGTGCGATGTCGCGGCGGGCCAGCCTGAGGGCAAGCCGGTGGCTGCTCCGGCGCCAGCGCGGCACCGGAGCCAGGTCCATCGGCATCAGAGTCCGGCCTGCGTCAGCAGCATCGTGGGATCATGCATGGCGGCCGCCTGGTCAATGATGCGCCCGTCCCTAAGGAAGACCACCCGGTCCGCCCAGGCAGCGTGCCTGGGCTCATGGGTGACGAGCATGACGGCGGCACCGGCGTCGGCGCGGGACCGCAGCACCTCCATGACCCCCTGGCCCGTCGTGGAGTCGAGCGCGCCGGTGGGTTCATCGGCCAGGATCAGCCGTCGCTTGCCCACGATGGCGCGGGCGATGGCCACGCGCTGCTGCTGGCCTCCGGACATCTGGTCCATGAAGCGGTCGGCGAGTTCCGGGATTCCCACCTGCCGGAGCGCATCCGCGGCCTGCCGGTGCGCCTTCCTGGCGGAAGTTCCATCCAGCTCCAGCGGCAGCGCCACGTTTTCCGCGGCGGTAAGCGTAGGGACCAGGTTGAAGTCCTGGAAAACGTAGCCAACGGCCCGGCGGCGCAGGCGGGCGAGGTCATTCAGGCCCAGCCCGGCCAAGGGCGTGGACTCGACGTAGACAGCGCCCGACGTCGGCCGGTCCAGTCCGCCGGCAAGGGCCAGCAGGGAGGACTTGCCGGAGCCCGACGGGCCCATGACCGCGACGAACTCCCCCGCGCAGATGGTGAGGTCAACGTCGCGGAGTGCGGCGACCGCCGTCGCACCTTCCCCAAAGGTCCTGCCGACCTTGGCGAGTTCAAGGACCTGCTGCGGCCCGCGGACGCTCACCGGCGGCTGTCCGCGTTGAGCGGGGCGTCTTCCGTGGCCCCGTTGGACGTCTTTCGCGGGGCACCGGCGGAGGCGGCCTGGGCCTGGGCCTGCTGGACCATCCTGGCCTCGCAGAGGTCCAGCCAGCGGACCTCCGCCTCGGTCTGGAAGATCAGCGAATCCAGGACCAGCAGCCAGGCGGTGTCGGCAGCCCGCTGGTTGGCCGCCGTGTCACGACGCGCCTTGGTGTAGTCCTGCAGGGCCCGGATGGAGGCCACCCGCTGGGCCTGGATGATGGCCTGCACATCCACACCGGGCAGGGTGACGGCGAGCGCGAGCTTGATGGCCAGCTCATTGCGCGGCGGGTTGTTCCGCTCCACCGGGGCCGCGAACCAGTTGCGTACCTCTGCTTTTCCGGCGGGGGTGATGCTGTACACCACGTGCCCTTCGCCGTCGTCGCCTTCCTTGGCCACCAGGGCGTCGCGTTCCAGCCGGTCCAGGGTGGTGTACACCTGCCCAATGTTCAGGGGCCACGTGGCTCCGGTGCGGTTCTCGAACTCGACCCGCAACTGGTAGCCGTAACGCGGCTGGTCCTGCAGCAGGGCGAGGAGGCTGTAGCGAATGGACATTTTGCTCCCCCGGGCTAGTCACTGTCGGCATGCACGGGCCCCCAAGACCCGTGCATACCGCGTATGGTCAGCCTAACGCGTGCATACCCTTTGCGCAATACCGGGTATGCATCTGGGGTTTTTTACATAACCAGCAGGACCTTGCCCACATGGTCGCCGCTGTCGAAATAGCGGTGGGCCGCCGCAACCTGGTCCATCGGGAAGGTCTTGGCAACCAGCGGGCGGATCCTGCCGTCGGCCACCAGCGGCCACACGGCATCGCGGACAGCGGTCATGATGGCGCCCTTTTCCGCCACCGGCCTGGGCCGCAGTGCGGTAGCCACCACGGCAGCCCGCTTCTTCAGCAGCAGCCCCAGGTCCAGCTCGCCCTTGGCCCCGCCCTGCAGCCCGATCACCACCAGGCGGCCGTAGTCAGCCAGGGCCTCCACATTCTGCTGGAGGTATTTGGCCCCCACCACATCCAGGATGACGTCCGCGCCCTTGCCGTCGTTTTGGCGTCGGAGGCTCTCCGGGAAATCTTCCTCTTTGTAATTGATGGCAATGTCCGCGCCGAGGAATGCCTTGGCAGTGCTGACCTTTTCCTCGGTGCCCGCCGTCGTGGCCACCTTGGCACCGAACGCCTTGGCCAGCTGGATGGCCATGGTGCCGATCCCGCCGGTGGCGCCGTGGATGAGGACCGTTTCGCCCGGCTGCAGCTGCGCCGTCATGATCAGGTTGGAGTAGACCGTGGCAGCCACTTCAGGAAGGGCTGCCGCGGTGACCAGGTCCACCCCCTCAGGCACACGCAACACCTGCTCTGCAGGGACTGCCACCTGCTGGGCGTAGCCACCCCCGGCCAGCAGGGCCACCACCTTGTCCCCCAGCGAGAAAGGCTTGCTGACGCCGGGGCCGAAACCGGCAATCCTGCCGGAAACCTCCAGCCCGGGGACCTCGGAGGCGCCGGGCGGCGGCGGGTAGAACCCCCGGCGCTGCTGCACATCGGCCCGGTTGAGGCCGGCAGCCACCACATCAATCAGCACCTCACCCTGGCCGGGCACCGGGGCATCCACGTCCCGGACTTCCAGCACCTCCGGGCCGCCCGGCTCCGAAATGTAGATGGCTTTCATGGACCTCTCCCGTTCCTGACTCAAAATCCGGCTGCAACCAGTGTGCACCGGACACCTTCCCCGGCCTGTTTTGTTGCAGGCAAGTGCCTATGAAACACTACTAGCTGAGGAAGGTTGTCCGAGCGGCCGAAGGAGCTGGTCTTGAAAACCAGTGTGCGGTAACCCCGTACCAAGAGTTCGAATCTCTTACCTTCCGCAAGGGAACCCCTGGCAGCCGGTGACGGCGGCCAGGGGTTTTTTGCTTTAACGCCATTCCCCCCGCCGCCACGGAGCCCCGCCTGCCGACCATGCCGTATTGCCGGCACGTAAATTCTTTGGACTAACCCCCTGCCAAAGCCCGGCCGGAAAGCTACCCGCGGGTATCGTGTGTGATTAGCGGCACACCTGCGCGTGTGCCCGCATCATCACTCCCGCAACAGCACCTTCGGTACGGGTTGGGGAAGCCCGTCCCGGAGGCGGGGCGTTCCGCTGGGGAACGTCCCGCCGAATGCACGCTCCAGCCACCTTGCGTTCATTCAGTGCTGTTGTCCTGAGCCGGACACCCACTTGACCAGGAGCAGGATCCGGGCGCCACGCCCGGGTACAACCTGGACGCACCCCGCCGGGCCATCCACCCGGGACACCTCAATGAAAGTAAGAGCGGATGCATCAAAAAACATGGAAGTTGACGCTGGGCACAGCGTTGTCGGCGGGGCTTATTTCAGCCCCACTGGCAACCGTCCCGGCAGCCGCGGAGGTCTCAACCGCGGCCGGCACCTCCCCCGTTGTGATCAACGAGGCCTACCTGAGCGGCGGCAGCATCGGCGCCGCCTACAAGAACAAATTCGTAGAGCTTTACAACACCTCCGACGCTCCCGTTTCGCTTGACGGCTGGTCGGTCCAGTACCGCTCCGGTGGCGGCACCGCGGCACCGAGTGGAGTGGCCGCGCTATCAGGATCCATCCCGGCCGGGGGCCACTACCTGGTGCAGGGCGGCAGCAACGGTACCAACGGCGCCGACCTGCCCAAGCCCGACCTCGTGGCCGGCGCCCTTAACTTTTCCGGCGCCTCGGGCACCATCGTGCTCGCCAAGCAGCCCACCGCCGTCGGACTTCCCACCGGTTCCGTGGTGGAGACCGCAGGCGTAGCCGATCTCCTGGGCTACGGAACCTCGAACACCTTTGAGACCCAGGCAGCCGCGGCGCCCACCTCAAACACCGATGTGAGGAGCCTCAACAGGACCGCCGGCGCGGACAGCAACAGCAGCGCCGCGGACTTCACCCTCAGCGCCGCCATCACGCCGACGTCCTCCGGCGGCGCAGCTCCCGCTCCGGATCCGACGCCGGCCCCTGACCCGGTTGCCAGGACCATCGCCGAGATCCAGGGCACTGGTACAGAAAGCCCCCTGACCGGCGCCACCATCACCACCAAGGGCAAGGTCACGGCGGCCTTCCCCACCGGCGGGCTCAACGGTTACTACATCCAGACCCCGGGCACCGGCGGCGACCTCACGGCCACCAACCATGCCGCATCCGACGGCATCTTTGTCTACTCCCCCGCCACGGTGGGTTCGGTACGGGCAGGCGACTACGTCCAGGTGACCGGCACCGTGGCCGAGTACTTCGGAATGACCCAGCTCAACGTCACGGCGGCCGCTGGCCTGACGAAGCTCACCGACGCCGCACCCGAGGTCAAGGCCACCGCCTTCACCCTCCCCGCCACGGAAACCTTCCGCGAATCGTTGGAAGGCATGCTCCTGGCGCCCCAGGGCCCCATGACAGTGAGCGACAACTACAGCCTGAACCAGTACGGCGAGATCGGCCTGGCCGGCGGGACCACCCCGCTCGAGCAGCCCACAGCCGTGGCGCCCTATGGCTCGGCCGAGTACACCGCCCTCGTCGCGGAGAACGCAGCACGCAGCATCAAGCTCGACGACGGCGCCAGCACCAACTTCCTCAAGGACGCCACCACCAAGGCCGAGATCCTGCCGTACCTGGCCACCACGGACCCCGTGCGGGTGGGCTCGCCTGCCGCCTTCACCACCAACGTGGTGCTCGGCTACGCCAACAACTCCTGGAAGCTGCAGCCACTCACCCACCTCACCGAGGCCAACAAGGACACGGTCCAGCCGGCCCGCTTCGGCGGCACCCGCACCGAGGCTCCCGCAGCGGTGGGCGGCAACCTGAAGCTCGCCTCCTTCAACGTGCTGAACTACTTCCCCACCACGGGCGACACGCTGACCGGGTGCACGTTCTACGAGGACCGGGCCGGCAACCCAATCACCGTCCGCGGCGGCTGTGACGCCCGCGGCGCCGCCAACGCCGAGAACTTCAAGCGCCAGCAGGACAAGATTGTTGCCGCCATCAGCAAGTCCGGCGCCGACGTGGTCACCCTCATGGAGGTGGAGAACTCCGCGCAGTTCGGCAAGGACCGGGACGACGCCCTGGC
This sequence comes from Arthrobacter sp. E44, assembly GCF_041877125.1. Classification (NCBI taxonomy): domain Bacteria; kingdom Bacillati; phylum Actinomycetota; class Actinomycetes; order Micrococcales; family Micrococcaceae; genus Arthrobacter; species Arthrobacter sp. E44. The sequence goes on from NZ_JBHDJA010000023.1 coordinate 55,202, forward strand.
CAAGCTCGTGGAGGCGCTCAACATCCCAACCCCCGGGATCTGGGACTACGTCCGCTCGCCCGCGAACGCACCCCCGCTGGCGGACGAGGACATGATCCGCACCGCATTCATCTACAAAAAGGCCGCGGCGGAGCCTGTCGGCGAATCGATCATCCACAACGACACCGTTGCCTTCGCCAACGCCCGCAAACCACTGGCGCAGGTATTCAAGCCCATCGGCGGCGGCGCCGGCAGCGAGTTCATCGCCATCGCCAACCACTTCAAGTCCAAGGGCTCGGCAGCAACGCCGGACGACACGGACAAGGGCCAGGGCGCCTCCAACCTCGCCCGCACGGCCCAGGCCAAGTCCCTGCTGGACTTCGCCAACTCCCTGCAGGCAGCCAAGGGCACGGACAAGGTCTTCCTGATCGGTGACTTCAACTCGTACGGCAAGGAAGACCCCATCAACGTCCTGACGGGGGCCGGATACGCCAACCAGGATGACAAGGCACGCAACGCCGACGGCTCGGCCAAGCACTCCTACCTGTTCGGCGGCCTGGTGGGTTCGCTGGACCACATCCTGGCTTCCCCCGCCGCCAATTCGGTGGTGTCCGGCGCGGACATCTGGAACATCAACTCCGTTGAATCCGTGGCCCTGGAATACAGCCGCTACAACAACAACGTCACCAACTACTACGCCCCGGACCAGTTCCGCGCCAGCGACCACGACCCCGTGCTGGTGGGCCTGAACCTTCCGTCCACACCTGCCAGCGTTGACCTGAACTTCCTGAACATCAACGATTTCCATGGCCGGATCGACACCAACACCGTCCAGGTGGCCGGCACCATCGAGAAGCTCCGTGCCGCGGCCGCCCCCGGTGCCACGGCATTCCTGTCGGCAGGTGACAACATCGGCGCCTCCCTGTTCGCCTCGGCGGTTGCCAAGGACCAGCCCACCATCGACGTGCTGAACGCCCTGGAGCTGAAGGCTTCGGCCGTGGGCAACCACGAGTTCGACGGCGGGTGGGCGAACCTGCGCGACCGCGTCATTGCGGGCGGCACCAACGCCAAGTTCCCCTACCTGGGCGCCAACGTCTACCGCAAAGGCACCACCGAACCGGTCCTGCCCGAGTACACCGTGCTGGACATGAACGGGATCAAGGTGGCCGTGATCGGCACCGTCACCCAGGAAGTTCCGTCCCTGGTGACGCCGGCCGGGATCGCGGACCTCGACTTCGGCGACCCCGTCGAGGCCATCAACCGGGCAGCCGCGAAGATCACGGCTGACAAGCTTGCCGACGTGATCGTCGTTGAGGATCACGACGGCGCCGGCTCCGGTGTGGTGGAAGGCGCCACTCTGGAGCAGGAAGTGGCAGCCGGTGGGCCTTTTGCCAAGCTGGTCACCGAAACATCCCCTGAGGTTGACGCGATCTTCACCGGCCACACCCACAAGGAATATGCCTGGGACGCACCTGTCCCCGGCAGGGCGGGCGAGACCCGGCCCATTGTGCAGACCGGCAACTACGGCGAGAACGTAGGCCAGATCCAGCTGACCGTGGACACCGCCACCAGGCAGGTGACCAGTTACAAGGCCGGGAACGTCAAGCGCAGCACCGATCCGGCTGCCGATCTGGTCGCCACCTACCCACGGGCGGCCGCCGTCGACGCGATCGTCAAGAAGGCTTTGGCGGACGCCGCCGTGGTGGGCAACCAGCCCATCGGCTCGGTCACCAAGGACATCACCACCGCCTTCACCACCGATGCCACCGGCACCGCCAAACGTGATGACCGGGGCAGCGAGTCCACCCTGGGCAACCTGGTGGCCGACTCCCTGCTTGATTCGCTGAAGTCTTCCGACCTCGGCGGTGCGGAAATCGGCGTCGTCAATCCCGGCGGGCTGCGCAACGAGCTGTACTACGCGCCCGACGGCACCATCACCTACGCCGAGGCCAACGCAGTGCTCCCGTTCGTGAACAACCTGTGGACCACGTCCCTGACCGGCGCGCAGTTCAAGACGCTCCTGGAGCAGCAGTGGCAAACCAATGCTGACGGCACGGTCCCCAGCCGCGCCTACCTGCAGCTGGGCCTTTCAAACAACGTGAACTACACCTACGACGCCGCCCGTGCAGCAGGCGACCGGATCACCGCGGTGCGGGTGAACGGCGAACTGCTGGACCCGGCGAAGTCCTACCGGGTAGGCACGTTCAGCTTCCTGGCGGCCGGCGGGGACAACTTCCGGGTCTTCACCGAAGGCGCCAATACCCGGGATTCGGGACTGGTGGACCGGGACGCGTGGATCGGGTACCTGCAGAAGAGCAGCCCCGTGTCCCCCGACTTCGCCCGCCGCTCCGTGGCAGTCACCAACACTACGGCTGCCGAGGTCAAGCCCGGCGAACCCATCACCCTGGCGGTGTCCAAGCTGGACCTGACCTCCCTGGGCAGCCCGGTCAACACTGCCCTGCAGGCGTCCTTCACGGACGCCGCCGGCACGGTGACGCAGCTGGGGACTGTTCCGGTGGCCTCCGGCGCGGCATCGGTGAACCTGGCGGTCCCGGCCGGCGCAGCGGAAGGCGCGGCAACCTTGGTGCTCACCGCCGTCGAATCCGGCACCGAGGTTAAGGTCGCAGTCCTGGTGGGCGCGGACACCCCGGCACAGCCGGTCTGCGTCCCGCCGGTCAAGCCCACCCGTCCGGCTGATGTCAGGGGCCAGGCCAACTACGGACAGGCCATGGCCGCGTACAGGGCCTGCCTGCGCGGCTAAGACCGCAGATGCGCCATCACTTTGGTCCCTATTCCGCCCGTTTAGCGGCCAAAAGTGATGGCGCATCGCCGTTTAAGCCCTGTTGAGGATGGCGTTCGCGATCTCGTCCGCGTCGCGGAGGGTGCGCTGGCCGCTGCGGTACGCCGGGCCGCCCGCCTGGAGGGCCTCGGCGGCGATGGCTGTGCCCCACTGGGCGGAGGACAACTGCAGTCCCAGCACATACAGGTTCTCCGTCACGGATCCATTGGCGGCCACGGGTCGGTACGGGTGGGGCTCCACGTCCAGCCCGGTGGACTCGATGGGGGCGCCCTCCGGGGTCATCATGAGCTTGGGGCGCACCAGCCCATCCGACAGCAGCTGTTCCAGTACCGGGGAGTCGTTGGCCGAGACCCGGTTGCCGGGGGCCAGTGCTTCCACCATGGTCCGCGCGGCGGCGGGTGGACCGGCAACCCACGGCGAAGCCGCGGTGAACATCGCCGCTTTCCGGTCGATGCCAAACTTCGGGTCGGGGCCAACAAAGCTGACCACCCCGGCCCGTGCCAGTGCGGCGAGCTGTTCGGCCCGCAGCGCCGGCGGGCCGCTGGCCAAGCCCTCCACAAAGGACTCGAACCAGCCACGCAGCCCGGCGACCCAGGACTCATCGGTGATGCCGCCGTCGGCCACTGCTGTCTTGAGGACCGCCCGCCCGTGGTGCAGCGCCGCGATGGCCATTTTGACGGGGTCGTCCTCACCCAGCGCCGAGCGGCGCGCATCGTCGAGCAGGAACTCCACCACTGCCCCGTCGTGCTCCCCGCGGGATGCGAACGAGCGGCCCGACAGCGGAGCCGCAAGCCCGGGCAGGTCCAGCCGGTGCCGTGGGCCAACGTGGATGGCCAGGACGCTCTCCACGCCGTCTTCCCAGTTGGCGGCACTGTGCGCGTGCGGCTGCAGGGCTTCCTCCAGCGCGGCCAGGAACGCCGGCGCATCGGGCACCGCCCCGGGCTGCGAGCGCACCAGCGTTGAGTAGTAGGCCCACAGGGCGTCACGGTGCAGCAGCGGCCACAGGTCGTGGTCAAAGGACGGTCGGATTCCGGCCTTCGCCAACCGCTCGATGGCAGCCTCGGTGAGGTAGCGCAGGGTGATGGACGGGGCGTAATAGCCGGGCAGGGCCGCCTTTGCCCGGTACGGCGTGCCCCGCCGGGACGCAGCGATGATCAGCGGTTCCTGGCCGGACGGTTCGTACTCCAGGCCGCTGCCGGTGGGAACGAACTTCCCGCCGCGGCCTTCGGTGAGCTGGCCCATGGTGTCGAAGAAACTCAGCCCCATGCCACGGACCAGGACGGGCTCGCCGGCGGGGATCAGGTCCCAGTCCACATCCGCGGGCGCGGCCGGCGGGAAGTACTGCAACCCCAGCTGCACGGCTGATGCCTGCAGTTCGCGTTGTTCCGGGTTCAGGCGGGACGGAATGTGCCCCAGCGCCAGCACCACGGCGTTGGCGCGGATGATCGCTCCGGTGGCCAGGCCGACGTCGTACCTTCCGTCCCCGACGGGACGCACCGACTGTGCGGACGTTTCGTGGAATTCGACCGTGACGCCGTCGGGCGCCTTGTCCAGCAATTCCGCCAGGGTGCTGCGGAGGTACCGTCCGTAGAGGGCACGGCTGGGAAAGTCGGTGGACTCCAGCACCGCCAGTTCCGCAAGTTCGTCGGCCGTAAGGTCCGGCAGCGGGTCGCGCTGCTGCTGGGCCCGCCACTGGTCGAAGGTGGTTCCGGCAACCGGCGCCGGCAGCGACGCATCCTGGGGAATCAGGGTGGGATAGAAAGACTGGGTGTTCATGAGGAACAGCCGGGACTGGCCCGGCTGCCAGACATGCCCGGGACCTGCCGGATAGGGGTCCACCACGTCGACGTGCAGCCGGACCGGCCCGCCGGCCGCCGCCGCGTGGGCGAGCAGCCGCTCCAGCACGCTGGTGCCACGGGGGCCGCCGCCGATGATGACGGCCCGGTTGCTCTGCGAGAATTCCACGGATCCAGCGTACGGGCTGAAGACGGGGCCGGCGCCCACCGTGTGACTTGCCAGCCATGGGTGATGTTGTTTGGATGGGGCGCATGACCACCACAGCAGCTGATCAAGCGTCCGTTCCCGGTCCCGGCCGGGACACTTCCGGCACCGCAGCCCGGGAAACCGCACCCGAACCCGTCGACGAAAACGTATGGCTGGAGGATATCTACGGCGAGGAGCAGCTGGCCTGGGTCAAGGAACAGAACTCCCGTACCGAGGACCTGCTGGAGGACGGCGGCTACGCCGAACTGGAAGCCGGCATCCTGGAAGTCCTGGACTCAACGGACCGGATCGCCATGGTGGGCAAGCGCGGCGACTGGTACTACAACTTCTGGAAGGACAACCGGAATCCCAAGGGCCTCTGGCGGCGCACCACCTGGGACAGCTACTGCACCGGTTCGCCGGAATGGGACGTCCTGCTGGATGTGGACGAGCTGTCCCGCACCGAGGGCGTGGAGTGGGTGTTCCACGGCGCCACCTTCCTGCGCCCCGCGGCCGGCGAGCCCTACCGGCTGGCGCTGCTGGCCCTCTCCCCCGACGGCGGCGACGCCAACCGCTACCGCGAGTTCGACGTCGAAGCACGCGGCTTTGTGGATCCCGCCCAGGGCGGGTTCGACCTCCCCACAGCCAAGGGCAACGTTTCGTGGCTGGATAACGACATGCTGCTGGTGGCCTCTACCGCAGATGGCCTGCCCAAGACCGCCTCCTCCTACGCCCGGACGGCGGTGTCCCTCAAACGGGGCGAATCCCTGGCCACGGCACCGCGCATTTTCGAGGTGCCGGAAGACCACATGATGGCCGTGGCTGCGCACGATTCCACGCCCGGCTTTGAGCGGACCTTCGCCGTGGACTACATCGACTTCTTCAACCGCACCAACTTTGTGCTGCGCGACGAATCCTGGACGCCCATTGACGTCCCCACCGACGTCAACGTGAGCGCGCACCGGGAATGGCTGCTTTTCCGCCCGCAGCAGGACTGGGTGCTGGATGGCACCACCTATCCGTCCGGATCCCTGCTGGCCGCCAATTTCGAGGACTACCTGGGCGGCATTCGGCAGCTCACCGTCCTCTTCACCCCGGACGCCCACACCTCGCTGCAGTCCTGGAGCTGGACCCGGAACTTCCTGCTGCTCAACCTGCTCAAGGACGTCTCCTCCGAGATCCGGGTGCTGGACCCGTCGCGGCCCGCCGGCTCCGCGGACGGCGGCTGGGCTGCCACTCCCCTGGATGCCTGCCCGCCGCTGCACGACGTCAACGCCTACGCCGTGGACGACGAGGACGAGGCACCGGCCGAGGGTGGGGCCGGTGACGACTTTTGGCTCATCGCCACCGGCTTCACCACCCCCACGACGCTGATGCGCGGCACGCTGGAAAAGGAACACGACGGGACGTCCGGCGTGGTGAGCCGGCACGCGACAGTCAAGACCTCGCCGTCGTTCTTTGCTGACGGTGACTACGAGGTGGAGCAGCACTTTGCAGTGTCCGACGACGGCACCCGGGTCCCGTATTTCCAGGTGGCTCCGCGGGGGCTGGCTTTGGACGGGCAAAACCCCACACAACTGTCCGGCTATGGCGGGTTTGAGGTTTCACGGACACCTGCTTACAGCGGCACCGTGGGCCGGGCCTGGCTGGAGCGGCGGACCGCGCTTTCGGACGAAAGCGGCGGGAAGGCTCCGCACTCGCGCGGCGGCGTCTACGTAGTGGCGAACATCCGAGGGGGCGGCGAGTACGGGCCGGCATGGCACCGGGCCGCCCTGAAGGAGAACCGGCACCGGGCCTATGAGGATTTCGCAGCCGTGGCACGCGACCTTATCTCGCGCGGCGTCACCTCGCCCCGGCGGCTGGGCTGCGTGGGCGGCTCCAACGGCGGCCTCCTGGTGGGGAACATGCTCACCCGCTACCCGGAACTGTTCAGGGCCGTCTCCTGCGGAGTGCCCCTGCTGGACATGCGGCGCTACACCAGGCTCTCCGCCGGGCATTCGTGGATTGCCGAGTACGGGGATCCGGACGTTCCCGAACAGTGGGAGTACATCAGGACGTTCTCGCCCTACCACCTGCTCAGGGACGCCGTGGAATATCCGGAAACCTTCATCTGGACGGCGACCTCCGACGACCGGGTGGGCCCTGTGCAGGCACGCAAGATGGCGGCCCGGATGTTGGCCATGGGCATCCCCAATGTCTGGTTCCACGAGGCTTTGGAAGGTGGCCACGCGGGCGCATCGGACAACCGGCAGGCCGCTGCGCTGCAGGCGCGCAGCCAGCATTTCCTGTGGAAGGCGCTGGCAGGCTGAACGCTTTGAATCCTGCCCTGACGGTCCGCCGGGCCGGCCCCGGCGACGTTAAGCGGCTTGCCCAGGTGCACGTCCGCTGCTGGCAGGAGACCTACCGGGGAATGCTGTCCGATGCCTTCCTTGCTTCAGTGGATCCGGCGGGGCGACTGCGGCTGTGGCGACACTTGCTGGACCGCCCGGAGCCTGCCGAGGCATGGGTAGCGTGCGACGGCGGGACAGTGGTTGGGTTCTCCGGCGCCCGCCGGCTGCCAGCGCCCGGTTCGCCCGAAGGGCACCCGCCGCCGTCGTCCGGGGACCTGGAACTGTGGGGCCTCTACCTGCTGGCCTCGCACCAGGGCCTTGGGCTGGGCGGCCGTTTGCTGGAGGCTGCCATCAGCACCAGCGCGGCGAGCTTGTGGGTGGCCGCCGGCAACAAGCGGGCCATCGGCTTCTACCGGCGTTTCGGCTTTGAACCCGACGGCGCCGAGGACGTCCTGGCTGACTGGGAGAACCTGCCCGAGATCCGCATGGTCCGCCCGGCACAGCGTTTCCTGTAGGGGGCGGCGGGACTTCAGCGATTGGTTTGGGTAGGGAAGGAAACCGTTTTGCGCTGCATGGCCGGATCTGCGTATCCTTGGTGGGCTAGCAATAGCAATTGGAGACGTGCCAGAGCGGCCGAATGGACTTCACTGCTAATGAAGGGTCGGGGTTAAACTCGACCGGGGGTTCAAATCCCCCCGTCTCCGCGTTTGGCCCCGGTCCTCGGACCGGGGCCTTTTGCGTTGCCTGCGCTTTCGGAATGCGCTGTCCACAACACGGACGTGCAGGGCGCAAGGTGTCGCCGCAGTGGCAGGATTAGCCCATGGCGGCACCCAGCAAACCACACCAGCCGGACGACACCAGTTCAGGATGGAACCCTCGCCTGGCACTCCTGGTGGCAGCGACCTTCTTCATGGAATTCCTGGACGGCACGGTCCTCACTACCGCTATTCCCAGCATCGCGGCTGACTTCGCCATTCCCGCTGCCGACGTCAACATCACCATGACGGCCTACCTCCTGACGGTGGCCGTTGGAATTCCCATCAGCGGCTGGCTGGCTGAAAGGTTCGGTGCCAGGCGGATCTTCTGTGCTGCCATCGCCGTGTTCACCCTCGCTTCGCTGGCCTGCGCCCTCAGCCAGGACCTGGCCACGCTGACCCTGAGCCGCATCGCCCAGGGGGCCGGCGGGGCCATGATGGTCCCGGTGGGAACCCTGGTGGTCCTGCGCGGCACACCGAAGTCCGAGCTGCTGCGGGCCACCGCATTCCTGGTGTGGCCCGGGCTCCTCGCACCGGTCCTTGCACCGCTCGTGGGCGGCGCGCTCACCACCTACCTGTCGTGGCACTGGATCTTCCTGGTGAACATCCCCCTCGGCGCAGCAGCGTTTGCGGCGGCCCTGCGCCTGGTTCCGGTGACGCCGGGAGACCCCGGCCGACGGCTGGACTGGACCGGCATGGCGCTGACCACCGTCGGGGTGGGCGCACTGGTGGCCGGGCTGGAGCTGGCCAGCAGCCATCCGGAGCTGCCCTGGGCCGGAATCAGCGCGCTGGCTGGAGCCGTGGCACTCACCGCCGCCGTGCTCTGGATGCGCCGGGCTCCCCACCCCCTGTTCAATCTCCAGGTCTTCCATGCCCGGACGTTCCGGGCCATGGCCACCGGCGGGTTCATGTACCGGGTCACCATCAGTTCGGTTCCGTTCCTGCTGCCCCTCATGTTCCAGACGGGCTTCGGCTGGTCACCGCTGCAGGCCGGTGCCATGGTGGCGGCAGTATTTGTGGGCAACATCGGGATCAAACCGGCCACCACCCCCCTGATCCGGAAGTTCGGGTTCAAGGCAATGCTGGTGTTCGCTTCCGTGGCATCAGCCATCACCTTCGCCGCCTGTGCCTTCCTGACGCCGGAGACCCCGGAAGCGTTGATGTTCGTGCTGCTGGTGTGCAGCGGCGCCTTCCGTTCCATCGGCTTTTCCGCATATGCGTCGGTGCAGTACGCGGACATTCCGCCGGCGCAACTCACGTCCGCCAATACGGTTTCGGCCACGATCGTGCAATTGGGCACGGGTTCAGGCATCGCCCTGGCAGCCCTGCTCATCCGGACCTTCAACGGCCCGGTGCTGGTACCGCAGGATCCGGCCGGGCCCTTCCGCGGTGCGTTCCTGGCGATGGCGGTCCTGATGCTCGCCAGCACTGCGGACAGCCTGCTGCTCCCGCGTCATGCGGGGGCGGCAGTGAGCCAGCGCGGTCACGGGCAGGACCAGTCCACCAGGCCGGATACCACCGCGGACGGGGACACGCAGCCTGGCACCTCATGCACAGCCACCATGTCCACGCCTGCCCAAGCTGGCACCACCCAGCCTGCGGTCAGCCCGCCTGCGCCAGAACCAGGGGAAGTACCGCTCCCGCCCCGGCCTGCCGAAGGGCGCGCCCCGCGACGGTAAGGGTCCAGCGGCTGTCGGCGAGGTCATCGATCAGCATCACGCTCTGCCCCTGCACCGACTGCAGGGCAGCCTCAAGGTCCGGGCCCACCACCAGCCGGTCCCAAACCCCTGCCAACCGGTAGGCGCTGTTGCCGCCTCGGCCGCCGGTGGGGCCACCGTGCGCCAGCTGCAGCTCGCCAAGGTAGGGAATGCGTCCAATGTCGGAAATTCCGCGGGCCAGTGAGCCCACCAGCTGCCGCTTGCTCCGGGACGGCATACCAACAATGGCGGCAGGCCTGCCCGCCCCACTCCAGCCCGGGTTCCGGCTGTCGCCGGTTCCCCATTCGCGCAGGACCTGCACACATGCCTGGAGCATCGAGGGGTCCACCGGGCGGTCCTCCGCGCCGGCGGCGAACAGCTCCCGCAGGGCACCGCCCCACCCCAGGTCGGTCAGCCGGGACAGGACGCGCCCCTCCGACAAGCCTTCGCCCGATTTGAGTTTGCCTTTCAGCGGCACTCCCAAACGGTCCATGCCGCTGGGCCACTGAAGCCGCGGCTCCAGGACGCCTCCTGCCCTGCTCAGCGTCTGGCCGGCAGCCGCGGTGGCGTCCGCGGCAACGTCTGCAGGGAACCAGCGGCCCGCACAGTTGTCGCAGCGGCCGCAGGGACGGGCTGTTTCGTCGTCGAGGACCGAAGTGATGTATTCCATCCGGCAGCCTGCGGTGTCCTGGTAGATCACCATGGAGTCCTGCTCGTCCACGCGGGCCTCGGCAATGCGGCTGTACCGCTCCGCGTCGTAAACCCACGGTTGGCCGGTAGACCGCCAGCCTCCGCCGACCCGTTCCACCGCGCCGTCCACTGACAGCACTTTCAGCAGCAGCTCCAGCGGCGTGCGGCGCAGGTCGACGCGTGCTTCCAGGGCCACCGTTGACAGGGCTGCACCGGCCTCGGCCAGTGCCGTCAGCACGGCCGCAGCCTTTTCCTCGGAGGGCATGGAGGCGGTGGCGAAGTATTGCCAGATCTCACGGTCCTCGGAGCCCGGCAGCAGCAGGACATCGGCGTTGGCAGCGCCACGGCCGGCGCGGCCCACCTGCTGGTAATAGGCCACCGGTGACGACGGCGCTCCGAGGTGGACGACGAAGCCAAGATCGGGCTTGTCGAAGCCCATGCCAAGCGCGGACGTGGCCACCAGCGCCTTGACCTCGTTGTCCTTCAGCAGCTGCTCTGCCCGCTCCCGGTCTGCCGGATCGGTCCGCCCGGTATAGGCGAGCACATTGTGTCCCGCTTCGGACAGCAGCCGGGCGGTGTCCTCCGCCGCGGAAACTGTCAGCGTGTAAATGATGCCGCTGCCGGGGAGATCCGCCAGGTGGGTCAGCAGCCAGCCCAGCCGAGCTTTGGAATCGGGAAGCGACAGGACTCCCAGCCGCAGTGAATCACGGCCCAGGGACCCGCGGATAGTCAGGACCCCCACGCCGAGCTGTTCTTCAATATCGTGCACCACCCGGGAGTTGGCCGTGGCTGTGGTGGCCAGGACGGGCACCGAATCCGGCAGCCGGGTGATGAGGTCCGCGATGCGGCGGTAATCGGGGCGGAAGTCGTGGCCCCAGTCGGAAATGCAGTGGGCTTCGTCGATGACCAGCAGCCCGGTGCGTCGGAGGAGTTCAGGCAGTTGGGTCTCCCGGAATGCGGGGTTGGTGAGCCGTTCCGGGGAGACCAGGAGGACATCAACCTCATCGGCGGCCAGTTGCCCGCGGACGGTGTCCCACTCCAACTGGTTGGCGGAGTTGATGGCGACGGCGCGAACCCCGGCGCGGGCGGCGGCCGCCACCTGGTCCCGCATCAGGGCAAGGAGGGGCGAAACGATCAGGGTGGGCCCGGCTCCCCGGCGCCGCAGCAGGAGGGATGCCACGAAGTACACGGCCGACTTGCCCCAGCCGGTGCGCTGGACCACCAAAGCCCGCCGCCCGCCGTCGACCAATGCCTCAATGGCTTCAAACTGGCCGTCGTGGAAGACAGCGCCCGGGTTGCCTACCAGCCCGCGAAGCACCTCAAGCGCCTCGGCATGTGTGGCGGTCCCCGGCGCGTCCGGACCTGCCGTATCTGCAACTGCGTCAGCGGAAACTGGGGAAGCGTACTGGTTATTGGCCATTGATTCAGTATCCCAGCACCCTCCGACAGCTGCGCATGCCTGCGCTCTTATGTGGAAACCGCTACAAGTGCGACGGAAAGCCGCGCCCGTTACGGGAAGCCCCTTGGCGGGGTGCGTCGCCCACGTAAGATAAAGCCCGTGACTAGCGAACAGACAACGACATTTGATCTCTCGGCCTCCTTCAAGGCCTACGACGTCCGCGGGATCGTAGGCGAGTCGATCACCGCCGAAATCGTCGAAGCCGTGGGGGCCGCGTTCGTGGATGTCCTGCAGCTTGAGGGCCAGACCATCGTGGTGGGCGGCGACATGCGCCCCTCATCCCCCGAGTTCACCAAGGCCTTCGCGAACGGAGCGGCAACGCGGGGTGCCAACGTGGAATTGCTGGACCTGATCTCCACCGACGAGCTGTACTTCGCCTGCGGTTTCCTCAACCGCGCCGGCGCAACCTTCACCGCCAGTCACAACCCTGCCGAGTACAACGGCATCAAGATGGCCAAGGCAGGCGCCGTGCCCATCTCCTCCGAAACGGGCCTCAAGGACATCCAGGCCCTCGCGGAGCAGTACCTGAACTCCGGCTCCATTCCCGCCGCCGGCACCAAGGGCCTCATCAGCGTCCGGGACGTGCTCAAGGACTACTCCGAGTACCTCCGCAAGCTCGTTGACCTCTCCGCATCCCGCCCCCTGAAGGTGGTGGTGGACGCCGGCAACGGCATGGCCGGGTTGACCACGCCTGCCGTCCTGGGGGATGCGTTGCTGCCCAAGCTGCCGTTCGACGTCGTCCCGCTCTACTTCGAACTGGACGGTTCCTTCCCCAACCACCCGGCCAACCCGCTGGAGCCGGAAAACCTCCGGGACCTGCAGGCCGCCGTCATTGAACACGGCGCGGACATCGGCCTGGCGTTCGACGGCGACGCCGACCGCTGCTTCGTCATCGATGAAAAGGGCGAGCCCGTGTCGCCGTCGGCCATTACCGGCATGGTGGCCCGCCGCGAAATCGCCCGGGCAAAGGCCCGGGGCGAGGAAAACCCCACCATCATCCACAACCTGCTCACCTCGCGCGCCGTGGCGGAGCTTGTGGAGCACGACGGCGGACGCGCGGTCCGCACGCGCGTGGGCCACTCCTTCATCAAGGCGGTCATGGCCAAGGAAGGCGCGGTGTTCGGCGGCGAGCACTCGGCGCACTTCTACTTCCGCGACTTCTGGAACGCGGACACCGGCATGCTGGCCGCCATGCACGTCCTGGCTGCCCTTGGCGAGCAGGACGGCCCGCTGTCCGAGCTGGCACGGGAATACGAGCCCTACGTCAGCTCCGGCGAGATCAACTCCGAGGTGGAGGACAAGCCGGCAGCGGTGGAGCGGGTACGCCAGGCCTTCGCCGACCAGGACCTGACCATCGACAACCTGGACGGCAGCACGTTCACCGCCAACGACGGCAGCTACTGGTTCAACCTGCGCCCGTCCAACACCGAGCCGTTCCTGCGGCTCAACGCCGAGGCCACGGACCGGGCCACCATGGAACGCATCCGCGACCGCGTCCTGTCCCTGGTACGGGCCTAGGACCGGATGACCGACTACACGGGGCAGGCAGCGGACGGCAACGGCGGGCAGGACAGCTGGCGCGATTCCGTCTCCGAAGCCACGGCAACTGACTTGGAGAATCTCCTGGGCACGGGCGTCAGCGCGGCCCAGGAGCAGCTTCAGCGCAATGGCGGCTTCCTGCCCTTCGCACTGACGGTCCAGAACGACGGCGAGGTGCGGCTGGTTGCCGTCTCCCCGGCAGATGCCGCGGAAGGCATGGACGGGGACTTCGACGCCGACGCCATGATCAACGACCTGCAGGCACTCCTGCGCCAGAACAGGGACGACTTCCGGGCCGCGGCCGTGGTCTGCGACATCCTCCTGGTGGAGGAGGATTCGGACGCCATCCACGTGGCGGCTGAGCACCGGGACGGTTCCCTCTTCGCAGCCGTCCTGCCGTACTCGGCCAACGCGACCACCCAGACCTGGGAATTTGGTGAGTTGGGCGCGGACGCCAGCGAGCCCACTATCTGGGTGGACTAGATGTACTCAGTCAGTAGGTTGGTTGCACCTGCTGATCGGTGGGTTGCCTCCGAGGCTGCCGTGGGGCCGGTGGTTGTTGTAGAAGTCTAGCCAAGGCTGCAGAGCGTCTGTGCGGGCCTGGT
>NZ_JBHDJA010000024.1:0-65299 GCF_041877125.1 Arthrobacter sp. E44
TGGACAGGTCCCGGGTCACATCACCGAGCAGATCGCCCAGGGACGCGTTGTCCGCTTTCACATGCGCCGCGCTGGGCGGCGGCTCAGGAATCTGGCTACTCATCACAGACCACCCGTCTGGCCACCCCGGGTGCGGTCCTGGGTGAGGGGATCGTTCGCCATGGGATCGTCAGCAAGCGCTCGGTCCCGCAGCGGGTCGTCGGACAGCTGGTTGCCGGACCAGGGTTCCTCCACCAGTTGCGGGCTGTCGAGCCCACTGGCCGGACCGGCGGACTCGGAGTAGCCGCTGCCCGGTGCGCCGCCGTCGTAGCCTGCCGTGGTGGTGGCCGGGGCGGGGAGTTGCACGGGCGGGGGAGGGACGGTTCCACCGGCAACGGGGTAGGACTGGCTGTACTGGTCCCCGTACGTGCTGCCGGAGTACTGTCCGGACAGGCCTGCGGCACTGGTGCCGGCAGACGAGGGGGAGGCCTCCGGCGCGCCTGCGGTGAGGCCGCGGGTGAGGCGTCCGGCCAGGACGCCGGCGCCTGCTGCGAGGAGCAGGAAGGTGCCGGGGCGGTTGCGGGCGAAGCGCTGGACCTCGTTCAGGAGGTCACCGGGCTCGCGGTTCTCCAGCCAGGACGCTATTGAGGAGGTGCGTTCAGCTGCCTGCCGGACCAAGTCGCTGGCCATGCCCTGCTGGTCCGGGGCGCTGGCCATGCTGTGGAGCTGGCTGGAAATGTTGCGGATGCCTTCGGCCGCTTTCTGCTGCTGTGTGCCGGCCTGGCTGGTCAGCCCCGACTTGGCCTGGTGCAGCAAATCCTGCGCATTGGACTTCGCCTCCTGCGCCACGTTCGCGGCCTCGCTCTTGGCCGTCTCCGCCACGTTCTGCGCCGATCCTTTGGCGGTCCGGGCTACGTCGGCTGCTTCTTCCTTGGCTGCATCCTTTCGGGATGAACCAGCGGCGTCCCCGGCCTGGGCGTCACTGGCCTGGGCGTAGCCGGTCTGGCTCTCGCCGGTGAGGGGAGTGGCGGTGGACGGGAAGGTGGCGGGCTCCCGCTCGCCAGGAATTCCTGTGCTGGCCGGAGGGGCCGTGTAAGCGGGATCCTCGGACCATTGGTTCTCTGTCATCTTCGCTCTCTTTCCAAGAAGGCCGGTTGTTGAATCAAGAACCAGCAATACTGGCCGTAAAATGATAAGCATGATTACTAATAAAAGGTAAGTACCCTTGCTAAGCGAGTTATAACCGTTCCAAAAATGTCAGCCGGAATGGCCATGCCTGCCCGGTCACAGCGAAGTGGAAAGTGGTGGGAAAAATGGACACAGCTCCATGGGTATGGGTGATAGTTGCCGTTGTTGTGGTGGTGCTCATCGTGGTGCTGCTTCTGGCCGGAGGAAGGCGCCGGAAAGCAATGCAGGAGAAGCGGGACCAGGAGCACCGGGAAAAGGCTGCCGAGATCCGGCGCGAAGCCGAGAATATGGAGATTGATGCCCGCGAACGGGAAGCCAAGGCCATCCGGGCCCGGGCGGACGCCGAACAGGCCAAGGTTGACGCGGCGCGCCTCCAAAAAGAAGCTGAACAGCGCAGTCACGAGGCGCAGTCCCTGCGCGGAGATGTTGCCAGCCATACCCGCAAGGCGGACGAGATCGACCCCGACGCCGGAGTGGACCGCAGCCGGCGCCACGATACTCCTGCCGGCAGCGACAGGCGGTACGTGGACAATACACCTGACGG
Organism: Arthrobacter sp. E44; assembly: GCF_041877125.1. Lineage (NCBI taxonomy): Bacteria > Bacillati > Actinomycetota > Actinomycetes > Micrococcales > Micrococcaceae > Arthrobacter > Arthrobacter sp. E44. The sequence goes on from NZ_JBHDJA010000024.1 coordinate 1,712, forward strand.
CACCGCGCATCCGAACACTGGAAATCCAGATGCCGGCCAGACGAACGCTGGACAATCGAACATCGGACAGTCCGACGTCGAGCCTGGCCGCGGCGCACACCGGGAAGCGACAGCTGCAGGTGCCAATGCGGAAATTCCTGAGGATGAATCCGGGCTGAGGCGTCAGCCTGGCCCCGGGAACACTTCCGCCGGGCGGGATGTACGGGGAGAGGAAAATCCGCGCATCTAGTCCGGCTGTCCCGGTGGTGGAATCAACCGCGGGATAGTCGCTGCGGCGTAGCTAAGGCTTGCGCGGCTTCAGGACGGGGGAAGGGGCTGCCCCTTCCCCCGTTCCCATGCCCTGGAGGAGTTCCTTGACGGCGTCGATGGAGGACACCTGCGGTTCCCACCCCAGGATGCGCCGGGCCCGGCTGGTGTCCATGATGGGTGCGCCGGCGGCCATCTCCACCCAGCCTGAATCGGTGGGCTGGATCCTTGCCCGCCACGTCAGGTCCACCACCGCGTGGAGCAGCCGCATGGGGATGGGCAATATTCTCTTCGCCCCGAGGATGCGGGCCAGTTCCTGGGGATTCAGGACGGGCTCTGCGGCGATGTTGAAGGCGCCACTGGCCCGCTGGTCCACGGCCCGCCAGTAAGCCTCTGCGACGTCGTCCGCATGAACTGCCTGGAAAACCAGGTTGTCCGGGGCCGGCAGCAGCGGGAGCCAAGGTTTCCACGGGACGAGCCGCGGAAAAATGTGCCCAAGGAAGTACCTGCCGATCTCACTTCCCGCCCGGCCCTGGAAAATGAGGCCCGGCCGGAGCCGGGCCACCGAAACGTCCGGATGTGCGGCGGCGAATTCATCCAGCAGTTTTTCCTGCTCGGCTTTGTGCCGGCTGTAGTGGGAGCCTGCCATTCCGGTTGCCGGCCAGGACTCGTCCCTGCGCGGCTCCTTGCTTGACTTGCTGTAGGCGCCCACGGAGGACGCGCAGACAACCTGCTTCACGCCTGCCCTGCCGGCAGCTTCCAGCGCGTTCTTCGTGCCGGTGACATTGGTCCGGTGCAGGAGGTCCAGGTTGTGGTTCGGCTGGATTTGCCACGCCAGGTGGACCACTGCGTCAACGCCCGCGAGGGCCTTTTCCAGCTTCTGCCCGTCCTGCTCCAGACCCACGTCCAGGGTGTGCCACTCCACGCCGGCGTAGGGCGCCAGTGAGGTGTCGGGGAGCCTGCGGCTGATGCCCACAAGCTGCAGGCTGCCGGGCTTCCGGGCGAGTTGGCCCTGCAGGTTGCGCAGCAGTGCTGTTCCGGCGTTTCCGCTTGCTCCGGTGATGGCGATGCGCATGGCAAAACTCCTTGGCGGGTTGGTCCGGTCGCCGCTTATATTCCGAGCCTACAGCGGAGAAGGATTGTTTTATAAGCAACCTTATGATTTGCTGCTTCTAAGTCTTGCCGCAGGCTTTCGGAACCAGACCGAGGGAAACCAACACTCATGCCCGAATCCTTTGCCGCACTTGCCATGGATGCTGCGCCTGTCCATCGCCAACAGCCGGAACCGGCACAACAACAAAGTCCTCCCGCCACTTCAGGGCGGCTGCGGGAGACATTCGAAAACGACCTGGTCCTGCGCTACCTGGACCTCGCCGAAGCCCTCGCTGCGCGGTTTGAAGCCCGCGGGAGGGAACGCGCAGACCTGAACCAGGTGGCCTACCTGGGCCTGGTGAAAGCGGCCCGCGGCTTTGACCAGGCCAAGGGCGAAAGTTTCCCCGCCTATGCCGCTCCCACCATCACGGGGGAACTCAAGAGGTACCTCCGGGACCGGACGTGGGTTGTTCGCCCGCCGCGCCATATCCAGGACCTGAGGACCCGGCTGTTCCGGGCGGAGCCCGAGCTGACCCAGTCGTTGGGCCGGAACCCCAGCGTTGCGGAACTGGCCGGCGAGCTGGGGACTGATCCCGCGGAAGTGCAGGAAGCGATTTCGGCGTCGAGCAGCATGCATCCGGATTCCCTGGACGCGGTGAACCCGAACTCCGACGCACCCTCCATCGGAGAAGTGCTGGCATGCCCGGACACGCCACTCGAGCGGCTTGAGGAACTGGCATGCCTGCGGGACGCCATGCAGGACCTGGACGACTCGGACCGCGAGCTTTTGTACCGGCGCTACTTCTGCGAGGAAACGCAGGTGCAGCTGGGGAAGCGGTTGGGGATGTCCCAGATGCAGGTATCCCGACGCCTGGCAAAGGTGCTGGTGGAATTGCAGCGGCGCTTGGAGACAAGCGCCCAGTTCTCCCGGGCTGAGGACATGGCCGGCAATGGAACCTCAACCCACGCCGAGCAAGCCGGCGGTATGGGCAGTCCGGTTGCGCCGTTCCGCCAGGCCCGGAACGCAGGGCACCAGGGCATTGCCCGCACTGGCGGCCGCCGCCTCGGCGGCACGCGGACCCGGTAGCAGGGGATCAGGTAGCAGCAGTCCCCCTAGCACGCCCTCGGGAGTGTGGCCACGGCGGAATTTCCGGCGACAGTGGGTTTCTGAGGACAGTGCACTTTCTGGGGACAGAGCAGCTTGTTACGACGGCGGTACGCCGTTTCGAAGGCGCCGGTTCGGGCCTGTGCGGAAAGGCTGGAAAGAGCCCTGAAAGGAGCAACTGCAGCGGCCCCGACCCCTATCTTGCCTGTTCAAACGGGTATCAGAACAAGCCTCTGCAGCCGAAAAAGCCTGCGGTGCTGTTTAGGAGCAGGAGCAGGAGGGAACAGGTTGTTTATGGGAAGCTCTGAAACCTCCAAGCTCCGGGCTGTCCTGTTCGACCGGGACGGGACCCTGGTGGTCGATGTGCCCTACAACGGGGACCCCGGCAAAGTACGGCCCATGGCCGGTGCCAAGGCCGTGCTGGACAGCCTGCGGGCGGACGGCATTGCCACCGGTGTGATCAGCAACCAGTCGGGCATTGCCCGCGGGCTGATTACGGCCGAGGACGTGGCAAAGGTCAATGCACGCGTGGAAGAACTGCTGGGACCGTTCGACGTGTGGGAGGTCTGTCCGCATGCCGAACAGGATGGCTGCGACTGCCGCAAACCTGCTCCCGGGATGGTGCACAGCGCCTGCCGCAAACTTGGGATCACGGAATCCGAAGCCGCCCTGATCGGGGACATCGGTGCCGACGTGGGTGCCGCGGAAGCGGCAGGGGCCACCGGAGTACTGGTGCCCACCCCCGTGACACGCGTCGAAGAGGTAGCCGCTGCGCGGCTGGTCGCCCCTGATCTTGCCTCCGCCGTCGGACTGCTGCAGGGGACCGCCTGATGGGGCGCGTCCTGGTGGCCCGGCTGGACAGCATGGGCGACGTCCTGCTGGCCGGTCCCGCTGTCCGGGCAGTGGCAAACGGGCGGGCACAGTACGGCGGCAGCACCAACCACGTGGTCATGCTGTGCGGCCGGCAGGGTGAAGCTGCGGCCGCGATGCTCCCTGGGGCCGCAGAGGTCTACAGCTGGGACAGCCCCTGGATCATGAACCCGGCGCCCAGGATGACCGGCCCGCATGCCGACCGGCTGATCGAATATGTCCGCAATTCCCGGATCACCGAAGCCGTCATCCTTACGTCCTTCCACCAGTCACCGTTGCCGCTGGCGCTGTTGCTTCGGCTGGCCGGAGTGGAGCGCATCACGGGGGCCTCAACTGACTACGCAGGTTCACTGCTGGACGTACGCCTCAAGCCCGGTGAGGACTTTCCGGAAGACCAACCCGAGGCGGAACGGGCGCTGGGCATTGCCGAGGCCGCCGGTTTCCGGCTGCCAGCCGGGGACGACGGGAAGCTGCACGTCGACTCCGTCCCCGACGTAACCGACCTGGTAGGCGACGAGCCCTACGTTGTGGTCCACCCCGGAGCGGCCGTCCCCGCAAGGGCGTGGCCCCCGCTGCACCATGCAGCCGCCGTCGAACTCCTCCAGGGCGCTGGGTACCGCGTGGTGGTGACCGGCGGCCCGGCGGAAAAGTCATTGACCGCCACGGTGGCCGGCCCCTCGGCCCTGGACCTGGGCGGACGCACCGATCTTTCCACTATGGCTGGCGTGATGGCCGGCGCCGATGCCGTGGTCAGCGGCAACACCGGGCCTGCCCACCTGGCAGCTGCGGTGGGAACCCCCGTGGCATGCCTGTTTTCCCCCGTGGTCCCGGCCATCCGCTGGGCGCCCTACGGCGTGCCCCTGGAACTCCTCGGGGACCAGAACGCCCCCTGCCGCATGTCCCGCGCCCGGGTTTGCCCCGTCCCCGGCCACCCCTGCCTCGACTCGGTCTCGCCGGAAGAAGTGGTGGCCGCGGTGGAGCGCCTGATCAGCGGGGTGAGCTCCTTCAGCACCCATGTGAGTACCCGTAGAAAGGCCCGCAACAGATGAGAATCCTGCTCTGGCATGTTCACGGTTCCTGGACGGACGCGTTTGTCCGCGGCCGTCATGAGTACCTGCTCCCCGTCCTGCCCGAAGGTGGGACCTGGGGACTGGGCCGCGCCGGGAGGGACTGGCCGGACTCCGCGCGGGAGGTGGATCTGGCGACGCTCGACGCCGACGCCGTGGACGCCGTCGTCCTTCAACGGCCCGAAGAGATCGACGAAGTGGTCCGCACGCTGGGGCGCATGCCCGGCGTCGACCTTCCGGCCGTGTTCGTCGAACACAACACCCCCAAGGGCAACTTCCCGAACATCAGCCATCCGCTCGCTGGCCAAAACAGCATCCCCGTTGTCCACGTGACCCATTTCAACCGGTTGGCCTGGGACAACGGCTCCGCTCCCACCACCGTGATCGAGCACGGCATCCCCGACCCGGGGCAGCTCTACACCGGCGAGCTGCCCGAACTGGGCGTCGTGATCAACGAACCCGTCCGCCGCGGCCGCGTTACTGGTACGGACCTGTTGCCCGCCTTTGCCTCTGTGGCACCGCTGCAGGTGTTCGGCATGAAGACGGACGGCCTGGCCGAAGCCACCGGAATCGAACCTTCACTGCTGACAGCCCGGGGCGACCTGAAAACCGTTGAGCTGCACCGGGAACTGGCCCGCTGCCGGGTCTACGTCCATCCGATGCGCTGGACCTCGCTGGGCCTGTCCCTCCTGGAAGCCATGCATCTGGGCATGCCGGTGGTGGTGCTGGCGGCCACGGAGGCCCCCCGGGCGGTGCCGCAGGAAGCCGGCATTGTTTCCGCGGACGTCGACGAACTGCTCCGCTGCGCAGCGCGGCTGGTTGCCAATCCGGATGAAGCCCGACGGCGGGGACTTGCCGCCCGTGAGGCGGCGCTGGAGCGTTACGGCCTGGGCAAGTTCCAGGACCGCTGGGATGAGCTCCTGGCGGACCTGCGGACCCGGCCCCGGCACTCCGACAACGGACGTCCGGACGAGCGGATCCTCGTTCCGGCGCGGGAGAGGAAGACCCCATGAAGATCGCCATGATTTCCGAGCACGCCAGTCCGCTGGCGGCACTTGGCGGGGTGGACGCCGGCGGGCAGAACGTGCACGTTGCCGCGCTGTCGGAAGCCCTTGCCAAGCGTGGCCACCACGTCACCGTCTATACGCGCAGGGACGCAACGGAGCTCCCCGGGAGGGTGCGGGTGGGACGGCGCCTCGAGGTGGTCCACGTCGACGCCGGCCCTGCCCGGCACGTGCCCAAGGACGAGCTGCTGCCGTACATGGGTGAACTCGCTGACGGTGTGGCGGCCGACTGGGGCCAGCGGCCGCCGGACGTGGTGCACGGGCACTTCTGGATGTCCGGCCTTGCCGCCCTCGACGCGGCACGCCGGCCGGACACCAATTACCGGGTGCCAATGCTGCAGACCTTCCACGCGCTGGGAACCGTCAAGCGCAGGCACCAGGGTGCCGAGGACACCAGCCCCGAGGCGCGCCGCTGGCTGGAACCAGGGGTGGGCCGCTCTGCGGACCGCATCATCGCCACCTGTTCGGACGAGGTTTCCGAGCTCAAGGCCATGGGCATCGCCACCGGCAAGATCTCCATCGCGCCCTGCGGCGTGGATCTTGGCTTCTTCTCACCGGAGGGTCCGGCCGCCGCGCGCAAGCGCCGCTACCGGATCCTGTCCGTAGGGCGGCTGGTGCCCCGCAAGGGCGTGGACCTGGTCATCCGTTCGCTCCCGTACCTCAAGGCGGCCGGATTCGAGGACGTCGAACTCCTGATCGTGGGCGGCGGCGACTCGAACGGGATGCACGCCGACCCGGAAATCCGCCGCCTCATGGACCTTGCGGCCCAGTTGGGCGTATCCGAGCAGGTAACGCTGCAGGGCCAGGTGTCCCGGGCTGAAATGCCCAGCATCTTCCGCAGCGCCGACGCCGTGGTGTGCGCACCCTGGTACGAGCCCTTCGGCATCGTCCCGCTGGAGGCCATGGCCTGCGGTGTGCCCGTGGTGGCAGCCGCGGTGGGCGGTCTCCGGGACACGGTGGTGGACCATGCCACGGGCCTGCATGTGCCGCCCAAGGACCCTGAAGCCATTGCGTCGGCCCTGTCGCTGCTTCTGGAAAACCCCGACCTCAGGGCCAGGCTCGGCCAGGCAGGCGAGCGGCGCGCCCGCACCCGCTACTCGTGGGACCGTGTGGCCGCCGAAACCGAAAAGGCCTACCAGTTGGCCGTGGCCGGCCTCCAAAAAAGCGCCCAGGCTGGCGCTCCGGCCGGCGTCGTACCGATGGAAGGAGCCGCACTGTGACTGCCGAATCGACCCTGCGCGAATCGAACCTGCGCGAAGCGGACCTGCGCACCCTGGTCGCCTCACCGCCACTGCCTGCCGTGCTCCCGGGCGCCACGTTCGTTGACCCGGCCAGTGCGGACGCGGTCCGCGCCCACCTGGACAACGTGGTCCCGGCGCTGGAATCGCTGCGCAGCCAGTCCGGGCGGCTTGCCGCCTGGGGTGTGGAGTTGGCCCAGCGCCTGCTCCGCGGGCAGCGGCTCCTGGCGGCGGGAAACGGCGGCTCAGCGGCGGAAGCCCAGCACCTGACCGCCGAACTGGTGGGCCGGTTCGACACCGAGCGGGTGCCTTTCTCCGCCATTTCCCTGCACGCGGAGTCCTCCGCCGTCACCGCAATCGCCAACGATTACGGGTACGACGACGTCTTCTCCCGGCAGGTGAGGGCGCACGGCCGCTCCGGCGACGTGCTGATGCTGCTGTCCACCAGCGGCAAGAGCCCCAACCTGCTCCGCGCGGCGGAAGCTGCGTCCCGCCTGAACGTGACCACCTGGGCACTCACCGGCTCCGGACCCAACCCGCTGTCCGATGCCTGCGATGAGGCCGTCATGGTCGACGCCCTGAACGCCAACGCCCAGGAAGGGCACCTGATCGCGCTCCACGCCGTCTGCCGTGCCTTCGACCTTGAGGTTGCCCGGCACACTCCGTCCCTGGGCGCCGGGCCGGCAAAAGGAGGCCCGCGATGAGGATCGTTGTGGTGGGCGACGTGATGCTCGACGTCGACCTTTCCGGTGAAGCAACCCGGCTCAGCCCTGACGCGCCCGTTCCCGTGGTGGACGTTTCGGGCGTCCGCCGCCGAGCCGGAGGCGCGGGCCTGGTGGCGCGCATGCTCGCGCAGGACGGCTGGCCTGTCACCTTGGTGACAGTCCTGGGGGATGACGACGCCGGCAACCAGCTCCGTGCGCACCTCGCCGGGGTGCGGCTCGTGGCGGGGGCGAGCGGCTACCCCTCGCCGGTCAAGACCCGCGTGCGGGCGGGGTCCCATGCGGTGGTCCGTTTCGACCAGGGCTGCGAAAAGACACCGGTCCCCGACGTCAGCCCCGCCATGCTCCGTGCAGTGGAGAAAGCCGGCGTGGTCATCGTTGCCGACTACGGCAGGGGACTGGCGGCCAACCAACAGCTGCGGGACGTGCTCGCACGGCTTGCCGGCGAGGTGCCCATCATCTGGGATCCGCACCCCTCCGGGCCCGAACCCGTGCCGGGCGTCGCCGTCGTGACGCCGAACATTTCCGAAGCCACCAAGGCAGTGCAGTCCGGAGCCGGCAACCTTACCGACCGGGAGGACCCTGCGGCCGCCGTCGCGGAGGTCCTGCTGGAGCGTTGGCGCAGCCAGGCCGTCCTGGTGACGAAGGGCGAGGAGGGGGCCGTCCTGCTGCAGCAGGGGGAGGCCGCTTCCCGCGCCGTTCCCGCGCCGCGGGTGGAAGCGGGCGATCCCTGCGGCGCCGGCGACCGCCTGGCCGCCAGCCTTGCGGTGCACCTCCTGGCCGGCCGCGACCTGCCGGAAGCAGCGGCCCTGGCTGTCCATGACGCCGCGGATTTCCTGGCTGCCGGAGGGGTGGCGGCACTGCCGGAGACAAGTGAAACCAATGACGCCGCGGGTCCGCGCCCCGCGCCGGCCCGGCGGACCACGGAGCCGCTGCTGCTGGCCCGCTCGGTGCGCGAAAGCGGTGGAAAGGTGGTGGCCACCGGCGGCTGCTTCGACCTGATCCACGCAGGCCACATCCGGTCCCTCACGGCAGCCCGGGAACTGGGCGACTGCCTGATCGTATGCCTGAACTCCGATGATTCCGTGCGGCGACTCAAAGGCCCCGAGCGGCCCATCATCGGCCAGCACGACAGGGCCGAACTGCTCCTGGCCATGGAATGCGTGGACGCGGTGATGGTCTTCGACGAGGACACCCCCGAGGCCGTCCTGGACCGGCTCCGCCCCGATATCTGGGTCAAGGGCGGCGACTACAAGGGCGCCAGCCTCCCCGAATCGGACCTGGTGGAAAGCTGGGGCGGACGCTGCCTCACCGTCCCCTTCCACCCCGCCCGCTCCACCACAGGCCTGGCGGACGCACTCGCCAAGGTCAGCTGATCCTGCTTACCCCTTCAAACTTGTTTTCCCCACTGAAAGGAACACCATGACTGCAGAACCTACTGCAACTGCCTCCACCACGCCCGGCCGCGTCCTGGTGACGGGAGGTGCCTCCGGACTGGGCGCCGCCGTCGTCGAAGCCGTCCTTCGCTCAGGCGGCACTCCGGTGGTCCTGGACCGCGACATCAGCAGCGTCTCCGGCGTGAAGGCGTTCGAAGTGGACGTGGCCGACCGCGCCGCCGTGGAGCACGCCGTCCGCGAAGCCGCGGAAACCCTGGGCGGCCTGGACGCGGTGGTTACCGCGGCCGGGATCGACCGCTGCGGTAAGCTGGCCGACGTCGAAGCCACCGAGTGGGAGAAGGTCATCGGGGTCAACCTGATGGGCACCGTTTCCACCGTGCGCGCGGCCCTGCCCTACCTCAAGGAAACCCACGGCCGGGTAGTCACCGTGGCCTCCACCCTGGGCAAGCGCGCCGTGGCCGATGCCACCGCCTACTGCGCGTCCAAGTTCGGCGTTGTGGGCTTCAGCCACGCGCTGGCCGCGGAAACCGGCGGCGAAATCGGCGTGACCACCATGATCCCCGGCGGCATGAAGACGCGCTTCTTCGATGACCGGACGGAGCAGTACAAGCCGCAGGATGACTCCCGGCTCAACGACCCCGCCAACACGGCCCAGGCCATTCTGTTCGCCCTCAACCAGCCCACGGGCTGCGAAGTCCGCGAAATGCTGATCTGCCACGAGGAAGAAGGTTCCTGGCCCTAAACCGGAACCGGCTACACCACCTGCTCCGGCCACACCACCTCGTGTGGCCGCAGCAGGACCACCAGCAGCGACACACCCAGCACCGAAAGGCGGGAGGAACACCATGCCCACCACAGCCATCGAAACAACCGCAGGCAATGAAACAACCCGGGGCGCCGGCGTCACCATCCAGGACCCGCGAACCGGAGAGGTGCTTTGGACGGTGCCTGAAGCGGGACCGGACGCAGTCAACGATGCCGTGAGCGTGGCCCGGAGGGCTGCGCCCGGCTGGGCAGGAACCGCCCCCGCCGAACGCGGCGCCGCCCTCCGGGCCGCAGCCAAGGCGCTCGAGGCAGCTGCGGAGGAGCTCGCCGGCCTGAACGCGAGCGAAACCGGACGGCCGGAGGCTGAGGCGCTGGCAGGCATTGCCGCCGGTGTCTCCACCCTGGAGCAGTATGCGGAACTGGGCCCGGTCCAGCGGGGCCACAGCCTCCGCGGCAGCCGTTCAGCCACCGACTACACCGTTGCCGAACCGCGCGGAGTGGCGGTGCTGCTGACACCATGGAACGACCCCGTAGCCGTAGCCTGCGGACTGATCGGCGCAGCGCTGGTCACGGGCAACACGGTGATCCACAAACCCAGTGAGCGCTGCCCCCGCCTGGGGGAGGCGCTGGGCGAGGTCCTGGCCCCAGCCTTCCCCGCGGGCGTCTTCCTGACTATCTCCGGCGGGGCCGGAGTGGGTGCGGCCCTGTCCCAGGCGGAAGTGGACGTGATTGCCCACGTGGGATCCAGCGCGTCGGGGTCCCGGATTGCCCGGGCGGGCGCCCTCACGGGTGCCCACGTCATCAGGGAAAACGGCGGCAACGACCCCCTGCTGGTGGACCGCGACGTGGACCCCGCATGGGCCGCCGGGCAGGCCGCGATCGGCGCGTTCGCCAACAGCGGGCAGATCTGCACCTCTGTGGAACGGATCTACGTCCACCGCGACATCGCCAAGGAATTCTGCAGTGCCCTGGAGGCAGAGGCGGCGCTCCGGAACAGCAACGGCACCGTGGCGCCACTGGTGGACCTGCGGATGCGGGATGCCGTCCACGCCCACGTTGCCGATGCCCTGGCGCAGGGCGCCCGGGCGGTTGAAGGCGGTGCGGTGCCGGACGGGCCGGGCTCGTTCTACCCCGCTACCGTCCTGCTCGACTGCACGGACGGGATGCAGGTGATGACGGAGGAAACGTTCGGTCCGGTTGCCTCGGTGCAAGTAGTGGACACGTTCGACGACGGCCTGCGGCTGGCGTGCAGCGGCAAGTACGGCCTGGCCGCCACCGTCCTGAGCAGCAACATCGCGCACATCCAGCAGGCAGTGGCCGCGCTGCCGGTGGGCACCGTAAAGATCAATGCGGTCTTTGGCGGCGCCCCCGGAGGCGCGGCCCAGCCCCGCGGTGAGAGCGGTGCGGGGTTCGGCTACGGGCCCGAACTGCTGGACGAGTTCACCCAGGTCAAGGTGGTGCATATCGAAGCTCCGCCGGCGCCGGCAGGCTCCGGAGCCGGTTCCGTCCCCGAGGAACAGGACCTGCCATGAGCGCGTCCCCGGAACCTGTGGATCTCTCCACCCAGCGGGCATTGTCCGACTGGCTGCCGGGGCGCCTGGCCGCGGAGCAGCCGTCGATCCTGGTGATCGGTGACGTCATGCTGGACGGCTGGTGGAGCGGCAGTATTGAACGGCTCTGCCGGGAAGCTCCCGCGCCGGTGGTGGACATCCAGACCCGCGAATCGGTCCCGGGCGGGGCGGCAAACACCGCCATGAACCTGGCCGCCTTGGGTGCGAAAGTCTCCGTTGCGGGGATCGTCGGCGCCGACGACGCCGGCGAGGACCTGCGGGGGCAGCTTGCCGCCGCGGGCATCGATGTCCAGCACCTGCTCACGCACCCGGACATGGTCACCACCACCAAGATCCGGATCAGCAGCGGGGGGCAGGTGATGCTGCGCCTCGACGACTCAGCCCGGACTGTCCCCGCTGAAGCCCTCGCTGCGCTCACCGCGTCGGTGGGTGCCGCCGTCGAACGCCAGGATGCTGTCCTGGTATGTGACTACGGAACCGGCGTGGTGGCGGACCCCGTCCGCACCGCACTGGCCGATGCCCTGGGCAGCGGCACTGCCGGGACTGACCGTCCCCTGGTGGTGGTGGACGCTCACGACCCCCGCCCGTGGGCAGCCCTGCAGCCTGATCTGGTGACCCCGAATGCGCAGGAGACCGCGCAGCTGCTGGACCGGAAACTGCCGGAAGGCCAGGAACGGGTTGACGCGGTGGGCGCGGAGGCGGCGGCATTGCTGCAGGGCACTGGGGCGCGCGCCGTGGTGGTCACCCTGGACCGGGACGGCACCGTGCTGTTGACGTCCGACGGCGTGCGGCACCGAACGTGGGCACGGCCGGCAGCGGAGAAACAGGCATCCGGGGCGGGCGATACCTTCGTGGCGGCCCTGACGTTGGCCCGCGCGGCCGGGCTGCCGCTGACCGCCAGCCTGGACCTGGCCCAGTCGGCCGCCGACGTGGTGGTCCACCAGCCCGGTACATCCGTATGCAGCACCGCCCAGCTCAGCCGGTACCTGGAGGCCTTCGCGGACACTGCTTTGACCGAAGAGGAACTGGAGCGGCAGATGGAGCTGCACCGGGCCCAGGGCCAGCGGATCGTGCTGACCAACGGCTGCTTTGACGTGCTCCACAGCGGCCACACCCGCTACCTGAACCAGGCCAAACAGCTGGGTGACGTCCTGGTGGTGGCACTGAACAGCGACGACTCCGTGCGCCGGCTCAAGGGTGCCGGCCGGCCCATCAACAACATGGTGGACCGGGCAGCGGTGGTGGCGGCCCTTAGCTGCGTCGATTACGTCACCGTGTTCGACACCCCCACGGCCACACCGCTGATCCGCAGGCTCCGGCCCGAGGTGTACGCGAAGGGCGGGGACTACACACCGGAAATGCTGGAGGAAACCCCGGCGGTGGAGGAATACGGGGGACGCGTTGCCATCCTGGACTACGTGGCCGAGCGGTCCACCACGGCCGTGGTAAACCGGATCCGGGACGGCAAGGGGGCGGCCAGCCCGGTCAACTAGGGTCCGGTCAAGCAGGGACTGGGCGGCCGGCCCGGTCAACTAGGGTTGAGGCATGACTGGAGCGGGGCACGGGTAATGGGCAAACGCGGAAAGTCAGGCGCCCGGGGCCGGCCCGCGCCGGGTGTGGTGGAGGTGCCCAAGGGTGCCGCCCCGACTGGACCGGTGGAGGGTGTCTACTACATTGACACCGGTGACTGCGAGCTCGTGGCGGACCAGGACAACTCCACCGGCTGGCTCCTGAAGATCAACGGTGTCATGAGCTCACACATCGACCTGGCAGATCCGCTGTTCCTGGACTTCGAGTACATGCGGTGGATGGCGGCGCTCATCGAGTCCCGGTGGCCGCCGTCCTCCTCCGCCGGTCCATCTGCTGGAGGCGCTCACAAACTCCGGGGGCTGCACTTGGGCGGCGGGGCCTGCTCCATGGCGCGCTACTTCTCCGCCGCCTACCCCGATGCCCGGCAGGTGGTGGTGGAACTGGATGGGAAGCTGGCCGAATACGTGCGCGGCTGGTTCGACCTTCCCAAGGCGCCCTTGCTGCGGATCCGCGTGGGGGAGGCCCGCGCCGTGACAGAAACCCTCACCGCCCAGACCCGTGACTTCATCATCCGGGACGTGTTCGCCGGCGCCCATACCCCGCGCCCGCTGACCACGGCCGAGTTCACCGCCCACGCCAAGCGGGTCCTGGCACCGGACGGCCTGTACGTGGCCAACTCCGGCGATGCCCCCGACCTCAAGAACGCAAGGGAGGATGCCGCCACCATCGCGGCAGCCTTCAAGCACACCGTGATCATCGCCGACCCCGCCATGCTCAAGGGCAGGCGCTACGGGAACATGGTGATGGCAGGCAGCGACGTGCCCTTTGGCGACGACCCCCAGCTGCGCCGCCGGCTCCTGGGCGGTGCCGTCCCGGCACACCTCTGGGACGACGCGCAGGTCCGAGCTTTCGCCGCCGGCGCGCCGGTCCGCCACGACCCCGACCCACCCCCATCGATTGCTGGGTAACTGTCGTTTTGGACGCTGAAAACGACAGTTACTCAGCAGTGGATGAGGTTTTGTCCTTCCCCAGGAGCGCTTCGCGGTGCTCGGCCATCCGCTCCTGGAGCGCCTTGACGACGGCGGCCACCGCGGGACGGCGCAGTGAGTCCGGGCGCAGGACCATCCAGTACGGGAGCAGCTCGCCAATCTTGTCGGGCAGCAGCCGGACCAGGTCATCGTGGAGGTCGGCCATGAAGCACGGCAGGAACCCCACGCCCGCACCGGCCCGGGTGGCTTCCACGTGGACAAAGACGTTGGTGGAGGTGAGGCCGTCGCGCATGGCGGGGACCAGCCGCCGTGGCGCGTCGAGGTCGTCCACCTGCAGCATGGAGTCCACAAAGTAGACCAGCGGATGCTGGTTGAGTTCGGCCACGGTGGCCGGCGTCCCGTGCTCCTCGAGGTAGGCGCGGGAGGCATACATTCCGAGCCGGTAGTCGCCCAGCCTGATGGCCTCCGCCCGGTGCACCTGGGGTACGCCGACCACCACCTCGATGTCCAGACCGGACCGCTGCTGCAGGGCCCGGCGGGTCATGGTCACCACTTCCACGCTGAGGCCCGGGTGGTCCCGGCGCAGCCGCGCCACGGCCGGCGCGGCAATATAGGCGCTGAAGCCATCCGTTGCGGTCATGCGTACGACGCCGGCAATCGCGTCGGGTGCCTGGCCCGTGGGTCCCAGCGTTCCCAGCACCGCCTCCACCTGTTCCGCCGCCCGCACCGCCTGCCCGCCAAGTTCCGTCAATTCCCAGCCCCCGGCGGCACGGGACAGGACCCTGCCGCCGAGCGCCTTTTCCAGCCCGGCGATCCTGCGCGAGACCGTGGTGTGGTTCAAGCCCAGGGCCTGGGCCGCCGTCGTAAATTTCGCCGAGCGAGAGACCGCAAGGAGGACCAACAGGTCGTCGGGGTTCGCGTTCATATCTGCAATTATGCACAGGCTTCGTGCTGCTTTGGCCATTGAAGCTGCACCTTTGTGCAGCAATACTCATCTGAGTCACTTGTGCTGGAGATCACAGCGCGTGTCAATGTGGACACTAGGAGAAACCATGAGCGTAGAGCAACGCCCGGCAAACGATGCCGGGCATGCAGCCAAAGGATCAGGACTTAAGAAGATTGTCGCCGCCTCGATGGTGGGCACGGTGGTGGAGTGGTACGAGTTCTTCCTCTACGCCACTGCGGCCACCCTGGTGTTCGGCAAGTACTTCTTCCCCGTCACAGGCAACGACCTGGACGGGATCATCCAGGCCTTCCTGACCTATGCGGTGGGCTTCATCGCACGCCCACTGGGCGGCATCGTGTTCGGCCAGATCGGCGACAAGCTGGGCCGCAAGCCCACGCTGCAGCTCACCATCATCATCATCGGCGTGTCCACGTTCCTGATGGGCTGCCTCCCCGGCTTCGCCGACATCGGATATCTGGCCCCGGCGCTGCTGGTGGTCCTGCGCTTCATCCAGGGCTTCGCACTCGGCGGCGAATGGGGCGGCGCGGTGCTCCTCGTGGCTGAGCACAGCCCCAACAAGACCCGCGCCTTCTGGTCAAGCTGGCCGCAGGCCGCCGTCCCCGTGGGCAACCTGCTGGCCACCCTGGTGCTGTACATCATGTCCACCACCCTCAGCAGCGAGGCATTCCTCGGCTGGGGCTGGCGCGTGGCCTTCTGGCTCTCCGCCGTAATCGTCTTCGTGGGCTACTACATCCGCACCAACGTCAGCGAGTCGCCCATCTTCCTTGAGGCCAAGGAACTGGTCGAAAAGGAGCAGGCCGTCAGCTATGGCGTGTTCGAGGTCCTCCGCAAGTACCCCAAGGGCATCTTCCAGGCCATGGGCCTGCGGTTCGCGGAGAACATCATGTACTACCTGGTGGTCAGCTTCGCGATCGTCTACCTCAAGAGCGTGCACAAGTACGACACCTCATCGCTGCTGCTGGCACTGCTGATCGCGCATGTCATCCACTTCGCGATCATTCCGCAGTACGGGCGCTTGGCGGACCGGATCGGCCGCAAACCCGTCTACCTGGCCGGCGCCGTCCTGGGCGCCACCTGGCCGTTCTTTGCCTTCCCGATGTTCGACACCCGGAACGCCGTGGTCATCGTCCTTGCCGTGACCATCGGACTGTGCCTGCATGGCCTCATGTACGCCGGGCAGCCGGCCATCATGGCCGAAATGTTCCCCACCCGCATGCGCTACTCAGGTGCATCACTCGGCTCGCAGGTGACTTCCATCTTCGCCGGCTCGCTCGCTCCGCTGCTGGCAACCCAGTGGCTGAAGGACACGGGATCATGGGTCCCCACCGCCATCTACCTGGTGGTTGCCTGCGTTATCACGGTGGTGGCTGTCCTGAGCCTGAAGGAAACCAAGGGCATTGCGCTGGAGGACGTTGACAGGGAAGATGCTGCCCGCGAAGGGCTGCTGACTGCAGCACGCCGCTAAACCGTCAGTTGCCGGGGCTGCGGGGTTGAACCAGCCGCCCCGGATAGGTGAAGCAGTTGGATCGTGTGGGTGCACAAACCATGAGGCCGCCGCACAAACCATGTGGGGGTAGAGGAGAACTGAAATGGACAACACGTTGAATGGACGCAAGGCACTGGTCACCGGCGGTGCCAGCGGAATCGGCGCCGCATGCGTGCGCGCGTTCGCGGCGCGGGGCGCGAAGGTGGTGGTGGCCGACGTCGACACCGCCGCTGCGGAGGCCCTCGCCGACGAGGTGGGCGGCAGCGCATGGGGTGTAGACCTGCTGGACGTGGATGCGCTGGCCACCCTGAGCCTGGACTGCGACATCCTGGTCAACAACGC
Source organism: Arthrobacter sp. E44 (assembly GCF_041877125.1). Lineage (NCBI taxonomy): Bacteria > Bacillati > Actinomycetota > Actinomycetes > Micrococcales > Micrococcaceae > Arthrobacter > Arthrobacter sp. E44. The sequence goes on from NZ_JBHDJA010000024.1 coordinate 18,163, forward strand.
AGGAATCCAGCGCATCAACCCCATCCAGGAGTTCGACCCCGCGGACTTCCGCCGGATCATCACCCTGATGCTGGAGGCGCCGTTCCTGCTGATCCGGGCCGCGTTGCCGCACATGTATGCCAACAAGTTCGGCCGCATCATCAACGTCTCCTCAGTGCACGGTCTCAGGGCCTCCCCGTTCAAGAGTGCATATGTCTCCGCCAAGCACGGCCTGGAGGGGCTGAGCAAGGTGACGGCGCTGGAGGGCGGCCCGCACGGTGTCACCTCCAACTGCATCAACCCCGGTTATGTGCGCACGCCGCTGGTGGAGAAGCAGTTGGCGGACCAGGCCCAGGTGCACGGCATCCCCGAATCCGAGGTGCTGTCCAAGGTGATGCTCACCGAAGCCGCCATCAAGCGACTGGTGGAACCGGAAGAGGTCGCGTCCCTGGTGGCGTGGCTGGCATCGAACGACGCCGGTATGGTCACCGGCGCCAGCTACACCATGGACGGCGGCTGGTCCGCGCGCTAAAGCCCGCTACTCCAAAGGTTTGACCAGCCGGTGGTCGAAAAAGAAGACGCCGTACGGGGTCTTGACTCCCACTGACCGGCGGTCCTGCCATACGACGACCCCTTCGCGCCTGCCGCTGAAGGGGTCGTCGCCTACCACCGTGTCCCCCACCCGGTAGGGGCATCGGGGGCCGAAGGCTGCCAGCGTCCGGTCCCAGGCGCCCGCAAGGGCAGTGCCGAGGCTGACGGGCTGGCCCAAGTTGGAAAAATCTGGTGCATAGTCCTTGGCCACGTGACCAACTCCTCCAGATGGCGGCCTGCCGCCTGCTAACGGTGCTGGTTGGCGGAACGCTCCCAGCAGAGGATGGTCCTCCCATTCCGGCCGCCACCGTAAGTCCACGCTAGGCAAGATTCACATGGGTAACACCAGTAACAGGTACTCAAGTTTGGGAAGGGCACTACTTGCCCTGCCCGGCCCCGTTCACGATATCCTCGGCATTCTCGAACGCCCAGGCCACCAGCGGTACCAGGAGTGCGCTCAACTCATAACCCCGCTCCGTCAGGCTGTAATCCACCCGTGGCGGAATGACCGGCTGCGCGTTCCTGCTGACCAGGCCGTCGCGCTCCAGGGTCTTGAGTGTCTGTGCCAGCATTTTCTCGCTAATGCCCTCGGCCCGCCGTCGTAGATCACTCCACCGCTGGTCGCCCTCTGACAGCGCCAGCAGGATCAGGACTCCCCATTTGCTGGTGATGTGGTCCAGCACGGTGCGGCTGGGGCATCCTGCGGGGAATACGCCGTCGGTAAACGCGAGGGGCAGGGGAACTGCTTTCATGCCTACAGCTTACTCAAGGGCACATACCTTACTTGTGGGTTAGTACCTTACTTCAAAGTGCGTACTCCCTTCCGGGAAGTTCCTTGCGTGGCCGTTGGTTGTTCCCTCTGACAGAGCAAAAAACCCGAAAGGAACCATCGTGAGCATCGTCGTTACCGGCGCCACCGGCCAGCTGGGCCGTCACGTCATTGCAGCCCTCCAGGAGCGGGGAGTACCTGCCGGGGAGATTGTCGCCGCCGGGCGGTCAATTGAGAAGCTAGCGGACTTCGCAGAGCGTGGCGTGCGTGTCCAGCCTATGGACTATGCAGACACCGAGTCAGTGGCAGCTGCCCTCAGCGGCGCCACCCGGGTGCTGCTGATCTCCGGCAGCGAAGTGGGGCAGCGTGTTGAGCAGCACCGCACCGTCATTGACGCCGCCAAAGCCGAAGGCGTGGAGCTGCTGGCCTACACAAGCATCGCAAACGCGGACACCACAGCCATGTTGCTGGCCGACGAGCACAAGGCCACGGAAGCGCTGCTGCGCGAGTCCGGGGTTCCCTTCGCATTGCTGCGCAACGGCTGGTACCTGGAGAACTACACCGAACAGCTGCCCGGCACCTTGGCCCAGGGTGCAATTGCCGGCAGCGCTGGTGAAGGCAGGGTAAGCGGGGCCGCCCGGGCTGATTACGCCCATGCCGCAGCCGCGGTGCTGGTGGCCGAGGACCAGGCCGGCAAGATCTACGAACTGGGCGGTGACGATGCCTTCACCATGGCGGAACTCGCGTCCGAGATCAGCGCGGCCACCGGCAAAACCATCACCTACAACGACCTGCCCGCGCAGGATTACGCCGGCCTGCTCGCCGGAGTGGGCGTGCCCGAGGCCTTTGCCGAGATCCTGGCGGACTCCGATCTGGGCATTTCGCGCGGCGATCTGCTGGTCAGCAGCGGCGACCTGCGCAGGCTGATTGGGCGCCCGACGACGTCCCTCGGCCAGGCGGTCCGCTCCGCCGCTGCTTCCGCCTAAGACAGCCGAACGAAAAGGTGCCCGGCCCCGTTGGGGGACCGGGCACCTTGCGTTGTGGAACGGCCCTCATTAAGGGCCGCCGTGCAATTGCTTCTGCAGTAATTACTTCACAAGATCATTGGTGTACGTCTCGGCAAGCTTGATCTCCTTGCTCCCAACATCCGGATTGGCTACCTGCTGGGTCTTCAGGACCGCCTGGACTCCGTCCTCAGTGAATGTGCCGTCCTTGCTGAGCGTCTTCTTGAGGTCATCAATGACCTTGGCGTAGAGCTCCTTGTCTCCGCCGGCAAAGCTTTCCGGCATCTTGGCAGCGATCTCGGCGCCAGAGTGACCATCGATGTACTCAAGGGTGCGCTTGATGGCCTTTGCCAGCTTGGTGGCCGTTTCCTTGTTCTGGTTCAGCCAGTCGGTCTTGGCATACAGGCAGGCGGAAGGCCAGGAATCAGTGGAGAACACCTCCTTCAGCCCCTCGGAGGTGCGGACGTCCTCCAGCACTACAGGATTGTGGCCAATGCGCTTCGTGAGGACCGAGACGTCCGGTTCCAGCATCACGGCAGCGTCAACCTGGCCCTGCTCAACAGCCGCAACAGCGGAAGATCCTGCGCCGATGGCGGACACCGCTGCGTCGGACTGCTGCATGTTGTTCTTGGCCAGCAGGAACTTCACGAACATGTCCGTGGAGGAGCCCGGGGCCGTGACTCCGACGTTCTTGCCCTTTAGGTCTGCAATGGTTTTGATCTGGCCTTCGTTCTTCGGCGCCACCAGCAGCGCTAGGCCGGAAGACTGACCCATGTCCACGAAGGCCTTGATTTGCTGGTTCTTGGCCTGCATCTGGATGGTGTGCTCGTAGTAGCCGCTTGTCACGTTGGTGCTGCCGCCAACCATGGCGGTCAGGGCCTTCGAGCCGCCCTGAAGGTCCTGGAGTTCGACGTCCACGCCCTCATCCTTGTAGTACCCGAGCTGCTGGGCCAGCGTTGTCGGAAGGTAGGTCAGGAGGGTCTGGCCGCCCACGCCGATAACCACCTTGCCGCCTCCGCCTCCGCCGCCCGCTGCGGCTGATCCGCTCTGGCCGGGAGGGGCTGCGGCGGGGGCGCCACAGGCGGAGAGCGCCACGGCAACGGCAGCGATCAAGGTCAGTGGTCGGAGGAGGACCCGGCCACGGCGCCGGGTTGCTTTGTCTGTCATGGGTATCCCTTTCAGGCGGTTTTGAAAGTTTGCGCTGGCGCGGCTCTTGGCTTTGGGGGGCTGGTCAGGAGGACCGGACCGGGCGCCATCTGAGGAGGTGCCGCTCCAGGCGGTTGACGAGGAGGTCGATGATCAGCACCACAATCATGAGGATGAACATCCCGGCGAAGACGCCCTTTGTATCGAATACGCCCTGGGCCTGGGCAATGGCGTAGCCCATGCCACCCGAGGCACCCAGGTACTCGCCCACCACTGCGCCGGTGATGGCGAAGCCCACGCTGATATGCAGGCTGGAGAAGATCCAGGTGAGGGCACTGGGAATGAAGACGTGGCGCAGGAGCTGCTTTTCGCTGGCGCCCAGCATTTTGGCGTTGTCCACCAGGACCCGGTCTACGCTCTTGACGCCTTCCAACGTGTTGAAGAAAACGATGAAGAACACAAGGGTGAAGCCGAAAGCGACCTTCGACCAGATGCCCAGGCCGAACCAGAGCAGGAAGATTGGAGCTAGGACTACGCGCGGGAGCGCGTTGAACATCTGGAGGAAGGGGTCCAGCAGTCGTTCCAGGAAACGGACCCGGGCAAGGATGAAGCCCAGGAGGAGTCCGACGGCGGCCCCCACTAAAAAGGCGAGGATGGCTTCCTGCATGGTCACCCAAAGATGGGGGAACACGAACCCCGAGGACACCCAGAGCCACACGGTCTGGAAGATGTCCGAGGGAAGGGGGAAGAAGAATTCGTCGATCACCCCGGCGCGCCCCAAAGCCTCCCACGCTGCCAGGACGACAACCGTGAGAAGGAGTTGAATGCTCCGCATTGCCAGGGGGGACATTTCTCCGCGGCGGGAGGACCGGCTGGCGGGGCTGGGGTCCTGGGCACCGCCGGGAGAGCCGTTCCCGCGGGAGCCCGGCCTCCTGGAACCGAGGATGGTCATGCTGCCTCACCCTCCTCTGCCATGGCGCTTTCGTAGGTCTTTGAGACTTCGACTTTCAGTCGACCCCAGATTTCCCGGTGCAGCGCCACGAAGCGGGGATCGTCACGGATGTCCAGCAGATCGCGGGGGCGTGGAATGTCGATTTCGTAGCTTCCCACCACCGTGCTTCCAGGTCCCGCCCCCAAAATGACCACTTCATCGGACAGTGCGATCGCTTCGTCGAGGTCGTGGGTAATGAAAACCACTGCCTTGCCGGATTCCTGCCAAAGCTGCAAAAGTTCGTTCTCCATGATCTGGCGGGTCTGGACGTCCAAGGCAGAGAAGGGCTCGTCCATCAAGAGGATGTCCGGGTTCACGATCCACGCCTGGGCGATGGCGGTGCGCTTGCGCATGCCGCCGCTGAGTTGGTGCGGGTAGCGGTCCGCAAAATTCTTTAGGCCCACCTTTTCGAGCCAGCGCCGCGATTCTGCGTGCGCCTCCGATTTGGAGACGCCTGCCATGGTCAGGCCCAGGCTCACATTGTCGATGACGGTCTTCCACGGCAGCAGGGCATCCTGCTGGAACATGTACGACGCGCGGCGGTTCACTCCGGTCACGGGTTCTCCGAAGCTCTTAACCTCCCCGAAGCTGGGAGTCAGCAGGCCCGCTGCCATGTTGAGAATGGTGGACTTGCCGGATCCCGTAGGGCCAACGATCGAGACGAAGCGGCCGGGTTCGACCTTCAGGTCGATGTCCCGAACGGCGAAGTAGGTCTCGCCTCCGGATGTTGGAAATTGTTTGGTGCACCCGGTGAGCTCCACCGCATATCCGGACGTGCCTGGCTGTGCAGCTGGCATCTTTGCCTCTTCCCGGCCTGCTCCGGCCGCTTGTTCCCCCTGCTGGTTCACGCTTGCAGAACGAAGTGGTGCATCGGTCCGCGAACGGAGACCTGCTTGCGGGCTCCGGTGTTATTGCTCAAAACAGGTAGTGCACCTGCCACATCGTGGGTTCTCCATCATGATGTGGACCTGATGCTAACAGTTACTTCGGTCACACTCAACGCCTCCGTGACTCATACACTTTCCCCATGAGCTCCAGCGAAACGTCGGCCACACCCTTGTTGGTCCTGCGGAAAATCACCGCCATCCTTGATGCTTTCTCCCTTGCCCGGCCCGAGTTGTCACTGGCCGAGATCCGCTCCAGCACCGGCGTCCCGCACTCCACGGTCCAGCGGCTGGTTGCGAACATGGTGCAGGAAGGAATCCTGGACCGGCACGGGGACCGGTACCGGGTGGGGGTGCGGATGGCCCACTGGGCGGCACCGGCAACCCAGGGGCTGGATTTCCTGGAGCTGCTAACGCCGGTGCTGCGCCGGCTGCGTGATGACTTGGGTGAGACGGCGTGCATTTTTCGAGAATCCCAAGGGAAGCGTGTCTGCATCGCTTTGGCCGAAACCCGGCGCATGCTCCGGCGCGTTGTGAGCGTGGGTGAAATCATGCCGCTGCACGTGGGGGCGGCAGGGCGTGTCCTCCTGGCCTGGAATCCGGAGGTTGCGGAGCGGGTGTACCGGTCGGGCCTGAAATCCCTGACCAACCAGACGATTACCGATGCCGCGAGCCTGGAGGAGGCAGTCGCCAAAGCCCGCGCAGACGGTTTCGCCATCACCACCGGCGAGCGGGTATCCGGCGCCAGTGGTATTTCGGCGCCTATCTTCGGACCCCAGGGTGAACTTTTCGGGGCGCTTACGGTGATGGGGCCCGCCCTGAGGATGCCCTATGACGTCTGCGCGTCTTGGCTGGAACAGGTCCTCGCTGCGGCCGAGGAATCCACCAGGGTCATCGGGGGCACCATTCCGCAATGATGCTGTTTTGGTCCCGTCTCTATCCACATGGTGAATTTGGGTCCACAATATGAGTTATCGAGCCAACGATAGTTCGCGATCCACGGCAGGCCGGGCAGGGCGGCCCGGTGTTGGCTGCCGGCAGAACAGGAGTCCCAAAGATGGTGGAAACTTCACAGACCGCAGCACCTGACGGAACGCGCGGTCGTCAGAACCCGGGCTCCGGCGCTGACACTCAAACCCGGACGGTTGCTGTCCCTGACCCCAGTGCTGCCGTGGGAGCGGTTGGCGGGCCCCTGGCCGGCGTGCGTGTTCTGGAGCTCGGGTCACTCATAGCGGGCCCCTTTGCGGGACGGCAGATGGCGGACTTCGGTGCTGAGGTCATCAAGATTGAGTCTCCTGACCGTCCCGATCCCATGCGCGAATGGGGCCGGGCCCGGATCGAGGGCCACACGCTCTGGTGGTCAGTCCAGTCAAGGGGGAAGAAGTGCGTGACCTTGGACCTCAAGTCGCCCCGCGGGCGGGAGTTGTTCCTGGAACTCTGTAGGGAAGCCGATGTCATCCTCGAGAATTTCCGCCCCGGAACACTCGAGAAACTGGGCCTTTCCCCTGAGGTGCTCTGGCAGAGCAACCCCGGCCTGGTGATTGCCAGGGTCTCCGGCTACGGCCAGACCGGGCCCGACGCGAACAAGCCGGGCTACGCTTCCGTGGCCGAAGCCCGCGGCGGCCTGCGCCACCTCAATGGATATCCGGACCAGGCCCCGCCACGGACAGGCATCTCGTTGGGGGACAGCTTGGCGTCGCTCTATGCGCTGCAGGGCATCCTGCTGGCCTTGTATTGGCGGGACGCCAGGGGAGGGACAGGGCAAGTCGTGGACGTTTCCCTCGTGGAGGCATGCTTTTCCCTCCTGGAAAGTGCCGTGCCGGACTACGCGGCCGCAGGGATCGTCCCCGGACCCAGTGGCTCAGGGCTGAAGGGGATAGCGCCGTCGAATATCTTCCGCTCCAGTGACGGGAAATGGGTGGTCATCGCCGCCAACCAGGACTCGGTGTTCGTGCGGCTTGCCGGTGCGATGGACATGCCGGAGCTGGCCTCCGACCCCCGGTACAGCAACCACGCTTCCCGCGGTGCCAACCAGGACCAGCTGGAACAACTGATTGCCGAATGGGCCGCGGGATTCAACCACGGGGACTTGGTGGCGCGCCTTGACCAGCATGCTGTTCCCAACAGCACCGTCAGCACCATCGAGGATATCTTCGAGGACCCCCAGCTGCGGGCACGGGGAATGCTTTTGGAAGTGCCTGATGAACAGCTGGGAGCGGTGGTCCAGCCGGGCGTTGTTCCCAAGCTGTCCCGCACCGGCGGCGGCATCGCATGGAACGGGCCCCTGGTGCCAGGTTCCCACAATGGCGACGTCTACGCTGGCCTGCTCAAGCTCAGTGCCGAAGAATTGCAGGATGCCAAGAACGAAGGTGCGATCTAATGAACGGAATTGCGGGAACCGGCAGGCCCGGGGGTGCAGTGTCCATTGTGGACGTCAGTCCCCGCGATGGACTCCAGAATGAGAAGGTCCCAGTAAGTACGCACGATAAGTTGCGTCTCATCAACGACCTCATAGCCCTGGGTGCGAAACGGATCGAGGCGGTGAGCTTCGTGAATCCCAAGAGGGTTCCGCAAATGGCCGATGCGGACGCCGTGATGGCGGGCGTGCCGCGGGATACAGGTGCCAGCTACATCGGACTGGTGCTTAACACCCGGGGAGCACACAGGGCTCTCGAAGCCGGGGTGGACGAGATGAATTACGTCCTGCCCGTCACGAATGCCTTCGCGGCGGCCAACCAGAACACCACGGTGGACGCCGCCCTCGATGCCCTGGAGGAAGTTTCAACGATTGCCGCTGGTGCTTCCATCCCCCTCACGGTGACTGCCGCCGTCGCCTTTGGCTGTCCGTACCAGGGTGACGTGCCAAAGGAACAGGTCCTCAGTGTCGTCCGCAGCGCCCTGAAAAGGAGTGAGCTGGCCGAAGTTGCCCTTGCCGACACCATCGGCTGCGCCGTCCCATGGCAGGTCAATGAGGTCTTTGCCGCCGTGGCATCTGAAACGGACGTGCAGTTGCGGGCCCACTTGCACGAGACCCGCCACACTGCCCTCGCGAATACCTATGCAGCGATGGCAGCGGGCGTCAGGGTCTTCGACAGTGCGGTGGGAGGGCTGGGCGGGTGCCCGTTTGCCCCCGGTGCTGCGGGCAACATCTCCACGGAGGATCTGGCCTGGATGCTGGAGCGGGCCGGGTTCTCCACATCGATCGACCCTCTGGCTGCCACAGAGTTGGGCCGGTGGATCTGCGCCAAGGTAGAGACTGCGCCCCGCTCCGGCCTCGCCGGAGCAGGGGTGTTCCCCAAGGCCGCATAGGCCCAGCGGTGCTGCGGGCTGGGCAACAGCAGTCCTAAACCTGGTTCCGCCTACTCCAGGCGGCAGCCGTTGTTCCGGCTGTGCCGACCGCCGGCAGCGGCGACGTTTCGTCCTCAAGGTAGGCCCGGCGTCGTCCGTCACCCTTGACCCACAGGCGGTAAGCCAGGACCAGCAGCCCCAGCCACACCGCGCCGACATAGAGGGCGATCCGGGTGTCCTCGAAAGCGCCCAGGACGGCGATCACCAGCACCATGAAGGCGATGGTGAGCGCGGAAGTGGCAGGCCACCACGGTGACGGGAATTCCGACGCAGGCAGGCCCTTCCGCGCGATTTCCCGCTTCATGGCCACGTGGGACGCCAGGATCATCACCCATACCCAGACCGTGGCGAAGGTGGCGATCGAGGCAATCACCAGGAATACGTCTTCCGGAATGACGGCGTTGAGGACCACGCCCACCAGCAGGATGCCTGCCATCATGACCACGGTCATCCAGGGGACGCCGTGTCGGGAGACCTTGCCGAAGGCGGCGGGCGCGTGGCCCTGGTTGGAGAGTCCGAAGAGGATGCGTCCGGCGCCGAAGATGTCGCTGTTGATGGCCGAGAGGGCGGCTGTGATGACCACCGCGTTGAGGATGTGCGGTGCAGCCGGGACGCCCAGGCTGCTGAAGATTTGAACGAACGGACTGCCGCTGGTGCCCACCTGGTCCCACGGGAAGAGGCTCATGAGTACGCCCAGGGTGAGTACGTAGAACAGCAGCACGCGAACGGGGACGGTGTTGACCGCCTTCGGGATGACCGACTTCGGATCGGCAGCCTCGCCCGCAGTGATGCCCAGCGTCTCAACGCCGCCAAAGGCGAACATCACCACGGCGAAGGATGCCAGGAGGCCTTCGAAGCCGTTGGGGAACAGGCCGCCGTGCCCAACCAGGTTGCCCAGGCCTGGGGCGACCGGGGAATCGGCGGTCTGGAAGCCGAAAACGATGATCGCGGCGCCGCCGGCAATCATGGCGATAATTGCAGCGACCTTGATTAGCGAGAACCAGAACTCGAGCTCGCCGAAGACCTTCACGCTGAGCAGGTTCAGTGCCGCCAGGAAGCAGATGACGGCCAGGATCCAGATCCAGCGGTCCACCTGCGGGAACCAAAAACCCAGGTAGATGCTGAAGGCGGTGACGTCGGCGATGGCGACGATCGCCATCTCGAAAACGTACGTCCAGCCGGTGATGAAGCCGGCAAGGGGGCCCAGGTAACGGCTCGCATACTGGCTGAAGGAGCCGGATACCGGATGCCGCACCGCCATTTCGCCGAGTGCGCGCATCACCATGAACACGGCTGCGCCGCCGATGATGTAGGCCAGCAGCACTGCCGGACCGGCTTTCTGGATAGCCGAGGCTGAGCCGTAGAAGAGGCCGGTGCCGATTGCCGAGCCGAGGGCCATGAAGCGGATGTGCCGCACGTTCAGGCCACGGTTAAGGGCTTGTCCGACGACGGCTGCCGGCTTTTGCTTTTCCAGAGGACTGTCGGTCCGGGTTGGGGTGGGTTGCACAGAGTTACCTTCTCGTCTTTGGGAGGGGAGCCGGTAACCAGCAGACCATTTTCGGCCCTGCCGTGATGAGGTTCACGCAGGGTTGGTGTCTTCGGTTCCAGACTGGCCGCAGGATCCGCTTGGGGTCTCTCGCGCAAGGAGTTCCGGGAACCCGGTTTTGGAAGCTGGGGGCAACGGGCCAGTGCTGCACTCCTGGCTGGCGGCGAGCATGACCGGGTGGGATAATTTGGTCATCCTTCGAGTAGGGGGCCATGATGGCCGGCCTTGGTGTTCTTCGACCTGGCCGCCGCTCCCGGGCACCCATGGCCCGGTTCCTGGCGGTGTTACTGGTACTCGCGCTCAGCGTGCTGCTCGCTCCACCCTCCCGGGCAGTGGACTACGGACATGACGTTTCGTGGCCCCAGTGTCCCGGCGGTCTTCCGATGCCTCCGGAGGACACCGGCTTCGTGGTCGTGGGGCTGACCAGGGGACTCGCGTTCACTGAAAACCCCTGCCTGGACGGGCAGTACCAGTGGGTGCGCGACCACGGTGTCCGGGCCCAGGCCTACGCCATGGGTACATTCCCGACCCCCGAACAATACGACACCTACGGCGACGATGGCCCCCTGCCTGCAAACACCAGGCCGGACCGGCTGTACAACGTCGGATACGCCGAGGGCCGCGCGGCTCTCGCGTCCCTCGCGGAAGTGGGATGGCGGCCGGAGCGGATCTGGGTGGACGTCGAGCCCCGTCCGCAACAGCCTTGGCCCAGCTCCACCGCAGCCCAGCGGCAGGAGAACCGGTACGTCGTCTCCGGGCTCCTGGCCGCGCTGGCCGATGCCGGGTACCCGCACGGGATCTACTCCTATGCGAGCGCCTGGGAGGCCATCACAGGTTCGTGGCAGCTTCCCGACGAGCCCGTCTGGTCACCGGCGGGCCGTCTCGACTTCCCAAGTGAAGCATCGGACCTCTGCGTGAACCCCAGCTTCTCCGGTGGCACAGTCCACCTCGCGCAATGGACCGACGGGACCTACGATCACGACATGACGTGCATCGGGGTCTATCAGGCCCACGTTGCGACGATCGGCTGGCAGGCGAGCGTCTCGGACGGCGCCACCGCAGGAACGACCGGCCGGGCACTGCCGCTGGAGGCATTGCGTTTGTCCGTGGCAGGAGACCGCCTGTCGGGTGACATCCTGTGGCGGGGGCACGTGCAGAACATCGGCTGGCAGCCATGGACGACGTCGGCATCCCCGGTTGGAACGAGCGGGCTCGGTCTGCGCCTGGAAGCGTTCGAAGTGCGGCTGACAGGGAATCTGGCCTCGCAGTACAGCATCAGGTATCGCGCCCATGTCCAGAACGTCGGATGGCAGCCGTACGCGCTCGACGGCGCGACGGCCGGCACGGTCGGCCAAGGTCTTCGGATGGAGGCCGTGACCATCGAGCTGGTTCCGAAGGTCGCGCCGGCATTCACCGCCGTGTACGCCGCCCACGTCCAGAACCTCGGCTGGATGCCCAACGTCTCGGACGGGACCGTCGCCGGGACCACTGGTCAGGCCCTTCGGTTGGAGGCGTTGCGCCTCAACGTGTCCAGCACGGCCTACTCCGGCGACATCCAGTGGCGGGGGCATGTGCAGGACATCGGCTGGCAGCCATGGACGTCCTCGGCCAATCCCATCGGCACCATAGGGCAGGGGCTGCGTTTGGAAGCCTTTGAAATCAGGCTGAGCGGAGCGATGGCGACCCATTACCGGATCTACTATCGCGCCCACGTGCAGGATGTGGGCTGGCAGCCATGGGTCGCCGACGGCGGAACGGCAGGCACGACGGGCATGGGCAAGCGGGTTGAGGCAGTACAGATCCTCCTCGCACCCAGGTCCGGCGGCTAGGCCGGAACAACTCCTGCGGCGACTGTCCGGAATTCCAGACAGCAACGCCGGCTGCACATGCCTCAAAGGGCCGGGGGAGGGCGCAAGCTTAAGTACGGGATACCGGACACAGCTACCCAGAAGGACCCTTCCACCTCATGAGCACTGCACTAAGCGACGACGCAAGAAGCGCCGAAACGCCAGCACCGCGCGCCGCGGCCAAGGCAACGTCAAAAGTTCCCGCCGCGGAAAATACCCTGCGCATCCTCAAGTTGCTGGCATCGCGGCGGGGTCCCATGGCCGCGTCGCAGATCGCGTCCAGCCTGGACCTGCCGCGGTCGAGCGTCTACCACCTGCTTGGGGTGATGGAGGCCAACGGCTTCGTCCTGCATCTCCATGAGGAGCAGCGGTACGGGTTGGGCATCAGCGCCTTCGAGCTCAGTTCTGCCTATTCCCGACAGGAGCCGTTGTCACGTCTTGGCCGGCCCCTGCTTGCGAGCCTCGTGGACGCTATTGGCGAGAGCGCGCACCTTGCCGTGCTGCACGGGCGGGACGTGCTCTACATCGTGGAGGAGCGGGCCAAGAACCGCCCGTCCCTGGTGACCGACGTCGGCGTCCGCCTTCCCAGCCACCTCACCGCCAGCGGCCGCGCCATCCTGGCCGCGCTGCCCAAATCCCAGGTGCGTGCGCTCTATCCGAACGCCGCGGCCTTCAGTGCGCGCCATGAGGTGGAGGGAGCGATCATGAAGTACTCGGCCTTGTCGTCGCACCTGGACCACGTCCGGCAGCGCGGGTATGCCACCGAGCACGGCGAAGTGACACCCGGCTTCGGCTCCATCGCCGCAGCGGTCACCGATCACCTGGGCTGGCCGACAGCCGCCGTTGCCGTGACCTTCCTGGAGGACAAGCTGCCCGCGGAGGAGTGGGCGGTGCTGGCCGCCCGCGTCCAGAAGGTTGCGGATGAGCTCTCCGCCCGGATCCACGGACGCCCCGTCAAATAGCCTTCGGGGGTCGTCTGGAATACCGGACACCGCAGGGTCAAAAGCCCTGTGACGGTGCTCTTCCAGAGGCTTTAGTTGATACAGAACTTCTTTCCTCCAACAGACACCACCCGAAGGAGCCCACCATGGCACCCGCCGATTTCACCACCGGTGCCCGCCCGGTCAAAGCAGCCCGCGGCACCGAGCTCACCGCAAAGTCCTGGCAGACTGAAGCGCCGTTGCGCATGCTGATGAACAACCTGGATCCCGAAGTGGCAGAACGCCCCGATGACCTGGTGGTCTACGGCGGCACAGGTCGCGCCGTTCGCTCGTGGGCCGCTTTCGACGCCATCACCCGCACCCTGGAAACCATGGAAAAGGACGAAACCCTCCTGGTCCAGTCCGGCAAGCCCGTCGGCGTCTTCCGCACCAATGAATGGGCCCCCCGCGTGCTCCTGGCCAACTCCAACCTGGTGGGCGACTGGGCCACCTGGCCCGAGTTCCGCCGCCTCGAGGCAGAGGGCCTGATGATGTACGGCCAAATGACCGCAGGCTCCTGGATCTACATTGGCACCCAGGGCATCCTGCAGGGCACCTTCGAAACCTTCGCGGCGATCGCCCGCAAGCTGACCGGAGACGAGAACGGCACCCTTGCCGGCACGCTGACCCTCACCGGCGGCTGCGGCGGCATGGGCGGGGCCCAGCCGCTCGCCGTCACCCTGAACGAGGGCGCCTGCCTGATTGTCGACGTCGACGAGTCCCGCCTCCGCCGCCGCGCCGGCAAGCGCTACCTGGACGAGGTGGAAACAGACCTCGACGCCGCCATCACCAAGGTGCTCAAGGCCAAGGAGGAGCGCCGCGGCTGGTCCGTGGGCTATGTTGGCAACGCTGCCGAGGTCTTCCCCGAGATCCTGCGCCGCCACAAGGCCGGCGAACTGACGGTGGACATCGTTACCGACCAGACCTCCGCCCATGACCCCCTGTCCTACCTGCCCGAGGGCATCTCAGTTGCGGAATGGCACCGCGAGGCTGAATCCGATCCGGAAGGCTTCACCAAGAAGGCCCAGGCATCGATGGCCAAGCACGTCCAGGCCATGGTGGAGTTCCAGGATGCCGGCGCCGAGGTCTTTGACTACGGAAACTCGATCCGCGACGAAGCCCGCAAAGGCGGCTACGACCGTGCCTTCGAGTTCCCCGGCTTCGTCCCGGCCTACATCAGGCCGCTGTTCTGCGAGGGGCTCGGCCCGTTCCGCTGGGTTGCCCTCTCCGGCGACCCCGAAGACATCCGCGTCACCGACGACGCTATCAAGGAACTCTTCCCGGAAAACAAGCACCTGCACCGCTGGATCGACGCCGCCCAGGAGCGGGTGGAGTTCGAAGGACTCCCGGCACGCATCTGCTGGCTGGGCTATGGCGAACGGCACAAGGCCGGCCTGCTCTTCAACCAGCTGGTCAAGGACGGCAAGGTCAAGGCCCCCATCGTGATCGGCCGCGACCACCTGGATTCGGGTTCCGTCGCCTCCCCGTACCGCGAGACCGAGGCCATGGCGGACGGTTCGGACGCCATCGCCGACTGGCCGCTGCTGAACGCCCTGCTCAACACCGCCTCCGGCGCCACCTGGGTGTCCCTGCACCACGGCGGCGGCGTAGGCATCGGCCGCTCCATCCACGCCGGCCAGGTCTCCGTGGCCGACGGCACCGACCTCGCCGCGCAGAAGCTTGAGCGCCTCCTCACCAATGACCCCGGCATGGGCGTCATCCGCCACGCCGACGCCGGCTATGAGCGAGCCCTCGACGTCGCCAAGGAACGCGGCGTCCGCATCCCCATGCAAGAGCCTTCCGCGACCAAATAGCCCATCGATTGCTCCGTACCTGTCGTTATGGACTCCGAAAACGACAGGTGCGGAGCAATCGATCCCCATAAGCCCACAAAAAGTAGGAATCATGACCCTGACTACCCACGAACCGCTCACCGTGACCCTTGGCCCGGCGGGCGTCACGCCCGGGGATGTGCTCGCCGTCGCGCGCCACGACGCCAAGGTAACCATCGCACCCGAAACCTTGGCGACCGTCGCCAAGGTCCGGGCCCATATCGATGACCTCGCCTCCAGTGACATCCCCGCCTACGGCATTTCCACCGGCTTCGGCGCCCTGGCCAACCGGCACATCCCCAACGAATTGCGCACCCAGCTGCAGAAGTCCCTGATCCGCAGCCACGCGGCAGGCATGGGCCCGGCGGTGGAACGTGAGGTGGTCCGCGGCATCATGTTCCTGCGCGCCAAGACTCTCGCGTCCGGCCGTACCGGTGTGCGCCCGGTGGTCCTGCAGGCCATGGTGGACGTCCTCAACGCCGGCATCACGCCCGTCGTCCGCGAGTTCGGGTCCCTGGGCTGTTCCGGGGACCTCGCCCCGCTGTCGCACTGTGCGCTGGTCTTGATGGGTGAAGGCGAAGCGGAAGGGCCCGACGGCGTCACGTACGGCGGGCGGGGAGAGCGGCCTGTCGCTGAGCTGCTTGCAGAGCACGGCATCGAGCCGGTCACCCTCGCCGAAAAGGAGGGGCTGGCATTGGTCAACGGCACGGAGGGCATGCTGGGCATGCTCTTGATGGCCATCGCGGACCTCCGCCGCCTGCTGTCGACGGCGGACATCACCGCCGCGCTCAGCGTCGAGGCGCTGCTGGGCACCGACCAGGTGTTCCTGCCCGAGCTGCACGCCGCCCTCCGGCCGCATCCCGGCCAGGCGGCCAGCGCGGACAACATGTTGCGCGTGCTTTCGGCTTCGCCGATCGTCGCCTCGCATAAGGTGGGGGACTCCCGGGTGCAGGACGCCTACTCGCTGCGCTGCGCCCCGCAGGTGGCCGGCGCTGTGCGTGACACCGTGGACCACGCGGAGCTGGTGGCCACCCGCGAGCTGGCGGCAGCCATCGACAACCCGGTGGTGCTGCCCGACGGCCGGGTCAGCTCGAACGGCAACTTCCACGGCGCACCGGTGGCCTACGTCCTGGACTACCTGGCCATCGCCGTCGCGGACTTGTCCTCCATTGCAGAACGCCGCACGGACCGGATGCTGGATCCCGCCCGCTCGCACGGCCTGCCCGCCTTCCTCGCCGCGGATCCGGGCGTGGACTCCGGGCTCATGATCGCCCAGTACACCCAGGCCGGCCTGGTCTCGGACAACAAGCGGCTGGCTGTTCCGGCATCCGTGGACTCGATCCCGAGCTCCGCCATGCAGGAGGACCACGTGTCCATGGGCTGGCACGCCGCACGGAAACTGCGGAAGGCGGTGGAGAACCTGCGCAGGGTCCTGGCCATCGAACTGGTGACCTCGGCCCGGGCCCTGGACATCCGGACCCAGCTGTCAGGAGGGGTCTTGACGCCGGGACCTGCAGGGGCCGCCGTCGTGGCCGCCCTCCGGGAAGTGGTGGAGGGACCGGGGACCGACAGGTTCCTGTCCCCCGAACTGGAAGCGGCTGACCGGCTGGTGGCCGCAGGGGACGTGCTCCGGGCGGCCGAATCCGCCGTGGGACCCCTCGCCTGACGCCGAAGGATCTTCAGCCCCTGCCGCACTCCCGTCCGAAAGGCGGAATTTCCGGCGCCATGGCCTGCCGTGGCGCCGGGAGTGTAGTAGAACTGAAGGTGTAGTGAAAGTCACATCAAAGAAGCTGTGGCAGCAGAACGATACAAAGGGGTAGAAGTTCAAATGAAAGCACGTGGGGCAGTCCTGTCGAGGCGCAATGCCCATTCCGCTGTTGTGTCCAACTGGAAGTCACTCCAGGCCGGGGACCGCGTCGAGATCATCAAGCATGCGCATGTGGTGGCAGCCGGGGAAGTGGAAGAGGTATCGCAGAGCGGCAACGTCCTTTGGCTGGTTCCCGCCGGCCCGTCGGGTCCGGCGGAGAAGGAGCTTTTCCTGAAGTCCGACGGCGTCCAGGTTCGCCGCGGGTAGTCCCGCCAGCAGCGAAAAATCCCCGCACTGCCCAGACGGCGTGCGGGGATTTTTTGCTCCCGCCGCCCCTTGATGGAGGCGGCGGGGATGGAGGCGCCGGCGGTCGCCGGCGCGTAAGTGATCAGGCCTGGATCAGGCGGCGAAGGACTCGTAGGTTTCGCCGAAGGGTACCGTTTCATCCAGGGCTACCGTGTAGCTTCCAGGGTGCAGCCTGGTAACAAGGATGCCGCAGGCGGCGTCCTTTGCTGCAACCTCGATCAGCTGGGCGACGGCTTCTTCGAGTCCGGCGTGGACCTCCCTGGCGCTGGAGAACTCCAGGCTGATCGACCGCGGAGCAGGCCCTTCGGTGGTCTCGGCAGCGGCGGGGGTGCGCTCCAAAGTGGCTGTAGTCATGTACTGAACTTTCTGTGTTTCGTGCCAAGATGGCTCCAACATTCTACCGGCTGCTCCGGATATATGTCAGATGTCCGTCCTTTGGCTGCCGGTCATAAACCGTTCATTCGCGGTGCCGGAGGGCGATCAAGGACCATGGAGATGGCCCTCCACGGCCCGGAAGTCCCACCAAGACCTTGAGGAGAATTCGGTATGAAGATCATGCGCTTGGGCGATATCGGCAGTGAGCAGCCCGCCGTGCTGGTTTCCTCTCCGGACGGAACCGACCGGTACTTCAGCCTGCTGCCCGTAACGCGGGATGTGGACGCAGCATTCCTTGGGTCCGGCGGCCTGGACAAGGCCCGGAAGGCGCTGGAGTCGGGGGAGTTGCCGGAGATCAAAGACGCCGCTGTGCTCCGCATCGGTTCACCGGTGGCCCGGCCGGGCTCCGTGGTGGGAATCGGAATGAACTACGCCGCCCACGCCGCGGAATCCGGGGCAGAGCCGCCCACCATACCCGTCGTGTTCCTCAAGCCAAGCAATACCGTCACCGGCCCCTGCGACCCCGCCCCGATGCCCCCGCGCTCCACCCAGTACGACTGGGAAGTGGAACTGGGCATCGTTATCGGGAGGGAAGCCAGCTACCTCCACTCCACTGACGAAGCGGCAGGCTGCATTGCCGGTTACGTCACGGCCAACGATTACTCCGAGCGTGAGTACCAGTTGCCCGGGGCCGCCGGGCAGTGGACCAAGGGCAAGTCGCTTCCCGGGTCAACGCCCCTGGGGCCGTGGCTGGTTCCGGCAGATGGGATCGACGGCGGAAACCTGCGGTTGCGCAGCTGGGTGAATGGCGACCCGCGGCAGGATTCCACCTCGGCTGAACTCATCTTTGACGCCGCCACACTGGTTCACCACTGCAGCCAGTACATGCGGTTGGAACCGGGCGACGTGATCCTCACCGGAACTCCGCAGGGCGTGGCCCTCAGCGGCCGTTTCCCCTACCTCCAGCCGGGCGACGTGGTGGAAGTAGAGGTGGAGGGCCTGGGCCGCCAGCGCCAGGAGTTGTTCCGGACGCCGGCGGCCACTAAAGCCCAACTGGCCTGACTCACCCGGCCTTTACGGCCAGGACCGGGCAGTCCGCCTCCAGCAGGATGCGCTGGGACGTGCTGCCCATGATCAGCTTGCCCACGGGGGTGCGTCGGCGCAGGCCAATCACGATCAGTTCGGCTTTGTGTTCTTCGGCGGCGTCCAGCACCTCGGCCGCGGCGTCGTGGCCCCGAACGGGCCGCTTGACCAGGTACTGGATGCCCTGGCTGGCCAACCGCTGCTCAATGTCCTGGATCTCGCCTTCGGGCGCGAAACGGCTGTCCACCGCAGCCTCGCCCTTCGAGGAGTTGATCAGCACCAGGGTGGTGTTGTTCTTCCGGGCTTCGGTGATGGCCTGCGTGAGGGCGGCTTCGCCCTCGGGGGTGGGGACGTATCCCACAACGACGGTCATGCTCGTCTCCTTTTCTGCTGGTGGTTGGGCGGCTGTTCAGTCACTGTAGTCCGCGGCCCCGGAATTGGCCGGAACCAGGGGCTTGCGCTCCGCCCGGCTGCGCCGGATCAGCTTGTACGCAAAGGGCCACAGCAGGATGAGGGCGATGATGACGTAGATGACGACGGCGATCGGCTCACTGAAGAGCCCTGCCGGATCACCCGCGCTCAGCTGAAGGGTCTTGCGGAGCTGGCCTTCGATCCGCGGGCCCAGGATCACGCCGAGGATCAGCGGCAGCACGGGCAGCCCGAAGCGCCGCATCATGAACCCGAGCGCGCCCAGCACCAGCAGGAGCACCAGGTCGAACGCCTGCAGGTTCACCGAGTAGGCGCCCAGCGTGGCGAAGAACAGGATGCCTGCGTACAGGTACGGCCGCGGGAGCTGCAGCAACTTGGCCCAGAGCGGGGCAAGCGGCAGGTTGATCAGGAGCAGCAGCAGGTTGCCGATGAACAGGCTGGCGATCAGCGCCCACACCAGGGGCCCTTCGCTTTCGAACAGCTGCGGGCCGGGCTGGATGCCGTAGCTGGTGAAAGCTGCAAGCATGACGGCGGCCGTTGCGTTGGTAGGCAGGCCCAGTGCCAGCATGGGGGTCAGCGTACCGGCTGCTGCCGCGTTGTTGGCAGCTTCCGGACCGGCCACGCCCTCGATGGCGCCCTTCCCGAATTCCTCCGGGTGCTTGGTCAGGCGCTTTTCGGTGACGTAGGACAAGAAGGTGGGAATCTCGGCGCCGCCGGCGGGCAGGGCGCCGAAAGGGAACCCGAAGACCGTGCCGCGCAGCCACGGTTTCCATGACCGCTGCCAGTCCTTCTTGCCCATCCACGGCTGGCCCACCGGAATAATGTGCATCGGGGTCCGGCGCAGGTGCGCCGCCACCCAGAGGGCCTCGCCCACGGCGAAGATGGCCACGGCCACCACCACGATGTCCAGGCCGTCCGCCAGGAGCGGCTGGCCGAACGTCAGGCGGCGCTGTCCGGTGACCGAGTCCATGCCCACCAGGCCAATGGCCAGGCCAAGACCCAGGGAGGCGAAGCCGCGCAGCCGTGACGAACCGAGCACGGCGGTGACGGCCAGCAGGGCCAGGACCATGATGGCGAAGTAGCTGGGGGCGCCCAGGCTGACGGCGAACTTCACCACAATTGGTGCGCAGACGGCCAGCAGCGCGGTGCCGATGGTGCCGGCAACGAACGAGCCGATGGCCGCCGTCGCAAGCGCCTGTGCCGCCCGCCCTGCTTTGGCCATCTTGTTGCCTTCAATGGCGGTGACCACCGAGGACGATTCACCGGGGGTGTTGAGCAGGATGGAGGTGGTGGAGCCGCCGTACATGCCGCCGTAGTAGATGCCGGCGAACATGATGAAGGCGCTGGTGGGTTCCAGGGCGTAGGTGACCGGAAGCAGCAGGGCGACGGTCATGGCCGGGCCGAGGCCGGGGAGGACACCGACGGCGGTGCCCAGGATGACGCCGATGACGGCGTACAGGAAATTCATGGGGGTCAGGGCGGTGGCAAAGCCGTCCATCAGGGAGGACCAGACGTCCATTAGAGGATTCCTTCCAGGAGGCCGGCCGGCAGCGCAATGCCCAGGCCGAGGTAGAAGCCGTAGAAGGTCAGCAGGGACAGTGCCACGGAGATCAGTCCGTCCCGGATGTAGCGGCGGCTGCCCAGGGCCAGGACGCTGCCCCAGAACAGGACGGTCCCGGAAATTACCCATCCGGCCCAGTCGATGAGCAGGATGTTCGCAACGAAGGCCCCTGCCAGCGGCAGGATGGTCTTCCAGTCGGCGGGGTGGTCCAGGTCCACGTCTTCGCCGCCCTCGGCCTCGCCCTTGCCGCCGCGCAGGACGTTGATGGCCAGCAGGACCGCGCAGACCACCAGCATGCCTGCCACGATGAACGGGACGGTCTTGGGTCCTACCGGGTCAGACTTCGAATACGGGGTTGCCAGGCCGTTGGCGTCCAGGAAGACCAGGACGCCGGCCGCCCCGAGCAGGAGTGCGACTCCCAGCTCGGAGCGGCCTTTGAGACCTGTGGTCAGGGAGGTCACGCCAACCCAAGCTTGGTGAGGACGTCCGCCACCCGCTTGTCCTGCTCGGTGAGGAAGGTCTTGAACTGGTCACCGGTGATGAAGGCGTCGGTCCAGCTGTGGGTCTTCAGCGCTTCCTTCCAGCCGTCGGTGCCGTGCATCTTCTCCAGGGCGGCGATCAGTGCTTCCTTGTCCTTGTCGCTGATGCCCGGAGGGGCCACGACGCCGCGCCAGTTGGTGAACACCAGGTCGATGTTGGATTCCTTCAGCGTGGGTGCGTCCACTCCGTCCAGCCGCTTCTCGCCGCTGGTGGCCAGGACGCGGACTTCGCCGGATTCGATCTGCTTCAGGTACTCGCCGGCGCCGGAGGCGGCGAAGCCCAGCTTGTTGCCCAGGATCGCGGGCAGGAGGTCGCCGCCGCCGTCGTAGGCCACATAGTTGACCTTGGTGGCATCGATGCCCACGGCACCGGCCAGCTGCATGGGCAGCAGGTGGTCCGGGCCGCCGGGGGAGGAACCGCCGCCCACGGCGATGGAACCGGGATCGGCCTTCCAGGCTTTCACCAGGTCGTCAATGGTCTTGTAGGGCGAATCCTTGCCAACCATGATGGCACCCGGTTCCTCGATGAGGCGGGCCAGCGGGGTGGTTGAGGTCAGCTTGGACTCGGACTTGTTGGTGTAGCTGGCACCCACGACGCCCAGGCCCATGAGCATGGCCAGGTCGCCGTTGCCCTTCTCATTGACGATCCGGGCCAGGCCCACCGTCCCGCCGGCACCGGCCAGGTTGAAGACCTCGGTGTTGGTGGAGATCTTCGCGTCGTCCAGGACCTTCGCAGCGGCGCGGGCCGTGGTGTCGTAGCCGCCGCCCGGGGAGTTGGGGACCATGATCTGCAGGCCGGTGATGGGTCCGGCGGCGGCGCCGGTGCTTTCCGAACCGGTGGAGCTCTTGCCGGTGGCACCGCAGCCGGTTGCCATCAGGGCGATGCCGGCAGCAACGGCGGCAATTCGCAATGCGCGGATCTGGCGCATGTGTTCCTCTTCTCTCAAAACAAATCTGATCAGCATCAGTTGACTTGTGTTTCCGATGCCTTGCGGTTCCGATGCTAGGGGCGGCCGTGACGCCGATCACTCTTGTGTACGCAGAGAAAGTTGTGTTCATTGCGTTCACGTTTCCAAAACCCCACGGCGCCCCGCCCGAGCTTCGGGAGCGCGGCTTTGGGATATAGTTCCCGGTACCACCCGGCCCTGCGCCCATGCTGCTGCGCGCACTTCGCCCGCCAGCCCGCCGTGCCGGAGAACCCGCCCAGCCGCACCACCAGGAAGACCATTGTGACTCGACGACGAGGAATGTCCCTCGCGGGGCAATACCTGCTGCTGCAGTTGCTCATCGTCCTCGCAGTACTGGTGGGCGTGGTGGCCATCTCGCTGGCCCAGTCCGCTGCCGCCTTCGAGCGCACTGAAGGCAGGCGGGCCCTGTCCGCTGCAGAAGCCCTGGGCGGAAACCCGGTGGTGCGTGAACTCCTCCCCGAGACGGAACCGCGCGGCGGCGCCGTGCTGCCGGCAGTGGCGGAATCGGTGCGCATCGTGTCGGGCTCCTCAAGGGTGGCCCTGGCGCGAATCGACCGGACCGTGGTGGCGTCCTCGGATCCCAGCCTGCTGGGCGAGCCGCTGGAGCTCGGTGCCAGCAGGGTGATGGAAGGCAGGGCCTGGACCGGAGTGGTGGGCGGGACGCCGGCCCCGCTGCTGTCCGCGCACGTCCCGGTCCTGGATGACACCGGGCACATGATCGGGATCGCCTCCATCAGCCGCAGCTATCCCACCATGCTTGAGCGGCTGGGCGAGGCCGTCCCCAACCTCCTGACATACCTGGGTGTTGCGAGTGTCCTGGGCGTGGCCGGGTCCCTGCTGCTGTCGCGCCGGGTGAAGCGGCAGACCCTGGGCATGGAGCCGAGCGAAATCACCAGCCTGGTGGAAAACCGCGAGGCCATGCTGCACGGCCTCAAGGAAGGCGTGGTTGCGCTGGACCTGCACGACCGGATCACGGTGGCCAACCACAGCGCCCGTGCCCTGCTGGGCCTCCCGCCCGACTGTGTGGGCAAGCGCGTGGCGGGACTCGCCGTCGAACCTGCCCTGAAGGAAGTCCTCACCCGCGAGCAGCCCGGGCCGGACCAGCTGCTGCTGGTGGGGGACCGGCTGGTGGTGATGAACCGGCTGCCGTTCGAATCCCGGGGCCGCGTGATCGGCTCCGTCACCACTTTGCGCGACCGCACGGAACTTTCCGAGCTGGAGCAGGAACTGGGAACCACCCGCACCGCCACGGACACCCTCCGCGCCCAAGCCCACGAGTTCGCCAACCAGCTGCACGTGATCTCAGGCCTGATCCAGATCGGTGAGTACGATTCCGTGGTCCAGTTCGTCAACGGTGCCACCGTGGACCGGACCCGACTCAACGATGAGGTGACCGGCCGGATCAAGGACCCGGCGCTCGCGGCCCTGCTGATCGCCAAGTCCAGCCTTGCCGCCGAACGCGGCGCAGCCCTGCAGCTGGACCCGGACTCAGTGCTGGACAGGGTCGATGACGCGCTGTCCAGGGATCTCACCACAGTGGTGGGGAACCTCGTGGACAACGCGTTCGACGCCGTCACGGGCCTCCCGCACGCAGCCGTGAGGGTGTTGGTGGATGGCAGGGCCGGTGAAGACGTGGTGGTGACGGTGCGGGACAACGGTCCCGGCGTTCCGGGTGGCTCCACCGACCGTATTTTCCGCCAGGGCTTCACCACCAAGGAACCGGGCCCCGCCGGCAGCCGCGGCTTTGGCCTGGCGCTGTCCCGGGTGGTCTGCCGCCGGACTGGCGGGAACCTGACCGTGGCCAACGATAATGGGGCTGTCTTTACTGCTGTGCTGAAACGAGGAACCAACCAGCCATGATCAAGGTCCTGATCGTCGACGACGACTTCATGGTGGCCAAGGTGCATGCCGGCTTTATCCAGCGCACGCCGGGCTTCACCGTGGTGGGCGCGGCGCATACCGGCGCCCAGGCCATCGCGGAAACCGGACGGCTCCAGCCCGACCTGGTGCTGCTGGACATCCACCTCCCGGACATCAATGGCCTGGACCTGATGCAGCGCCTGCGCGACGTGGCTCCCGAGCTGGACGTGCTGGTGATCAGCGCCGCCCGGGAGGTGGAAACCGTGCGGAAGGCCCTGCGCGGCGGCATTGTCCACTACCTGATCAAGCCGTTTTCGCAGTCGGACCTGCAGGAACGGCTGGAGCACTACCGCAACGCCTACCAAAGCCTGGATGCGTCCAAGGACGTTGCGGAACAGTCTGATGTCAACCGGGTGTTCGGCCTGGACCGCGCTGAACGTCCACTCCCCAAGGGCTGCAGCATCGAGACGCTCAGGCTGGTGGAGGCCGCCCTGAACGCTGCCACCGGCGACGTGTCTGCGGCGGAAGTGGCCGAGGAACTCGGAACCTCCAGGGTCAGCGCGCGCCGCTACCTGGAGTATCTGCATGACGAAGGAACGCTGGACGTGCGGCTCAAGTACGGCGTGGGCCGTCCGGAGCGCCGGTACGTGCTCAAGGCCTGACCGGGCCAACGGGAAGAGGCTGCCAAGCCCGACAGGCCGTCAGCGCAGGAGGGTGTCCACCAACCGTGCCGCGGTGCGGGCGGTGCGGCCGTCGATATCGAACGCAGGATTGAGTTCCGCTACATCCAGGTGCAGCAGCTTCCCGCTTTGCGCCACCTGCCGGCACGCCGCCGATATGACCGGCAGCGGCACGCCGTAGGCCGCAGGTGCGCTCACCCCGGGCGCGACGGCGGCAGGCAGCACGTCCAGGTCGATGGTCAGGTACAGGACGTCAATGTCTGCCAGGAAGCCGTCGACAAAGTCCCGCACCCGGTCCGCGTCGCACTCCTCGTCCAGCAGGTACCGGACGCCCAGCTTGTCGGCGGTGTCGAACAGGACCTGCGTATTGTTCGGTTCCGAGATACCAACGACGGCGTAACGGAATCCGCGGCCGGCGTCCGCTTCCGCGCGGGCCATCTGGAGGAACGGCGTCCCTGAACTGGGAATGGGCTCGTCCCGGAGGTCGAAGTGGGCGTCAAGGTTCAGGACGCCGAGGCGCTGCCCACCTTGGACGGCGGACGATGCGGCGACGCCGAGGTAGCTGGCGTAGGCAGTTTCGTGGCCACCGCCCAGCACGACAGTCTGGTGCCCGGCGTCGAGCAGGGCCGTCACCGCCCGGCCAAGCCGTTCCTGGCCGGCTTCCAGGCCTTCCCCGGACACCACCACGTCACCAACGTCAGCCACCGCGCGGTCCAGGTGGAAGGCCAGCGGGCCAAGGGCTTTCCGCAGGGCAGCCGGGGCCGCGGAGGCCCCGGTACGGCCCTTGTTGCGCCGTACGCCCTCATCGCTGGCGAAACCCAGCAAGGCGGCAGGCTTCCGGCTGGCAGGCTGAGGCAACCCCTTGTCCGGAGCCCCGGCCGCTCCCTGCCACGACGCACTGCCGGAATTCACAGCCTGCCACCAGCGGCGGTGGCCGGGACCGTCGCCGTCGTACCTTCCTGTCCAAGGCTGGGGCGGGACATCTAGTGCGGAGAGCTGGAACGACATTCTCCAAGCTCATCGCATGCCGGCGGCGAAAGCCAGCAATACCGCCGTCGTCCTGTCCGGGATCCAAGAACCCTGCCGGTGGCCAGTCATTGGCGGGAAACCGCGCCCGCGATGGGTACAGGGAATAGGGTGAGACCCAGCGGGTCCGCGGCAGCATGCAATTCCTGCCGGCCGTCAACCCCAACAATTCCAGGCTGGAGAGCCCATGTTTGAACCCCCCGACATCCTTTTTGCTGCGGCCGGCCTGGCCGTTTTCATCGCCGCGGTACTGCCCAAGCTGCTGCGCAATATGCCGCTGTCCATGCCGATGGTCTTCCTTGGCGCAGGAATGGGTGCCTTCGCCCTGATCCCCTCGCTGCCGGACCCGAACCCGGTGGAACACAGCGACTTCGTGATGCACCTTGCCGAAGTTTGCGTGATCATCTCGCTGATGGGTGCCGGGCTTGCTTTGGACCGGCCGGTGGGACGCAAGCGCTGGGCCACCACCTGGCGGCTCCTGGGCATCGCCATGCCGCTGTGCATCGTGGGACTTACCCTGCTGGGCATGTGGTTCCTGGGCCTGGGGCTGGGCGCGGCGCTGTTGGTGGCCGCCAGCCTCGCGCCCACCGACCCCGTGCTCGCTTCGGAGGTACAGGTGGGCGAGCCCGCAGACCAGGACGAGCACGCGGACAAGGAGGATGAGGTCCGGTTCGGCCTTACTTCGGAAGCCGGGCTCAACGACGGCCTGGCGTTCCCGTTCGTGTACCTTGCCATTGCCATCAGCGTCGCCGGGGCCAGCCCGTCCGCGTGGTTCGGTGAATGGTTTGGATTGGACGTGCTGTGGCGGCTGGCCATCGGGCTTCTCGGCGGCTTCCTCACCGGCAAGCTGCTGGCCAAGCTGTTCTTTTCAGCCCGCGCCGAAAGCCTGCGGCTGTCAAACCACTCGGAAGGGTTCGTGGCACTGGCGGCGACGTTCCTGGCCTACGGGCTGACGGACATGGTGGAGGGTTACGGGTTCATCGCAGTGTTTGTCTGCGCCGTGACCATCCGTGCTGCAGAACGCACCCACGGCTACCACCGGGTGCTGCACTCCTACGTTGAGCAGCTGGAACGGCTTCTGACGGTGGTGATCCTGGTCCTGCTCGGCGGAGCCATTGCCCGGGGGCTGCTTGCCGGCGTCGGCCCTGCGGAAGTGCTGGTGGCCTTGGCTTTCCTGCTGGTGGTTCGGCCGCTGGCAGGCTGGCTGGGCCTGCTGGGCGGCAAGACCGGCCCGCGGGAACGCGTGGCACTGTCTTTCTTCGGCATCCGCGGAATCGGTTCCGTGTACTACGTTGCGTTTGCGCTGGCGGAGGGCCACTTCACGGACCAGGCACGCTGGCTCTGGTCCTTCATTGGGTTGGTCATTGCGCTGTCCATCGTGATCCACGGTGCCACCACATCACCGCTGATGAACCGGCTCGACCGGCTGCGGCAGCGCAAAGCCCTGGCAGTATCCGGGGACGAGGGGCTGGCCCCGAACACCCCGGTGTAGGCGCGCCTGCAGAAACCCGGTCATACACAAAGGGGCTGGTACGGCATCCGCCGCACCAGCCCCTTCTGCAGGCAAGGGTTACTTCATGCCCAGTGCGGCCTCGATGGTTCCGATGGAGAAGAACAGCAGGAAGGCTGCCGCCACGGCCCACATGAGGGGGTGGATGTCCTTGGCGCGGCCCTGAACGGTGCGGATGAGGACGTAGCTGATGAAGCCGGCGCCCAGGCCGTTGGCGATCGAGTAGGTGAACGGCATCAGGGCGAAGGTCAGGAACGCCGGGATGGCGATGCCCCAGTCCTGCCAGTCGATCTTGCCCACCTGGGACACCATCATGAAGCCCACTACCACCAGGGCCGGAGCCACTGCCTCGAACGGCACCAGGTTGATCAGCGGGGTGAAGAACATGGCCACGAGGAACAGCAGGCCGGTCACGATCGAAGCGATGCCCGTCCGGGCACCCTCTCCAATGCCGGCGCCGGCTTCAACGTAGATCTGGTTGGAAGATACTGAGGCGCCGCCGCCGATGATGGCGCCGAGTGCGTCCACCTGGAGCACACGGTCGACGTCGGGGATGTTGCCATGCTCGTCCACCGTGCCGGCTTCGTTGGCCAGGCCCACCATGGTGCCCATGGCGTCGAAGAAAATGCTGAGGAGGATGACGAAGGCCAGCAGCGTGGCGGCCACGAAACCAAGGTGCCCGAAGGCACCGAAGGGGTTCGCCTTGCCGATCAGGGAGAGATCAGGTGCGGCCCAGCCGGAGAATGCGGGCGCCACCAGGGACCAGCCCTGCGGGTTGAAGTTCTTGCCGTCGAAGCTGGGCCCGATGTGCAGGGTGGTCTCAAGGATGACGGCCAGCACCGTGGAGGTGATGATGCCGATCAGGATGGCGCCCTTGATCTTGCGCACCACCAGGGCGATGGTCAGGATCAGGCCGAACACGAACACGGCGGTGGGCCAGCCCAGAAGCTTGCCTTCGAAGCCCAGGCCGACCGGAACGGTGGTGCCTGCAACGTCCGGGATGCGCCGCACGAAGCCGGCGTTAACCAGGCCAATCAAGGCGATGAAAAGCCCGATGCCCACGACGATGGCGGTCTTGAGTCCCTCCGGTACGGCTTTGAAGACCGCGGTCCGGAAACCGGTGAGGACCAGGATCAGCATGGTCACGCCGGACAGGACCACCAGGCCCATCATGTCCGGCCAGGTGAGACCGGGGTTGGTGGCCACGGTGACAGCCACGAAGGCGTTGACGCCAAGGCCGGTGGCCAGGGCGAAGGGATGCCGTCCCCAGGCCCCCATGAGAATGGTGAGGACGCCGGCCACCAGTGCGGTTACGGCCGCGACGGCGGTGAAGCCCAGGGTGGTGCCGTTGGAGTCCGCGCCGGACAGGATGAGGGGGTTCAGCACCACGATGTAGCTCATGGCGAAGAACGTGGCGAACCCGCCGCGGATCTCGCGGGAAAGGTTGGAGCCGCGCTCGGTGACCCTGAAATACCGGTCCAGGGCAGAGCCTTGCTTAAGCATTAGTCCTCCGGGGGAGTGTGTGGGAATACCTGCATCCTAATGGTGCGGCCCGGGGCGGGGCGCCAAATTCGCCTAGTCTGTAAGGAAGCCAACACAAGGAGCAGCCCAAACATGCGCCAAATCCGCCGCCAGTTGCTGGGCCTCGTGCTCGGATCCTTTGTCTTTGCCGCCGCAGCGCTGGGGCTGGCAGGCCCGGCTTTGGCCCATGATGCTGCAGAGTCCACCAGTCCCGCCCAGGGCGCTTCGCTCGCCGCGCCGCCGGAGGAGGTTTCCGTGACCTTCAGCAACACGCCGCTGGGCATCGGATCGTCCTTCTCGATCAAGGATGCGGGCGGCACGGAATGGGCTGACGGCTCCGTCCGGATTGTCGACAACGTGGCAACCCAGAAGCTTCGGCAGGGAGGCCCGTCGGGTGCGTATACCGTTGCGTGGCGCGTGGTCGGCTCGGACTCCCACCCCATCGAAGGCACCTTCACCTTCACCGTGGCCGTCGGCGCAGCTGGGGCTGCCCCCTCCGCAACTTCCCCGGCGAAAAGTTCGACGGCGGCGGGTACGGTACCGAGCATGGGCACGGCACAGCCCGGAGTGACGGAAGAGCCATCCAGGCCGGCTAAGACGGGGGAGCCCTTCCAATGGAGCATTGTGATCTTTGCCCTCGTCGCGGTGGGGCTGCTGGTGGCCCTTGGGGTGCTGGCCCGGCGCCGGCTGAACGGCGACGGGGACGCGGGAGGGAAGGGCGGGGAGTAGCTGCCGCAAGCAGGGCCGGAAGGCCCGGGCCTGACGGCGGGAAGGGGGTGGAGCGTCAGCAGCTCAGCACCGCAAGGCTCCCCGTTGCCGGGAAGGTACCGCCTGGTAGTTGGGCGGTGCCCTGGTTGACCTTGGCGGAGATTGCCTGGCCCACGGTCTTGGCCTGGCGCAGTACTTCCTTGGGCGAGGGCGTAATCAGTTCGCCCACGCCCACCAGGTAGATGCCGATGGCCCGCATAGCCGCGGCCACGTTGCGGCCAACCGTAATGCCGAAGTCATTGAGCATGCGCCGCAGTTGGCTGTGGGCGCACCGGGTCAGCACAATGTGGTCGGCCACCAGGACGCCTGTGGGGGTGTGCACGTGCCACTGCGGGGTCGATTCGTGTCCCGGGCCTTCCAGCATGGTCAGCTGCACGGCGCGGGTGGTGTTCCGGACATCGACACGATGGCTTGCTGCGTAGTTGCGGAGATGGCGGAGGATCTCGTTCCGTTCCCGGAGGGTATCGCTGTCTGCCGCATCGCAGCGCTGGAGTGAGGAGGTGTTGGCGGGTTGGTTGGCGCCAAGGATGTCCAGCCCGTCCACCACGATGGAGTCCACCCCGTGGCGGCTCAGTTCGGCGGCCACGGCCAGCCCGGACAGGCCCGTGCCAATGATCACCGTGGTGGTCTGTTCGGTCCCCGCATCCCCAGGCACGCTTGACACTACAGTTTCCCTCCTTCGAAGCTTTCAGCAGGCGCCGGCATCCTCGCCGGCCCGCGTCCCGGTACTCCCAAAGTCCGGACGCAGAGTATGGCCGGAAACGTCCTGGCAGGAAGTTGCGCTTGGCGTCCCGGACCAACAATGTCCTGAAGACTACAGAACAAAAGCGGCTGTGAATAGCCCAATGGAGAAAACATTCCTGCGGCCGTGAAGGCGCTTTCCGGCGGCCGCCGGAAAGCCTGTGGATAGCTGGAGCCAACGACGCCTGAGCAGCCTGGCCGAGCCTGTGGATAACCGGGTTCAATCGCCTCTGAACAGGCTTGCTAAGCCTGTGGGGACGGAGAATAGTGGGAAGCGGGAAACAGTCTTTTCCTGCCGGTGCAGCCCGGAATCGGGATGTGCGGGGGAGGGGCCGTTTTCTGGCAGAATAGCCGCAACATTAGGCGTATCGCGAGGAGGCGGCCCCCATGGGCTCACGAGAGTTGCATCCGGACCCGGCCCGGGATGGTGGCGGTGCGTCTGACGCTCCCCATGGCATCGTGGTGGGCGTTGACGGCTCGGACCATGGCCAGTGCGCCCTGGTGTGGGCCGCACGGGAAGCCCAGCGCCGCCGTCGTCCCCTCCATATCGTCACCGCCTACTCTGTCCCGATCTTCGCCGCGTCCGGATTGGACGGCGGCTACGCCACGGTGGACGATTCCGTCATCCGTGAAGGTGCCGAGGCCATCCTCAAGCAGGCGCTGGAGAAGATTGCGCCGTACGACGTGGACGTGACTTCCTCCGTGGAAAACGGTGACGCGGCAGGAGTGCTGCTGGAGATCTCCGAAAGCGCGGAACTGCTGGTGGTGGGAACCCGCGGCCGCGGCGGTTTCGTGGGCCGGCTCCTGGGCTCGGTCAGCAGTGCACTTCCCGCCCATGCCAAATGCCCCACAGTGACGGTGCCCTTGTTCTGCTCGGACCGGCTCGGCGAGACCACTGAGGACCGCCGGGTCAAGGCTGAGCAGGCCAAGTCCGGGCACCGGCAAGTGGAGAACGTTGTGGTGGTCGGGGTGGATGGTTCCGAGCAGGCGCGCGTTGCCGTCCTCGAAGCAGCTGACCAGGCCGAACGTCTTGGCGCCTCCCTGCGCGTGGTGTGCGCCGTACCCCAGTACAGCGGTTCCCTGGCCTGGGTGCCGGCGCCGATGGACCGCAAGGCCCTGTTCGACGACATCCGGGTCACCCTGGAGGCCGGCATGGCCTGGCTTCGCAGCCACTACCCCCACCTTGAGGCCGAGTACGAGCTGAAGGACGGTTCGCCGGTTGACGTGCTCGTTGAAGAAAGCCGCCACGTGGAGCTGGTGGTAGTGGGCACCCGCGGCCGCGGCGGCTTCACCGGGATGCTCCTGGGTTCGACGTCCGACGGCGTGCTTCACCACGCCAAGGGACCGGTCATGGTGGTCCCGGACAGGGAGGACCCGCGCATGGCGGACCGGGGACGGTTCGGCCCAATCCTGGGCGACGTCGCCTAGGCCAGGCCCGGGACTGCCAGGCAGCACGGCTTTCAGGCATACGGCACCTGGAACATGGCGCAGCAAGGGTCGCCGTCGGCCGGCACCGGCGCGGACGCACTGGTGCTGGAGTTGCGCGGCCTCGGCGCCGGAATGCTGGCATTGGTGGGCGGCAAGGCAGCCAACCTCGGTGAGCTGTTGTCTGCCGGATTGCCGGTCCCTGACGGGTTCTGCCTGACGACCGTTGGGTACCGGCAGGCCATCGGCGCTTCAGACACCCTGCTTCCCGCGCTGGCAGGGGTCTACGCAGCCTTGGGGGAGGCAGCACGGGCCGGCGCCGAGGACACACCCGACATAGCCGGGCTGGCCGGAACCGCACGGGCAGCAATCCTGGCAGCTCCAATTCCGGGCACTGTTGCCCAAGCCGTGGAACAGGCTTACGCCGCCCTCGGTCCCGACGTACCGGTCGCCGTCAGGTCTTCGGCCACCGCTGAGGACCTGCCCTTCGCCAGTTTTGCCGGGCAACAGGACACGTACCTCAACGTGGTGGGAGTGCCTGCGGTGCTGGAGGCTGTCCGGCATTGCTGGGCCTCGCTGTGGACAGACCGGGCAACGGCGTACCGGGCGAGCCTGGGGATTGACCCTGCGGGGGTGGCGCTCGCGGTGGTGGTGCAGCGGATGGTGGATGCCGAGACCGCGGGTGTCATGTTCACGGCGAATCCCCTCACCGGCAGCCGCCGGCAGGTAATGCTGGACGCCAGTCCAGGCCTGGGCGAGGCGGTGGTCTCCGGCGCGGTCAATCCGGACCACTTCGTGGTCGATGCGCTGACCGGCAGGGTGGTGGAACAGGAACTGGGCGTCAAGGGCATCGAGGTGCGGCCACTTCCTGGTGGCGGGACGCAGATCCGGGAGTTGCCGGAAGGCCATGCTGCTGCCTGCCTGACGGGCAGCCAGTTGCGTGCGCTTGCCAGCCTGGGCCTGCAGGCCCAGGAGCACTTCGGCGCCCCGCAGGACACTGAGTGGGCCGTAGACCACGCAGGCGTCCTCTGGCTCACCCAGTCCCGGCCGATCACCACTCTGTACCCGGTTCCGAGGAGCAACGGTGCCGCGGGCCTGGCTCCGCGGGCGAAATCCGTTGCCGGCACCAGGGCGTACCTCTGCTTCAGCCTGGCCCAGGGGCTGACCCGGCCGCTCACCCCCATGGGGCTCGCGGCTGTCCGCCTGATTGCTTCCTCCGTGGCCACGGCCGCCGGCTTTCCTGTTCCTGATCCCCGGAGCGGACCGTCACCCTATGCCGAGGCCGGGCAGCGGATCTACGTCGACTTCACCACCCCCATCCGCAGCGCCATAGGCCGGCGCATCATTCCCCGGGTCTTCGACATCATGGAAGCGCGGACCGCCCGTCATGCGCCGCCTGATGGAGGACCCGGCCTTTTCGGTAACCAGGAGGACGCCGTTCGGGTTGCTGCGCCACGTCGCGCCAGTGGCGATCCGCGCCAAGGTTCCCACCACTCTCGTCCATGCCCTCCTCCGGCCCCGCGCGGCACTGCACCGGCTGGACCAGTTCACCCGGGACTTTGAGGCCTCACTGGCTCCCGATACGGGCGTTGACACCATGGCGCGCCTCGACCACGCCGAATCGCTGGTTGGGTCACGACTGTTCTTGATTGTGCCCGCCATCCTGCCCCTTCCCGCCCTGGGCTTCGCCATGTTGGGCCTTGCCGGAAAGCTGCTTGGCGGGGATGCCTGGGACGAACTGCAGCCGGTGATCCGCGGCCTGCCGCACAATGTCACCACGGAAATGGACCTGGAATTGTGGCGCCTCGCAACGGCCATCCAGGAAGATGCTGACTCACGCACCGCGCTCCTGACGGAGAATCCTTCCGACCTGGCGGCCGCTTTCCATGCCGGGGAGCTGCCGGCTCGCCTGGACGCCGGCCTGGGAAGGTTCCTGGACAGGTACGGCCAGCGGGCAGTGGGTGAAATCGACGTCGGACTGCCGCGATGGTTGGAGGAGCCGGCACACATCCTGGGAGTCCTTGCCAACTACCTCCGGCTGGATAACCCGGCCCTGGCACCTGATGCCCAGTTCAGCAAGGCAGCCGAGGACGCGGAAGAGCAGGTGGCCCGGTTGGTCGCCCAGGCCGCCGCCCGTGGCAGGATCAGGGGCATGCTGGTGGCTGCTGCGCTGCGGAGGGCGCGGTTGTTTGCCGGCCTTCGGGAGCTGCCAAAGTACCTGCTGGTGACCGGCCTCGGGGAAGTCCGCAGGCAGCTGCTCCTGGTGGGCAGGGAGCTGGAGCAGGCGGGCACCATTGAGTGCCGGGAGGACGTCTTCTTCCTGGACTTCGCTGAGGCCCGTCAAGCACTGGCGGACAACGCCCGGGACACCGAAGGGCCGGGCCAGGGCCTTCGGCGGGTTGTCGCAGCCCGCCGCCAGGAGTACGCAAGGGAGCTCAGGCGCCGGCACATCCCCCGGGTGCTGCTCTCGGACGGGACCGAACCGGAAGCGGTGCGGGCCGCCGTCGGAAACTCCGGGGACGGAGCTTCCGGGAATGGAATTCTGGCCGGCAGCCCGGCTTCGGCGGGTATGGTCACTGCCCCGGCAAGGGTCATCCTGGATCCGGTCGGCGCCCGCCTCGAGCCGGGCGAGATCCTGGTGGCGCCCTCCACGGACCCCGGCTGGACACCGCTGTTCCTCACGGCCGGAGGGCTGGTGATGGAGATGGGCGGAGCGAACTCACACGGCGCCGTGGTGGCAAGGGAGTACGGCATTCCCGCCGTAGTGGGAGTGGCGGACGCCACCGCGCGCATCAGCACAGGCCAAAGAATAACGGTCGACGGCGGCGCGGGAACCGTGGTGCCGGAACATCCAGGAACGCTCCGGGATGGAGGGCTGCCAAGGGGCGCGGAGCCACCAGCACAGGCGTAGTCTTTCTTTATGGGCTCCAACAGGCTGGGTTCCAGCGGACGCTTGCAGGTCAATAAAACAGCACCAGGTCGCCGGGTGTGGCTGCGGTGGCTGCCTGCCGTGGCGGCCCCGGCAGTCATAGCCGCGGGCGCCCTCGCTGGATCCCTCCCGGCAGGGGCCAGCGACCCCCTGCCTGCCAAGACGCCCGCCCAGGTCCTGGAACTGGCAGCCAGCCACCAGGTCCAGGCACTCTCGGGGACCGTGGAGCAGTCGGCCGACCTGGGGCTGCCAGAGCTGCCTGCCGCCGGAAAGCCGTCCACGCCTGCCTCCCCGGGCAGCGTAGCTTCGGTGATTGAGCTTTTGTCCGGCAAACACAGTGCGCGGGTCTTCCTGGATGGAAAGGACAATGCCCGGGTCCAGGTGATGGACCAACTGGCCGAGCGGGACGTGGTCCGCCACGGCAGCGACGTGTGGTTCTATTCGTCGAAGGACAACACGGCGGCGCACCTGGCGTTGCCCGCCCATGACCCTGCACAGCCAAAAGACCATCAAGGGGCGGGCGGGGTGCATACCCCGGCCGAGGTGGCCCAGCAGTTCCTGTCCAAGGTTGACCACACCACCGCCGTTTCCGTGGGGCCGGACGTTTCCGTTGCCGGCCGGGCAGCATACAACCTGCTGATCGAACCACGCAGCGACGCAACCCTGGTGGGCAAGGTGGCCATCGCCGTCGACGGTCGCAACGGCTTGCCCCTGTCCGTCCAGGTGACCGCACGTGGAGCGGACAAGCCCGCTTTCAGCTCTGGTTTCACCAGCCTCTCCCTGGCCGTCCCCGACCAGTCCGTCTTCGCCTTCACCCCGCCGCCGGGCAGCACCGTCAAGGAACTCCCCGTTCAGGACAAGTCCCGTGAGCGTCCGGACGGTTCCCACCAGGACGCCATGCACAAGGGTGCCAAGGGACAGGTGTCCGTCACCGGCACCGGTTGGGAAACCGTGGTGGGCACGGTGCATGGCAATGCCTCGGCTGCCGAATCCGTCCTGAAGGATCCACTGCTGTCCCAGGCTGCCGTCGCCGTACCCGGCGGCCGGCTGCTCTCCACGGCACTCGTCAACGTCCTGGTCACCGACGACGGACGGATCTTCGCGGGGATGGTGCCGCCGGAACGGCTGCAGTCAGCAGCAGCGGCCCAGTAAGTGGTGGCCGGACGGGGAGTGGTGGTCGGGCGGGGGCTGGTGCGGTGAGCGGCGCGCTGGCGATTGAAACCCGTGGCCTGAGCAAGCACTTTGGCCAGCAGGCCGCCGTCGACCACGTGGACCTGGCCGTTCCGCACGGGACGGTCTTTGGCTTCCTGGGGCCCAACGGATCCGGCAAGACCACCACCATCCGCATGCTGTTGGGGCTGGCGGCTGCGTCCGCCGGGACGGTAAGCCTGCTGGGCCGCGAGATGCCGGACAAACTCCACGAGGTCTTGCCGCGCGTGGGGGCCCTGGTTGAAGGGCCGGCCTTTTACCCTTTCCTCTCCGCCGCCGCCAACCTCCACCGGCTGGATTCAGCCAGCCGGCATACTGTGCCCGCCACCCGGAAGGCGCGCGTGCAGCAGGCGCTGGAACGCGTTGGCCTGGAGCACGCAGCAGGCAAACGGGTGCACGCGTACTCGCTGGGAATGAAGCAGCGGCTGGGCATTGCCAACGCCCTGCTCTCGCCGCGGGACCTGCTGGTGCTGGACGAGCCCACCAACGGGCTGGATCCGCAGGGCACCAGGGAAGTCCGCAACCTGGTGCGGTCGCTGGCGCATGAGGGCACCACCGTTTTTGTCTCCAGCCACCTGCTGGCCGAGGTGGACCAGATGTGCACCCACGCCGCCGTCATGAGCGCGGGCAGGCTCGTGGCGCAGGGGCCGCTCGCTGAACTGCGGCAAGCCGGGTCCACCCGGCTCCGGCTGGTGACACCCGACGGCGGGAGTGCCCGGGAGGTCCTGGCCCGCCTCGGGCTGGCGCCTGAACCCGGACAGGCTGGACCGCGTTCTCAACCCGACGGGGAGACTGTTGTAGCGGTGCTTCAAACCGGCGCCCAACAGCCGGGGGTGCTCCCGGAGGACGTTGTGGCGCACCTGGTGCAGGCCGGCGTCCGGGTCCGGGGCTTCGTCGTCGAGCGTGAAAGCCTTGAAGACCGCTTTGTTGCCCTTACCGGGGAAGGATTCGACGTTGCCCAGTAGCGTGCCCGCCGACATGCCCGAAGCCGCCGGAACGGCCCGGCCGGTAGCAGCCCCGCGAAGCTCCGGATTTTCCCTGCTTGGGTCCGAGCTCAAGGTCCTGTTCGGGCGCCGGCGCACCTGGGCGCTGCTCCTGGCCCTGGCGGCCATCCCGGTCCTCATCGCCATCGCAGTGAGGGTCTCCTCCAACGTTCCGCCTGGCCGGGGTCCCGCCTTCCTTGACCGGATCACCCAAAACGGCCTGTTCGTTGCCTTCACCGCCATGCTGGTCTCCGTACCGCTGTTCATGCCGCTCGCGGTGGGCGTGGTGGCCGGGGACACCATCGCCGGGGAAGCGAACCTGGGAACCCTCAGGTACCTGCTGGTGGCGCCGGCGGGACGGGTGCGGCTCCTGCTGGTCAAGTACGCAGGCGCGCTGGCCTTCTGCGTCGCGGCACCCTTAACGGTGGGCGCAGCCGGTGCGGCCATCGGAGCCGCGCTTTTCCCGGTAGGCCCGGTGACGCTGCTCTCCGGGGGTGTGGTCCAGCCGGGCGAAGCTGCCCTGCGCATCGTGCTGATCGCCGCCTACCTGGCGATATCCCTGGCGGGCCTTTCCGCGATTGGGCTGTTCCTGTCCACCCTGACAGTGGTTCCCGTCGGGGCAATGGCCGCCACCGTGGTTGTCTCGGTAGTGTCGCAGGTCGCCGACCAGCTGCCGCAGCTGGAGTGGCTGCACCCGTGGCTTTTCAGCCACTACTGGCTTGGCTTCGGCGACATGCTGCGCCAGCCGGTGGTGTGGGATTCTTTCGCCAGCAACGCGCTGCTCCAGGCAGGCTACGTGGCAGTGTTCGGGGCGCTCGCCTACGGCCGGTTCGTCACCAAGGACATTCTGAGCTGACGACGGCGGCGGCGGATTTCAATGCCGCGCCGCCCGGCGGACGGTCCGCGTGGGTGAGGATCAGTAGCGGGCCGCGTACGGGTAAAGCTCCATGCCCACCATGGAGCTGATGCTGGACACGGTGATGCCTTCCTGCGGGTTGAGGGCCTGCACCACCTGGCCGTTGCCCAGGTAGATCGCCACGTGGTAGAAGTTCGGTGCCGAGCCCCAGACCAGCAGGTCGCCGCGGCGGGCCTGTGAAATCGGGACGTGGACCGGGGCGGCCGCGTACTGCTGGGAAGCGGTGCGCGGCAGGTAGGTGCCGGCTGCGGCGAAGGCGTTCTGCACCAATCCGGAGCAGTCGAAACCATAGACGCCGGTTCCGCCCCACTGGTAGTAATACGGAGCGCCCACCTTTCCCAGGGCCACGGAGATTGCTGCTTCATATGTGCCCGAACCCGTTGAAGGTGCTGGCGCCGGCGCCGGAGCGGGCGCGGGTGCGGGGGCAGGTGCGGGTGCCGGAGCGACGGGCGCGGGTGCGGGAGCAGCGGGCGCGGGTGCGGGGGCAGCAGGGGCAGGTGCCGGAGCAACCGGCGCAGCAGGCGCCGGTGCGGGGGCAGCAGGCGCCGGTGCGGCAGGCGCTGCGGGGGCCGCTCCTGCCGGAGCGGGAGCCGCAGGTGCCACGTCCTGGCTGCGGTTGTTCTGGCCGGCACCCCGGTTTTGCCCAGCTTGATTTTGGGCTGCCTGATCCTGGGCGGCTTTGTCCGCGGCGGCCTTGTCCGCGGCGGCGGACAGCGCGGCGAGGCGGGCCTCCTCGCGCTGCCGGTCCAAAGCATCTACGCGCGCTGACTCAAGCGCCACCGTGGTGTTGCGGAGCTGTGCGAGCTGGTCCACCAGGACGGTCCGCTGGGCCTTGGCGTCGGCCACTGCCTTCGCCTGCGCGGCATTCGCCTGTTCCGCCTGGGACTTCCGTTGCTCCGCAGTCTTGGCCGCATCGTCGGCGGCCTTGGTGGCGTCCTCCGCAGCCGCGGTCAGCGAACGGTAGGCAGTGGCTGCGGCGTCGGCAGCTTCGAAGGCCCGGCTGCGGCTGGCAGAGAGGGCCTCAAGCGTGGCGGCCTGCTGCAGGCTTTCACCGCCGCTGGCCAGCGTTCCGAGGGTGGGGTTCAGGCCTCCGTTCCGGTACAGGTCACCGGCGAGCTGGCCCACCTGCTTGCGGGTCTTGTCCTGCTGTTCCCGGGCGGATCCGGCCTTGGCCGAGGCCACCGACGCCGCTTCGGTCCGTTGCTGCAGTTCCACCAATGCCTCGCTGTAGGCGTTATTGGCCTGCATGGCCACGGCGAACGCGGCCTGCTGCGCGGTGGACGCGTCGGCCAGGATGCGCTCGATGTCGGTGACCTTATCCGCCGTCGCGGACTCGCTGGCCTTGGCCGCGGCAATGTCCTCGGGCGAGGGAATCCCGGGCGACGCCGGAACGGTCAAGGGAAGGGATGGCGCCGGGACCGCGGCTGCAGGTGTTGCCACGGAAGCAAAAAGGACGACGGCGGCGCACAGCACGGCCGTCCTGCGGCCGGATCCGGATAAAGCCATCTGCAGAGACCTCGCAACGGTAAGGCTGGGAGTGAGGTTCTGGATGTGGCACAACCGTGCCCCTCAGCTGCTCGCCAGCAGTCCGAGGTTACGTGACCCTTTGCACATTAGCAACAGCAGTCACATCAATAACATAAACCACAACAGTGTCATTAGGGGCAGAATTTGCGGGGTGTGTCGGATCAGGCGTGTTGGCGTTCCTCATGTTCTGAGTGACTGGCGGGCTCCAGTTGGAAGGTGCAGTGGTCGGTATCAAAGTGCGAGCCCAGACAGGTGATGAGCTTGTCCAGCAGCTGGTCGGCGCCCCGGGCGTTGAGTACTCCGTCCTCCACCACCACGTGGGCGGAGAACACTGGTACGCCTGACGTGATGGTCCAGATATGGATGTCGTGCACGTCCGTCACACCCGCCACGGAAAGGATGTGTTCCCGGATCATCTGGACCTCCACTCCTTTGGGGCTGGCTTCCAGGAGGACGTCCACCACGTCGCGCAGCAGGCTCCAGGCCCGCGGGAGGATCATCAGCGCGATCAGGACGGAGGCAATGGTGTCCGCTGCCTGGAAGCCGGTCAGCATGATCACCACCGCTGCGATGATGACGGCCACCGAGCCCAAGAGGTCGCCCAGCACCTCCAGGTAGGCGCCGCGGATGTTCAGGCTCTCCTCCTGCGCCGTTCGCAGGACCAGCAGCGATACCAGGTTGGCGACGGCGCCGAGGATGGCGGCAAACAGCATGATGTCCGTCCGCACTTCCGGGGGTGCGCCGAACCGCCTGATGGCTTCGGTGAAAATGACGACGGAAATCACGATCAGGATCAGCGCATTGGCCAGTGCCGCGAGAACCTCCGCACGCTGGAAGCCATAGGTCCGCTGATCGCTTGCGGGGCGGCCCGCGATCCACGCAGCCAGCAGGGCGATGGTGACGCCGGCCGCGTCGGAGAGCATATGTCCGGCGTCCGC
The DNA here is from genome assembly GCF_041877125.1 of Arthrobacter sp. E44. NCBI lineage: Bacteria > Bacillati > Actinomycetota > Actinomycetes > Micrococcales > Micrococcaceae > Arthrobacter > Arthrobacter sp. E44. The sequence goes on from NZ_JBHDJA010000024.1 coordinate 58,181, forward strand.
CAGGAGGGAAAGCGACCCGGAGAGAATGGAACCCACGATCTGGATGGCCACCACGTCAAGGGTGATCCCCAGGACGGCCACAAGCCGCTTCCGGTGCCGCCCGGTGCCGGTGATCCCGTGGCTGTGACTGTGGTCATGTCCCATGATTACAAGGCTAGCCCCAGCCCAGTTCGTGCAGCCGGTCATCGGAGATCCCGAAGTGGTGCGCTATTTCGTGGACTACGGTCACGGCAACTTCGTGGATTACGTCGTCCCGGGAGGCGCAGATTTCCAGGATGGGTTCGCGGAAGATCGTGATCCGGTCCGGGAGGGAACCGGCGTCCCACCACGAATCGCGCTCCGTCAGCGGAACCCCTTCGTACAGTCCCAGCAGCACGGTGTCCGGGTCTTCCCCGGGTCCGGGCACGTAATCGTCGTCAATGAAGACCGCAACGTTGTCCATGGCGCGGGCCAGCCGCTCCGGAATGCTGTCGAGGGCGTCCTGGACAGCGGCCTCGAAGTCGTCGGGGGACATAGTGAAACCGGAAGGCTCATGCCCTCCGTCGGGAACGATCGGCAGGCCCGGCGGCAGGTTGGCTGTCATGCCCAGACCCTACCGCTGGAAGCGTTGATGCCGGATGCGGTCCGCGGCGTCCTGCGCCGGGTCAGCCCCACTCCCACCAGGCACACCAGCCCGCCCACCAGCCCCCATGCGGTGGGGATCTCGCCCAGGAGCAGCCAGGAGATGAGGACGGTAGTGCCGGGGACCAGGTAGGTGGTGGCGGCGAGTTTCCCGGCATCCACCAGCGACAACGCGTAAGCCCAGGTGGTGAAGGCGATGGCGGTCGGGAAAACGCCCAGGTACACCAGCCCCAGCGTGGCCTGCGGCGGGGCGGCCTGCACTTCGGACACCAGCTGCCCTGCAAAGGGCAGGCAGCACAGGGCTCCCACCACGATGCCGAACCACGTGGCCTGGGCCGCGGGGAATTTCCGCACCACCGGTTTCTGGATGATGACGCTGACCGCGGCGAGCACCGCTGCAAGGAGGCAAAGCGCCACACCCGCCAGGTCCGCCGTCGAACTTTCCCCAGGTACGCGCGGCCGGCCCGAGCCAAAGGCGATCAACGCGACCCCGGAAAACGCCACCGTGCTGCCGATCAGCAGCCAGCGCGGAAAGCCTTCCTTGAGGAAGATGCCCGCCATGATGGCCACCAGGATGGGGTTGACGTTGATCAGCAAGGCGCTGGTGCCGGCATCCAGGATGTGCTCTGCTGCGTTCAATGCCACGTTGTACCCGCCGAACCACATCACCCCATAGGCGAGGATGGGCAGCCATTCGCGGCCCTGGGGCAACAGCCGGCTCTTGAGCAGTTGTGGCACCACCAGGAAAGCCAGGACGACGGCGGCAATCGCCAGCCTGCCCAGTGTCAGGGAGCCGGGGGAGAAGTGCGGGCCGATGGCCCGGATGCCCACGAACGCCGAGGCCCACAGGACCACGGTGACCACCATGGCCGCCACGCCCAGTGCCTTGACGGGAGCAGCAGCTGGAGCTTGCGGAGGAAAAGGTTGACGCGCGGGACTGGTGGAAGGCATGAGATAAATCTACGGCGGATGCCGGCGTCGGACTGGCGGGAATCGGCCACGTCGGTGCCCTCGGCTAGGATGCGGACTATGCTCTCCCCCCAGGTTCCCGCCCGTGATACCCCGCGCCTTATCCGGAGAGTCATCTGGATCGCAATGGCTGTCATCGTCTTGGGCGGGGTGGCCTGGTATGCCCTTTTCACTGCCACCAAGCCCCCGCAGTCCGCATCCCCGGCAGCGGGCCAGGAACAACTCGTGCGCGCGGACAGCCACCGGCTCACCGCACCCCCCGAGGAAAAGGCGCAGCTGGTGGAGTTCCTCGACTTCGAGTGCCCCTCCTGCGGGGCCGTGCACCCCTTTGTGGAGGAGCTCAAAGCGGAGTTCGGGGACAGGATCACGTTCGTCAACAGGTACTTTCCGCTGTCCGCCCACCCCAACTCCGGCCAGGCAGCGCTTGCTGTGGAGGCGGCCGCACAACAGGGCCAGTACCGGCAGATGGCAAACAAGCTGTTCGAACACCAGTCCCAATGGGCCGGAAACCAACAATCCCAGGCGCCCCTGTTCCGCACCTACGCGCAGGAGTTGGGGCTCAACATCGCGGAGTTCGATGCCGCCGTCGCCAACTCCGAAACCGAAGACCGCATCCTGGCCGATATCGCCGACGGCAATGCCCTTGGTGTCAACGGCACGCCCACCTTCTTCCTCAACGGGGAGAAGCTGACGCTAAGCACCAAAGCGGATTTCCGGCAGAAGCTGGCCGACGCCGCCAAATAACGGAGATGCAGCCGGCTGGTGCTGCCGTGGCGGGAAGGCCGCCCTTTATTTACGCCGACCCTTTCTTTCCCCAGCGACTACTTTTGCCGTCCCTACTGTCCGCCAGCCCAGGCGAGCAGCTTATCCACCGGCCAGGTGGTGATGATCCGTTCGGGCGGCACGTTGTTGCGGGCTGCCCGCTCCGCGCCGTACTGCAGGAAGTCCAGTTGCCCCGGCGCATGGGCATCACTGTCGATGGAGAACAGGCAGCCTGCCTCCAGCGCCAACTGGATCAGGGCGTCCGGTGGGTCCTGCCGCTCCGGGCGGGAATTGATCTCGACGGCCACGTCGTGTTCCGCGCACGCTGCGAACACTTCCTTGGCGTCGAAGTCCGACGGCGGCCGGGTTCCGCGCGAGCCCTCGACGAGCCGCCCGGTGCAGTGGCCCAGGATGTTGGTCTGCGGGTCCTGGATGCCGCCGAGCATCCGGGTGGTCATGGTTTTCCGGTCGGCGCGCAGCTTTGAGTGGACGCTGGCCACCACGATGTCCAGGCGGTCCAGCAGTTCCGGCTCCTGGTCGAGCTCGCCGGACTCCAGGATGTCCACTTCGATCCCGGTCAGGAGCCGGGTGGCCCCGCCGTTGCTGTTGATGCCCGCCACTACGTCCAGTTGGTCCACCAGGCGCTCGGGCGACAGTCCATTGGCGATGGTGAGGTTGGGGGAGTGGTCGGTCAGGGCCAGGTACTCCCTGCCCAGCACCTCCGCAGCAGCCACCATCAGCTCAATGGGGGAGCCGCCGTCGGACCATTCGCTGTGGCTGTGCAGGTCGCCACGCAGCGCCGCCCGGAGGTCTGCCCCACCGGATGCCAACGGCTGGGTGCCCTTCTCCCTGAGGTCTGCCAGGTAGCCGGGCACTTGCCCGTCCACGGCCTCCCGGATGACAGCGTAGGTCCGGTCGCCGATTCCCTTCATGGACTTGAGTCGGCCGGTGCGGGCCCGCAATGCCACTTCGTCAGGGCCAAGGGGGTTGATGGCAGCTGCCGCCTTGCGGAAGGCCTGGACCTTGAAGGTGGCGGCGCGTCCGCGCTCCAGCCAGAAAGCAATCTCGTTGAGCGCTGCGACGGCATCCATCCGTCCATCTTTACCCGTAAGGCGCTGGAAAAGTGGGGTCTTGCGCCAATTTTGGAATATTCCCGGTTACCCCCTATAGTTGTGGAGTCCCGTTCGGAGAACGCAAAGGACAAAGACGGAAAGCCCCGCTTGACGCCTTTTATTTTGTTCCGGACAGGTTCTGGCCCCCATCGTCTAGCGGCCTAGGACACCGCCCTTTCACGGCGGCGGCACGGGTTCGAATCCCGTTGGGGGTACTCAAGGAACTGGTCAAGCAGGCTCAAAAAGTCTGGTAGGCTGGAAGCCTTGAAAAAAGCGGTAGAGATACTGCGAAGCAAGAAACGCAAGGCCCTGTAGCGCAGTTGGTTAGCGCGCCGCCCTGTCACGGCGGAGGTCGCGGGTTCAAGTCCCGTCAGGGTCGCTCTGATTGTTGGAAGAGATTCCGGCTGTCATGGTGACTAGTCACCTAGGCTCTGTAGCTCAGTTGGTAGAGCGTTCGACTGAAAATCGAAAGGTCACCGGATCGACGCCGGTCGGAGCCACCACTGGGAAGCATCAGTTCTTCGGAACTGGTGCTTTTCTGCTTTAACCCCTGATGTCTCTTCCAGCGCAGTGTCACAGGCTGGGGATAGGGTGGAAGCAACAGAAGGGGGAGTGCCTGATGGAATACCAGAACCCACAACCCGTGGTGCCAAGCCGTCCCGCCGCAAGCCCGGCCCCGGGCCCCGGACGGACCGTCATCTCCGAGACTGCGGTGGCCAAGGTCGCAGGAATCGCCGCGCGGGCAGTTCCGGGCGTCTATTCCCTTGGGTCGGGTCCGTCCCGTGCCCTGGGCGCCATCCGCGACGCCGTCGGAAGCTCCGACCACGCCGCCGGTGTCCGTGCTGAAGTGGGCGAAACCCAGGTAGCAGTGGACATCACCCTGGTGGCAAGCTATGGAACACCCCTGCACTCACTGGCCAATGCGGTCCGCGCCGCTGTCTACCGCGCCGTCGAGGAACTGGTGGGCCTGCAGGTCATCGAGGTTAACGTGGAAATAGCGGACGTCTACGTGCCCCCGCCCGTCAAAACCACCCCGCCCGCAACGGCCGAACGGGAGGCACTGCTGTGAGCCTCACGGTGGCAGGCGTGGCGATGGGCGCCTTCGTGGCTTTCATGTCCCTGCAATTCGGGCTGTGGGGCTTCCTTGTCTCCTTGCTCTTCATGGCCATCGGAGCGCTCCTGGGCCGGGCTGCGGAAGGGAAACTGGACCTGCGCGGCGTCTTAGATGCCATCACCGGCCGGCGTTCCTCCTCATGACAACACCCGCACCCGTTATGCCTGGGCAGGTGCTCGGCGGCCACAACCGGATCAGCACCCAGGCATTGACCAGCCTTGCCAGGGTGGCGGCGGCGCAGGCCTTGGGCGTCGACGCCCAGGATGTTCGGGCGGATTGGACGGACGACGACGGCCTGCTGGCTTTATCCCTCGTTGCCCCCATCAGCATCCCGCCTTTGCAGTCCGTGGTGCTGGAGCCGGCACGGGTGCAGGCGGCCGGCGGGTCCGTCTGGGACCGCACCGTCAGGGCCAAGGCAACCATCCTGGCAACAGTTTCCGAACTGAGCGGTTCCCGGTTGAGCCGCGTGGATATCCGCATCAGCGGGGCAAGGATCAGCACAGCAAGGACCAGTGCAGGAGGGCGGGTGCGGTGAGCAGCAGCGTGGAAGACCGCGGGGCGGCTGAGGAGACCCGGGGGAGCACCGGGACCCTCATGCGCAGGGTCCTTTACCGTGAGACCCACTCCTCCCGTGCCTCCGTGTCCATTGCCGCCGCTGCCCTCGTCCTAATTTTGGCTGCCTACGGCGTGCTGGAATCCGGGGTCCACGCCGTGGGCCAGCCCGCCTGGCTCATTGAGCCGCAGGTTGCCGCCCAGCGCATCGTGGACCTTCCGGCCGGGATCTCCCCGCTGCTGCTGTCAGCGATTGGCGCCGTCCTTGCCATGCTGGGCCTGATCTTCTTCCTTAATGGGGTCCTCCCAGGAAAACGCGCCCGCCACCTGCTGGCCGGTGCACCCGGCGAGGGCCTCCCGGCCGTGGTGGTGGATGACGAGGTCATTGCATCCTCGCTTGCCCGCCGCGCGCGCCTGGCCGCCAACGTCACGCCTGAACAGGTCATGGTGGTTGTTTCCCAGCGACAGGTGCTGGTCAACGTGCGTCCCACGTCCGGAATCCCCGTGGACCAGGACAGGGTATTGGACGCAATCCGCGACGAGCTGGACCAGATGCTGCTGGAACCTGCTCCCGTTCCGCGCGTCAACGTCACTGCTTCCGGGGTGGTTGGGGCATGAACAGCACCCCGGCACTGCTCAACCGCATCCTGCTCACTGTGCTGGGCCTGGCCCTGCTTGGAGCAGGGATCCTGTTGGTGCTGTTGGCGGCCGTTCCTCCCGTTGCTTCCTGGTGGCACGCCTGGTCCGGCGGGGTCTGGGGCGGGCTCACCCGGCTTTTCGAGTCCACGCGGTTCCCTGGCCGGTCGGAAAGCTGGTTGTGGATTGTCGTGGCAGTGGCGCTGCTGGGGCTGATGGGCCTCATGGTGGCCTGGATCGCCCAGCAAGGAAAAGGCCGGTCGAACCTCCTCGCAGCCGAATACGATCCCGGTGACACCCCCGGCGACGTCCGCATCGGCGGCGGGGTAGCGGAACAGGCGCTGAAGCAGGCTTTGGAGGGGAGACCGGACTTGGCCGGTGCCACGGTCACTGCCTATGACGTGAAGGGCTCGCCCGCATTGAAGGTCCGTCTTCTTCCGCGCCAGGGTGTCGCACCGCATCTGCTCGCGGCCGAGGTGTCAGGACTCGTGCACGCGCTGGAGTCCGTTGTGGGCAAGGAGGTGCCGGTCCTCATCCACATCGGGGCAGGGGCGCGGACGCGCTTCAGCCGGGCCGAGCGCGTCCGCTAGGTTGCCCCTGGTGCCGGCGGGCGCTGCTGCCGGTACTGCACGCCCTTCCCGGTTACCGACCGCCGTGAAGATGCCGGCCGATTTCAAGGCGCTGCCTGCTTTGAAGATAAACAGTGCAGTCCACGGGGATTTCCTGGATGGCGGCCCACTCTTCGGCGGGTTCGGGACCGCTGGAAAGGACCACGGCATAACCTTCGGGCACGGGGGCCGAGGCGAAGCTCATGTTGGACAAGACCACTGTTTCCCCATTGCGGAAAGCCAGCAGCCCGGTGCCCGGCGAGTGTTCATCGGTCCACTCCACGGTGCCGCTGCCCAGGCGCTGGGCTGCCCTGAACGCCAACGCTGCGCGGTAGAGCTCCAGCGTTGAGCCGTCCTCGCCGTCCTGTTTGTCGGCGGCTAGAGGGCCGAAGCTTTCGGGCTGCGGGAGCCACGGTTTGGGCGCTTTTGCGGAAGCGCCTTGGGAAAAACCATAACCGGGTTCTTCCCCTGCCCACGGCAGCGGAACCCGGCAACCATCGCGCCCGATTTCTGCGCCGTGGGTCCGGAAGAACGTCGGGTCCTGCCTGGCCTCCGCAGGGAGGGTAGTGTGCTCCGGAAGTCCCAGCTCCTCACCTTGGTAAAGGTAGGCCGAACCCGGCAGGGCCAGTGCAACCAGCGTGGCGGGCCGGGCCCCGGTCCGGACCCAGGATGCGTCCGGTTGTTCTTTGTCCGGGGCAATCCCCCTTTGAAAAATGGTGGGATCCCTCCACCCCAACCCAGTGAA
>NZ_JBHDJA010000025.1:0-61907 GCF_041877125.1 Arthrobacter sp. E44
AAGACGCGGCAGGAACAAGTAAGGAAGTGGGCAGATCTCATGGCCACCGGCGGGCAGTTCTGCTGGCCGCCAGCGGGCACTTTCGTGGCCGCCTATGGGCAGTTTTTCATGGCCGCTAACAGATGGTCATGGTGGGGGCGAAGAAGGGATCCCAGCGGTCCGGGAATGGCATGGATCTGCCCAGGGATCTAATGTTCTCGCGTTCCAGTCTCCGGGTGATGGCGTTGATGGTGGTTTCAAGTTTCCGGCTCATCCGGCGGTGGTTGTAGTAGAGGGCTGCGCTGCGGGAGCCCCAGTAGTTGATGACGTCGAAGGGGCGCGTGCCCGCGTTCAGGATTGCGGCGAAGCCCCTGCCCACGGGGGCAGGGAGCATGCTGATGAGATGAACCAGCGGAAGCAGTGCGCGGACGATCATGTAGCCGAAGACCATGTGGAAGAGCAGTTCTTCGTTGGTCCATTTGGTGCCGTTGCTTTTGCGGTGGAGGTCCGCCGTGGTGGCGTTCGTCAGCCAGGCATCAAGGTCGGTCCGGGCCCGGCGGTAGCCGGCTAGGATCTCTTCCTGTTTCGATTCCATCTCGTCCTCCACGGTAGCCGGCCGGCTGTTCCAGAAGCGGCAACGTGACGGTGGCCGGGCAGCCTGTACTGGTCAAACTACTCACCCGGGGGGGCGGGGGATTCAAAGGTCGCGTGCCCGGTGTCGATGCCGTGCTGGTGAATGGCCCGGACCTGAGGCCAGTCCGACGGTTCCATGGCCCGGACCGTCAGGGTCGCGCTCACAGGGCGACCAGGAGGTTTGCGACGTCCTCCAGCGCGCCCGGGGCGAGCGAGAAGTAGGCCCAGGTGCCGCGCTTCTCACGCAGCAGCAGGCCCGCCTCGACCAGGATTTTCAGGTGATGGGACACCGTGGGCTGGCTCAGGTCCAGGGGCTCGGTGAGGTCGCATACGCAGGTCGAACCGGACGATGAGGCCTTGATGATGGACAGCAGACGGAGCCGGCTCGGGTCCGCCAGCGCCTTGAAAACGAGGGCCTTCTGCTGTGCTTCTTCAGCGCTCAGCGCCGGCTTGTCAGCCGGCACGCAGCAGGCGGTGTCGGCCTTGGGCTCAAAAGTTTGCAGAGAGTTCATGCGTCCCATTATGCACACAGATTGACATTCATCGATATAACCGGGAATACTCGCATATCGATCCCCGTCAATTTATTGCGAGCTGCACAGGAGAACCGTGAGCAATCGGACCGATACCCCACCCCTACGCCGGGAAGAAGTTGCCGTCGTAGGTAAACTCTCCACTCTTGACCGCTTCCTGCCCGTATGGATCATCGCCGCCATGGCGCTTGGTCTGCTGCTTGGCAGCCTGATCCCCGGTCTGAACACTGCGCTGGAGGCCGTGAAAGTCGGCGAAGTGTCCCTGCCGATCGCCATCGGCCTTCTCGTGATGATGTATCCGGTCCTCGCCAAGGTCCGCTATGATCAGGCGCACCGGGTGCTGGCCGACCGGAAGCTGATGATCACCTCGCTGGTGATCAACTGGATCCTGGCTCCGGCGTTCATGTTCGCCCTCGCGTGGATCTTCATCCCGGACCTTCCCGAGTACCGCACGGGGCTGATCATTGTCGGCCTCGCCCGGTGCATCGCCATGGTCATGATCTGGAACGACCTTGCCTGTGGTGACCGCGAATCCGCGGCCGTGCTCGTGTTCATCAACTCCGTCTTCCAGGTGCTCGCGTTCGGCGCGCTTGGCTGGTTCTACCTCCAATGGCTGCCGTCCCTCCTGGGCCTGCCCACCACCAGCGCAGATTTCTCGTTCTGGGCCATCACCCTCTCGGTGTTGATCTTCCTGGGCATCCCGCTGCTGGCCGGTTTCCTGACCCGCACCGTTGGCGAGAAGGCCAAGGGGAGGGACTGGTACGAAAGCAAGCTCCTGCCCAGGCTTGGACCCTGGGCTCTCTACGGACTGCTGTTCACCATCACGCTCCTGTTTGCGCTGCAGGGCGGCACGATTACCTCCAGGCCGCTGGACGTGGTCCGCATTGCAGTACCTCTGCTGGTTTACTTCCTCGTGGTCTTCGGGGTGGGCATGGTCCTTGGCCGGCTATTGAACCTTGGTTATGCCAAGACGACGACGCTGGCGTTCACGGCGGCAGGGAACAACTTCGAGCTCGCCATCGCCGTCGCGATTGGCACCTTCGGCGTCACCTCCGGACAGGCCCTCGCCGGCGTCGTCGGGCCGCTGATCGAGGTTCCCGTCCTCGTGGCACTGGTTTACGCGGCGCTATGGGCCCGCAAGCGCTACTTCCCCAGCAGCATCGGAACGAACGCATAACCTCCGCAGGGACGCCCGGATTGACTGAACAAATTAGGTCAGTCAGAATTGAATCAATGAACATTGATCAAGAAGTGACGTTTCAGGCCAGGGTAGCCAAGCATGCCGCCCTGGCCGATCCTGCGCGGCTGCGCATCGTGGACCTGCTGACCCTGGGCGACCTATCGCCCAAGGAGCTGCAATCCGAGTTGGGAATGCCGTCCAACCTGCTCTCCCATCACCTGCGGACATTGGAAGAGGCCGGCCTGGCGGTGCGGCTGCGCTCCGAAGCCGACAAGCGTCGCAGTTACTTCAAGCTCGCGCCCGCGGCCCTGGATGGCCTGGTCCCGGGTCGCGAGCATGATGCGCGCCGGGTCCTGTTCGTCTGCACCCGCAACAGCGCACGTTCGCAGCTGGCCGCTGCACTCTGGCGCAATGTCAGTACCGTTCCCTCGGTGTCGGCGGGAACGCATCCCGCGGAGCACGTGGCCCAGGGCGCCGTTGAGGTAGCGCGCCGCAATGGCCTTGACCTGCGGGATGCCCTGCCCCGCCGTATTGACCAGGTGGCCCTCGATGAAGACCTGATAGTCACCGTTTGCGATAACGCCCACGAGGAACTTTCCGGACTGCGCGGGATTCACTGGTCGGTTCCGGATCCACTGCGGCTGAACAATGACCTCGCGTTCGAGGACGCCTTCGCCGACATTTCACGCCGCGTCCATGATCTGGCTCTCCGCGTGCGGGCAGCCTGACCCGATTCAAAATATTGACAAACATCAATTTATGCGCCGATACTCAGTACATCGATGAATATCAATGTCTTTCGGGTATTGGTTCGGCATGACCACCCAGACCAAGCAACTGATTCCAGGAGATAACCAGTGAGCACTGAAACCGCCAAGAAGCCCTCCGTTCTGTTCGTCTGCGTCCACAACGCCGGCCGCTCCCAGATGGCCGCCGCGTTCCTGACCACCCTCGGCAAGGGCCAGATCGAGGTCCGTTCCGCCGGGTCCCAGCCTGCCGACAAGATCAACCCCGCGGCCGTCGAGGCGATGGCCGAGGTCGGCATCGACATGTCCGCCGAGGTTCCCAAGGTCCTCACCACCGAGGCCGTGAAGGAATCCGACGTCGTCATCACCATGGGCTGCGGTGACGAATGCCCCTACTTCCCGGGCAAGCGCTACGAGGACTGGGTCCTGGAAGACCCGGCCGGCAAGGGCGTCGAATCGGTCCGCCCGATCCGCGACGAGATCAAGACCCGCATCGAGGGCCTGATCGACTCGCTCATCCCCGCCGCCAAGTAACCGGCCCCCGGACACCAGGAGCGACACCCGTGAGCACCAACAACGCACCGGCCACCGCCGAACAGCTGATCATCATCGGATCCGGGCCCGCCGGCTACACCGCCGCCATCTACGCCGCCCGTGCCGGCCTGAACCCCCTGGTCCTCGCCGGCTCCGTCACCGCCGGCGGGGCGCTGATGAACACCACCGAGGTCGAGAACTTCCCGGGCTTCCCCGGAGGCATCCAGGGCCCGGAACTGATGGACGGGCTGCAGGAGCAGGCAGAGAAGTTCGGCGCCAAGGTCGTCTTTGACGACGTCACCGAGGTCCAGCTGACCGGCCACCTCAAACGCGTGGTCACCGGGGGAGGGGAGACCTACGAGGCGCCCGCCGTCATCCTGGCCACCGGCTCCGCGTATAAGGAGCTCGGGTTGCCGGAGGAGAAGAAGTTCAGCGGCCATGGTGTGTCCTGGTGCGCGACCTGCGACGGGTTCTTTTTCCGTGACCAGGACATCATCGTCGTCGGCGGCGGTGACTCGGCGATGGAGGAGGCGATGTTCCTGACCCGGTTCGGCAAGTCCGTCACCGTCGTCGTGCGCAAGAACGAACTCCGCGCCTCCCGCATCATGGCCCAACGGGCCAAGGACAACCCCAAGATCAGCTTCGCCTGGAACTCCGCCGTCACCGCCATCCACGGCGACGGAAAGGTCACCGGCGTGACCCTGACCGACACCGTCACCGGTGGAACCCGGCACCAGGGGGCAACCGGGATCTTCGTGGCCATCGGCCACGTACCGCGCACCGAACTGCTCACCGGCCAGGTGGACCTGGACGACGACGGCTACATCAAGGTCGATGCACCGACCACGGTCACCAACCTGCCGGGTGTGTTCGCGTGCGGCGACGCCGTGGACCACCGCTATCGCCAGGCCATCACCGCGGCCGGCACCGGCTGCGCGGCAGCCCTGGACGCCGAACGCTACCTCGCCGCGCTGGAAGATGCCGACAGCATCGCCACCGCCCTGGTCGAGGAACCCCGTCACGCCTGAAACTCCCACCCCGGGGAGGAGGTGAGTACCCATGGTTACAGACACCGGCTGCTGCGGCGGCACTGACTGCGACGACCAGGACTGCTGCTAAGGCGCACCGCCCTGCCCGGCCCCTTTCCCCCTCTGGGCCGGGCAGGCACCTCACACCACAACCAAACTGCCACCAACGGAAATGAGGAACACCATGGCTGAGAAGAACACGCTGCCCGTCGCCGTGATCGGAGCAGGACCCGTCGGCCTCGCGGCCGCCGCGCACCTGCTCGAACGCGGCCTGGAACCCCTCATCTTCGAAGCCGGCCCCACGGCAGGCGCCGCCATCGAACAATGGCGCCACATCCGACTCTTCTCACCCTGGCGCTACAACACCGACGCCGCCGCCCTCCGCCTGCTCGAAGCCGAAGGCTGGATCGCCCCACGGCCCACCGCCCTGCCCTACGGTGGCGAACTCATCGACAACTACCTCGCCCCGCTGGCCGCGCTGTCTGAGATTTCCTCGCGTCTGCAGGTGGGTGCCCGCGTCACTGCCGTCACCCGGCAGGGCCTGGACAAAACCCATGTCCGGGACCGGGACACCACCCCCTTCACCGTCCGGGTTGAGCACTCCGACGGAGAAACCCGCGACCACACCGTCGCCGCCGTCATCGACGCCTCCGGCACGTGGTCCCGCCGCAACCCGCTGGGCACCTCCGGGCTGCCCGCCATCGGCGAAGACACCGCTGCGGGCCGGATCTCCGCCCCGCTGCCGGACGTGACAGGGCGGGACCGTGCAGCGTTCGCCGGGCGCCGGGTCTTGGTCGTCGGCGCAGGCCACTCCGCAGCGAACACCCTCATCAGCCTCGCCGACCTCACGAAAGACGAACCGGACACCCGCATCCTCTGGGCAGTCCGCGGCGCCACTGCCGAGAAGGTCTACGGCGGCGGCGACGCCGACGGGCTGCCCGCCCGCGGCCAGCTCGGCGGCCGCGTCCGGCGCCTCGTCGAAGCAGGCAAGATCGAACTGCACACCAGCTTCGGCATCGCCGCCCTCAAAACCCTCGACTCCGGCGTGATCGTCGAGGCCGTGGACGGCCGCACGATCGAAGCTGACGTCATCGTGCCGTGCACCGGCTTCCGCCCTGACCTGGACATCCTGCGCGAACTCCGGCTCAACCTGGACCCGGCCGTCGAAGCCCCGGTGGAGCTCGGCCCCCTGATCGACCCCGAATTCCACTCCTGCGGCACCGTCCCGCCCCATGGGGCGCGACTGCTGGCCCATCCCGACAAGGACTTCTACATTGTCGGGATGAAGTCCTACGGCCGGGCCCCCACCTTCCTGCTGGCCACCGGCTACGAACAGGTCCGCTCTGTCGTCGCCGCCCTGGCCGGGGACCACGACGCCGCCGATACCGTCCACCTCGAGCTGCCCGAGACCGGGGTCTGCTCCACGGACGCCGGCACCAGCTGCGACGTCCCCACAACCACCGCCAAGGCAACCGGAGGGGCAGCGGAGGAGAGCGGGTGCTGCGCTGCACCCGAACCGGTACTCGTCGGCTTTCCCACCGGGCTGGCCCACGGCCGTTCCGGAATCAACTGACCCCGCACCGAAAACAACTGGATTGCTGCCATGACTGAGAACCGTGAGACCAGCCTCGGGCTGCAGGACAACACCGAAATCCTGCACCGCATCAGCGCCCGCCTCGGCGAGAAATTCCATGGCATTTTCGCGGCCGAAACGGTGGAGCGGTATGTCTTCGAGTCCTACGCCGCGCTGGCCCGGACGGCAAAAATCAGCAGCTACCTGCCCGCCACGACCGAACACTTCGCCGGCGACCGGCTCGCCGCCCTTGCCAAGTCCAAGGGCGCCATCGCCTCCGAGGTACCCGAGGTTCTGTTCGTCTGCGTACAGAACGCCGGCCGGTCCCAGATGGCCGCCGCGCTGCTCACCGTCGAAGCGAAAGGAAGGATCCACGTCCGCTCGGCCGGTTCCCTCCCGGCGGCGGAGCTGGATCCCGCCGTCGTCGCAGTGATGTCCGAGATGGGCCTGGACCTGACCCGGAACTACCCCAAGCCCCTCACCGACGACGTCGTTAGGGCCTCGGACGTGGTCATCACGATGGGCTGCGGCGACTCCTGCCCCATCTACCCGGGCAAGCGCTACGAGGACTGGGACCTGCCGGACCCCGCAGAGCAGCCCCTCGACAGAGTCCGGGAAATCCGCGACCAGATCCACGACCGGGTTAAAACCCTGGTCGACTCACTCACAAAGGAAACAACGCACCCATGACCACCGAAACACCCGGCCAGCACAGGCCTGCAGTGCTCTTCGTCTGCAGCAAAAACGGCGGCAAATCCCAGCTCGCCGCCGGACTCATGCGCGACCTCGCCGGAGACACCATTGCCGTGTACTCCGCCGGCACCAAACCCGGCAAGGACCTCAACCCCCAGGCCGTGGAATCCTTGACCGAGCTCGGCATCGACATCACCGGTGAACACCCCAAACCGGTCACCGAGGAGGTCCTGGACACGGTCGACGCCGTCGTCGTCCTGGGCACCGAAGCGAAGCTCGAACCCCACGAGGGCACCCGGTTTGAAGTCTGGGAGACCGACGAGCCCTCCGAACGGGGCATTGAAGGCATGGAACGCATGCGCCTGGTCCGGGACGACATCAAGAACCGGGTCCAGAAGCTCTACACGGAGCTCACCGGGAACTAGGCGATGTCCGCCCAGGCGCCGGTACAGGAACTGGTCGCGGAGGGTGCACCCCGCGGCGGCCTGGCCGCGCTCTGCATCACGCAGACCACGGCCTGGGGTGTGCTCTACTACGCGCTGCTGGCGGCAGTCCGGCCCATCAGCGAGGACACCGGCTGGGACGCGGCCCTGGTCACCGCGGCGTTTTCTGCCGGGCTCGTGGTGTCCGCGGCCGCGGGAATCGCGGTCGGCCGAATCCTGGACAGGACCGGCCCCCGCCACCTGATGGCCGGCGGTTCGCTGCTCGGAGCCCTGGCATTGGTCCTGGTCAGTGCCGCACCCAACCTGCCCGTTTTCACGGCGGCGTGGCTGCTGGCCGGGACCGCGCAGGCAGCGGTGCTGTATCAGTCAGCCTTCACCGTGATCAGCCGCTGGTACGGCCCGGCCCGGGTCAGGCCGCTGACGATCCTGACCCTCGTCGCCGGTTTCGCGTCCACGATATTCGCCCCGCTCACGGCGGCGCTGTGCTCAACCTTTGGGTGGCGCGCTGCTTTCCTCATCCTCGCCGGCGTGCTGGTGCTGGTCACCGTTCCGCTGCACGCCCGCTGCCTGAACAGAGCATGGCGGCACGTTGAGCCGGGATTATCACCAGCTGGTGACAGGGCGCGTGTCCGGTCCATCCGGCGCAGCCCGGAATTCCTGGGACTGCAGGCACTCATGGTCCTGCTCAGCCTCGGCCTGTACACCGTGACGCTGAACATCATCCCGCTGCTCATGGAAAAAGGCGCCGACCACACCGCGGCCGCGGTCGGCCTCGGACTCGTCGGGGCAGGACAAGTAGCCGGACGCATGCTCTTCGCCGCCATTCCCGCCACGACGCGCATCATCGCCGTCAGCGGAACTGCCACCGGCGCCATCCTTCTCCTGGCTCTCCTGCCAGGACCGGCGCCCCTGCTGATCGCCGCCGGCATGCTCGCCGGTGCCGTCCGCGGCTGCCAGACACTGCTGCAGGCCACCCTCGTCGCCGACAGATGGGGAAGCACCAGCCTCGGGCTCCTGCAGGGCACGTTCGCCGCACCCCTCACCATCATCACCGCCCTCGCCCCCGCAGCAGGCTCCGCACTGGCCGGCCTGCTTGGCAGCTACACAGCCATGGCCTACGCCATGGCAGCCGCTGCAGGGATGGCCGCGGGCCTGACTGTCCTGGGTCCACTCCGCATCCGCCAAGGACAGCGACATGGACGATAAAGGATGGATCACCGGGCCCATCGTGCTGGGCGTCAAATGGACCTTTTCCCCCCACCTAATCCACACTGCGGCGGAGCTGGCGACCGCGCTGGGACGACATCTTATCTGTGCCTTCGTCGACCCGGCCGGTTACCTCACGGAATGGGAACCGGGTCCGTCCAGGACCGCGCAGTCCCTCGAACCAGCCCCTAATGAAGAGGCCCAATATCCGGCCGACGAACTGCGGCACCGCCTGGAATCACTCCTGGGGCCGCCCGGAAAGCAATGGTCCTTCCGTGTGCTCAACGGTGACGTTTCCAAGGCACTATGCCGCCTGGCCGAAAACACTGGAGCTTGCCTGCTGATCGTCGGAGCTGACCGCCAAGGACCACTGGGAAGGATGGACAGGATCCTCGAAGGGTCCATCTCAGGATCCTTGGCCCGCCGACAGAAACGTCCAGTCCTCATCGTTCCCAACGAAAAATAGCCAAACTCTGGCGGTCACGACGCCTGGCTTCTGGTCTTTCCCCGGACCGGGCGGCCAGGAAAAGGGGCGCCCCGGAAGTCCTCTTCCGGCGGACACAACTCGTCCTGGGCGGTTTATGCCCATTGCGGGCAGGTGGCGCCGTCCAAGCAACTCAACGCTGGCCGTTCAATGCCGCAGGGATCCTCACCTCGGACGGATGACTGTGACAGGTTTGAATGGCCCCGGTAGGACGGTTATCTCTGGCCCCACTTCATGACTCGCCGGGCACCTTGTGACGGTTATATGTGGCCCCACCTTCAACCTTGGATTCATCAGTGTATGGATGCGGCGGAAGGCTGGTCTGGATGGAGTCGAGAGTGGAGTTGTTCGCGCAGATCCGAAGGGATGCCCGGGTCGAGGGCCTCTCGGTCCGTGCACTAGCGGCTAGGCACAGGGTTCACCGAAGGACTGTGAGACAGGCTCTGGAATCTGCTTCCCCTCCCGAACGCAAACCACGACAAGGCGTGGCCTGGCGGTTGGAGCCGTTCAAGCCTGCGATCGATGCCATGCTGACCGAGGATACGACGGCGCCACGGAAGCAACGCCATACTGCCCGCCGGATTCTGGCCCGGCTCATTGAGGAGCGCGGGGCGGAGGAGTTGTCGTATTCGACCGTGCGTGACTATGTGCGGGTCCGTCGGGCTCAGATCGATGTGGAGGCCGGCCGCCGGGTTGAAGTATTCGTCCCGCAGGAGCATGCCCCGGGTGCGGAGGCGGAGGTGGATTTCGGTGAAGTCTGGGTGGTCCTGAATGGTGTGAAGACGAAGTGTCATATGTTCGTCTTCCGGTTATCCCATTCCGGCAAGGCGATCCACCGGATTTACCCGACACAGGCCCAGGAAGCGTTTCTGGAAGGCCACATCGCCGCCTTCCAAGTTTTGGGCGGCATCCCAACGAAGCACATCCGCTACGACAATCTCACCAGCGCGGTCAGTGCCGTGGTGTTCGGGCAGGGCCGGAACCGTGTGGAGAACGATCGGTGGGTGTTGTTCCGCTCGTTCTACCCGTTTACTGAACTACGACACGCGTTTGTGCTGGTTGACGCCTAGATTCTGGTTCGCTGACTACGGTCTGTCTTGTGATGAGCGAAGACGTGGACAGAGACCTGGCTCGACTGTCGGTGCCGCTGGTAGGGGCGGTTGAAAGCACAGGGGACCTGTGTCGGCCGTGTCGGCTAGTTGATGCCGGAGGCGCACCGATCGCGGCGGTATCGGCGTTCTTCGACGAGTTGCAGGCGGCAGGCAGATCGGCCTCGACGCTGCGTTCCTACGGGATGGACCTGCTGCGGTGGTTCCGCTTCCTCTGGGAGATCGACGTCGCCTGGAACCGGGCGAGCCGGGTCGAGGCCCGTGACTTCGCCCGCTGGATGCTGGTATCGGGCAAGCCGCAACGATCGCATTGGCGCAGGCCCGGCGAATCAGTGAAGCGCCGGGCGAAGCCGGTCCCGTATTCGCCCGCGGTCCGGGCACACACCGAGACGGTGCTGCGCCGGTTCTACGACTTCCACCTCGACACAGGAACCGGGCCACTGCTCAACCCGTTCCCGTTGGAGCGTCCACGGCGCGGGGGTCGTGCGCATGCCCATCACAATCCAATGGAGCCCCACCGAAACGAACGCAGCGGCCTGTTCCGGCCGCGACTTGCCTCGAGGATCCCGCGCAGCATTCCTGACGCGAAATTCAACGAGATCTTTGCGCGCCTGCCCTCACATCGGGATCGTGCGCTGGTTGCCTTCTATGTCTCCACCGGGGCCAGGGCCTCGGAGCTGTTGTCGGCCCTGCGCAGCGGTGTTGATCCGGGCCGGCAGGTGATCACAGTGATCCGGAAAGGCTCGGGGGCGAGTCAGGAGCTGCCGGCTTCAACTGACGCGTTCGTTTGGCTCCGGCTCTATGAGCTCGAGATGCAAGGACGCCTGCCGAAAGGGCGATCGATGCCGATCTGGTGGACGCTCCGGGAGCCCTATCGTCCCCTGACTTACCATGCGGCGCACCGAATGTTCGAGCGGGCGGTCCGTGCGGCAGGGAGCGATGCGACGCTCCACGGGCTGCGGCATACGGCGGCCTACCGGATGGCCGAAGACCCGAATCTGCCATTGACCGATGTCCAGTTCGTGCTCGGGCACGCGCTGCTGACGACCACGCAGATCTACCTCACTCCGCGCAAGCAGGAAGTAATCCGGCGGGTCTTGGAGCACCACGAGCAACAGACCCGCCAAGCCGAGCGCCGGGCAGTTCCAGCGCCGGCACCGGGCTATGCGCCCGAGACCCTGCAAATCCTGTTCGGAAGGTCATGACTATGACTGTCCTGGTCGTTGACGATCCCAAAGCTCACCGCAGTACCCAGCAGGTCACCGCACCACTGCTGAGCGAATCACTTCGGGCCCGGCCGACCGCCACGCGCTGGGCTGCAACGATGCTGGACCGGGACGCAGCGTTGACCCGCATGAGATCGCGACATGTAGAGGCGAGCGATCACATCAAGATCCCCCGTCAGGGCAGTCAATGGGTTCTGGACTGGCTTGACGAGCATCCGGGCGCGACGTGGCAGGAACGATGGTCGGCGACCGGCGTTGAAGCAGCAGGTCGGCCCTGGCGGCAGATTCCCCTGGCCTGGCTGCGAAACCTAGGCAGGGAGAGCCAATGGAATGACGAACAGTTCCTCCGCTCGCTCCACATCGTATTCGGCGCCGACCTGATCCGCCCCTCACTCTCCTGGCTCTGCATCGCGGCATTCGGGTCCGGGTCCTTGGCCCGGACTATGGCGGCCATGCGCGACCCTGCCGGATTCGCCGAACTCCGGGCCAAATGCACCGCCGACCCGAACGTCTCCCAGACTGCACTGACCCGCAACCTATACCGCGCCGCCGCGCTGGTCTCGGCCATGGGCGGGACGATCAGCGACATCACCCCCGGTGATGTCGTGGAAGTATTGGACGCCGAAGCCTCCACGCGCGGCACCACTATCGGCTCGACCGGCCTGTTCTACCGGCTGCTGCACGAGATGGGCTCCTTCGGACCCGACGCGCCAGCCACGTTGCGCCACTTGCGCGTCGCCGGACAGAAAACCCCCGAACAGATGATCGACCAGTACCAACTCTCTTCCGACCACATCCGCGGTCTCTTGATCGCTTACCTCAAGGAACGCCAGGCAAGCCTCGACTACAGTAGTCTGACCTCGATCACCTACCACTTGGCGGGGCTGTTCTGGGCCGATCTGGAACGCCATCACCCGGGCATTGACAGCCTCGACCTCCCCGCCGGCGTCGCCGCGGCCTGGAAGCGGAGACTGCGCACCATCACCCGTTCCGTCACCGACTCCGATGGCCGTAAACGTGATGCCGAAGTCGAGCGGGTCAGTTACCGCGAATGCCTGACTCCTGTCCGGGCGCTCTACCTCGACCTGGCTCAGTGGGCCGTCGAGGACCCGGCCCGCTGGGCGCACTGGGTCGCCCCTTGCCCGATCGGAAGGGAGGAGATCGACCGCCGGAAGGCCAAGCGCCACCTGAAGTCCCGCATGGACGCCCGCACGCGAGAACGCCTACCGGTCCTGCCAGTCCTGGTCGAGAGCGTGAACCGGCGCCGGAAGGAAGCCGCCGAACTGTTCGAATCAGCAACCCGGACGGCCCCGGGAGCGACGTTCACCGCGGCCGGTCAAAACCTGATGCGAGTGGCTCCATCCCGAGCGGCTGCCGTGAAGATCTGGGCAGTCGAACCCGACACCGGTCAGCGGCGCGATTTGGGTCGCGAGGAAGAACACGCGTTCTGGGCTTTCGCCGCCGTCGAGACCCTTCGGGCTACCGGGATCCGCGTCGAGGAACTCACCGAACTGTCCCACCACAGTCTGATCCAATACCGGCTGCCCACCACCGGAGAAATCGTTCCCTTGCTGCAGATCGCGCCGTCAAAGACCGATACCGAGCGGCTGCTGGTGGTCAGTCCCGAACTAGCCGACGTCCTCAGCCTGATCATCCGCCGCGTCCAGAACCCGAAGACCGGAGCCATTCCGCTGGTCGAAGCATACGACGACCACGAGCGAGTCTGGAGACCAGCGGCGCCTCTCCTTTTCCAGCGCCGCGTCGTGGGCGAGCACCGCGCGATGAGCGCGGGACTGATCCGCAAACTGCTCACCGCAGCCTTGGAACATTCCGGCCTGGTCAATCCCGTCACGGGAGAACCGCTGCACTTCACACCGCACGACTTTAGAAGGCTGTTCATCACCGAAGCCGTCCTCAGTGGGCTGCCGCCACACATCGCGCAGATCATTGCCGGCCACCGAGACATCAACGTCACCATGGGCTACAAGGCCGTCTACCCCACCGAGGCCATCGACGCCCACCTGGCATTCCTCGCCCGCAGACGGTCGCTACGGCCCAGCGAGGAATACCGCACCCCCACCGAAGAAGAATGGAAAGAGTTCCTCGGGCACTTCGAGAAACGCAAAGTCGCGGCCGGGACCTGCGGACGAGCGTTCGGAACACCTTGCATCCACGAGCACGCCTGCATCCGCTGCCCGATGCTTTGGCCCGACCCTGCCCAGCATGGCCGGCTCCTCGAGATCCGCGACAACCTCCTTGCCCGCATCGCCGAGGCTGAACGGGAAGGATGGATCGGCGAGATCGAAGGCCTGCAAGTCAGTCTCGCAGGAGCCGAAGACAAACTCGCCCAGGCTCAACGGCGCCGGACGGGCCAACCGACTGTCTCTCTCGGGTTGCCCTCCGCCAAGAAAATTTGATCATCACCGACAGCGCCAGCCATCCCTTTCGAGCGAGTTCAGAGAATACGGCTTCGATGCCTTCTACTGCCAGCCCGGCATCGCCGGAGCCCACGAGAAGGGCGGGGTCGAGGGCGAAGTGGGCTGGTTCCGCCGCAACCGGCTTTCCCCAATGCCTGTTGCTGAATGCCTGGGCGAGCTCAACGACCGGATCCGGGAGTGGGAAGCCTGGGACGACCGCCGGCGGATCAATGACCGGATCCGCACCATCGGCCAGGACTTCACCGACGAGCAGCCGTTCCTGGCTCCGCTGCCCGGAGAGGTTTTCGACCCGGGTCTGGTGCTGACGCCGCGGGTGGACCGGTCTTCGATGATCACGGTGCGGATGGTGAAGTATTCCGTCCCGGCCCGGCTCATCGGCAGAAGGGTCCGGGTGTCCTTGCGGGCATCTGAGGTCGTGGTGTTCGACGGCCGTGCCGTGGCCGCTAGGCATCAACGGATCGTGGCCAAGAACGGACAATCCGTGCAACTGGACCACTACCTGGAGGTCCTCAAGGCCAAACCCGGCGCGCTGCCCGGTTCCACCGCGCTGGCCAGGGCGCGGGAGTCCGGCGCGTTCACCAGCGCGCACGAGGCTTTCTGGGCTGCCTCCCGGCGCGTCAACGGCGATGCGGACGGGACCCGTGAACTCATCGATGTCCTGCTGCTCCACCGCTCCATGGACCCCGGCGACATCCAGGCGGGGATCGCCGCTGCCCTAGGAGTGGGTGCTGTCGGCGCCGACGTCGTCGCGGTCGAAGCCCGTAGACACGCCTCAAACATCCCCGCGGGTGGGCCCGGTTCGGATAGTCATCCCGGTGCTCATGTGGAAGTGAATGTGCAACGGGTTGTCAGTCTTACCCAGCGCCGTCTCATGGACCCCGCCGCGGTCATCGCAGGACTCCCGCCGGACACCCGGCCAATGCCCTCGATCAGCGCCTATGACGAGCTGCTGGCCAAACGCACCCATACCGAAGGAACAGTGTCGAAGGAGAACATCTCATGAGCCCCAGCGTCCCTGGAACAAGCATCACTCCGACCCTGCGCCGGCGGCGTGGCCTGACCGAGCAGGCGGCGGTCGCGGCCGTGGACCAGGCCTGCCGGCGGCTCCGGCTGCCAACGATCCGGGCCGTCCTGGACGAAGCCCTCACCGTCGCGGGGAAGGAACAACTGTCCTATCAGGGGTTCCTGGCGGAGCTGTTGCTGGCCGAGTGTGATGACCGGGACCGGCGCTCCTCCATCCGCAGGGTCAAAGCCGCGGGCTTCCCGCGGGATAAGTGGCTCGGGGATTTCGATTTCGACGCGAACCCAAATATTAACCCCGCCACGATCCACACGCTGGCCACCGGGGACTGGATCCGCAAAGGCGCGCCCCTCTGTCTCATCGGCGATTCCGGGACCGGTAAATCCCACCTGCTCATCGGGCTCGGCACCGCAGCGGCCGAGAAGGGCTACCGGGTCAAATACACCCTCGCCACCCGGCTCGTGAACGAACTCGTCGAGGCCTCTGATGAGAAAGTCTTGGCCAAGACCATTGCCCGCTACGGGCGCGTGGACTTGTTGTGTATTGACGAACTTGGCTATATGGAACTGGACCGGCGCGGTGCAGAGCTGTTGTTCCAGGTCCTCACCGAACGCGAAGAAAAGAACTCCGTGGCCATCGCCAGCAACGAGTCGTTCTCCGGCTGGACCAAGACATTTACGGATCCACGACTCTGTGCAGCCATCGTGGACCGTCTGACATTCAACGGCACCATCATCGAAACCGGCACTGACTCTTACCGACTCGCCCGCAGTCTCGCAACGGCCCAGGGCCAGTAAGCGCGGTCCAGGCCCTCCGTCCGAGAACGTGTCCTCGGGCTCGGAGAAGACGCGGAGCGGAGGTATCGTAGAACCCAGACCAGATATCGGATTTCGATATCTGTATTCGACATTGGGAGTGCGATGCGTGAATTGATGCGTGCAGCCGTGCGACTCCACATCCTCCACCACGCCGCCGAGGAAGACATCCACGGCGCCTGGATGTCCGAAGAGCTGGCCAACCACGGGTATTCCATTTCTCCCGGAACCCTGTATCCGACACTGCACCGGATGGAGCAGGACGGCCTGCTGGTCTCCCGCCAGGAAGTAGTCGGCGGCAGGCCCCGCCGCGTCTACCGGGCTACGACAGCAGGCCTTGACGCCCTGGCTGAAGGCCGCAGGTCCATTGCTGAACTCGCCGCCGAAGTCCTCCCCACGTCCCCGAAGGAGAACCCGTATGAGTAACCCTCAGGCCCTGGCCCGCCGGTTGGGAACATTCGACGCGTCCGTCATCGGTCTTGGCTCGATGATCGGCGCCGGTGTGTTCGCGGCATTCACCCCTGCAGCGGCCGCGGCAGGGTCCGGCCTGCTGGTTGGTCTGGTCGTCGCGGCCTTCGTGGCGTTCTGCAACGCCACATCCTCCTCCCAGCTCGCCGCCGTCTACCCGACCTCAGGCGGAACCTACGTCTACGGCCGTGAACGGCTCGGTCCCTGGTCCGGATTCCTGGCAGGGTGGGGATTCGTGATCGGCAAAACCGCCAGCGCCGCGGCCATGGCCATGACCTTCGCCGCCTACGCCGCCCCGGCAGGGTGGGAACGTCCCGTGGCCATCGCCGCCGTGATCGTTCTCGCCGCCGTGAACTACCACGGCGTAACAAGGACAGCCGGGCTGACCCGCATCCTCGTCGTCGCCGTGCTGGCAGCCCTCGCGATCGCCGTTGCGGCCTGCTGGGGAGGCTCCTCCCCGGACCCGGCAAGGATTCTCGGGGACGGGCTGCTGGCTCACGGCTGGTACGGGATCCTGCAATCCGCGGGGCTGTTGTTCTTCGCCTTCGCCGGCTACGCCAGAATCGCGACCATGGGCGAAGAAGTCCGTGACCCCAAACGCACCATCCCCCGCGCTATCGGTATCGCCCTGGGCATCACCATCATCGTCTACGCCGTCATTGCCGTCACCCTCCTGGCGACCATCGGCCCCGAAGGAGTGGCAACCAACCCCACACCCCTCGCCGCCGCGGTAGAAGCCGGGTCGATGTCATGGGCTGGCCCCGTAGTCCGGGCAGGAGCAGCTGTCGCGGCACTGGGCGCCCTGCTGGCCCTCATTGCCGGGCTGGGACGAACCAGCCTGGCCATGGCCCGCGAACACGACCTTCCGCACTGGCTCTCCGCCGTCCACCCCCGCTACAAAGTTCCCCACCGGGCCGAGACCACCCTGGCCGTGGTGATCTGCGCGATCATCTCCGTCGCCGACCTGCGAGGCGCGATCGGTTTCTCCTCGTTCGGCGTGCTGATCTACTACCTGGTCGCCAACATCGCCGCTTTCACGCAGCCGGACACGGACCGCCGTTATCCCAAAGCACTGCAAGTACTTGGCGCCGTGGCATGCGTTGCCCTGGTTACCACCCTCCCGCCGCTGTCTGTGGTGCTCGGCATCCTCATGTTCGCGGCAGGAATCATCCTGCGCCTGGTCAGGCTAAGCAGAAAATCCTGACCCGGACGGGGCCGGATATGGCCGCCCTAACGGGGCCAAAAATAGTTGACATACTCAGACGGATCCAGCTCCGGCCGGGCCCTGAGCACCCGTAAGGGGTGCCGGAAGGACCTGCCGGACCACGCAGTGTCGGCGGAGACTTCAACAACCACCGGTTCCACCAAAGTCAGTGCCACGGGTTCCTTGTCCCTGTTGAACCTGTCCAGGGCCGTACCTTTCACACTGGTTGGCCAAGGATGCTCGCCCTTCGGAGGGTGAAGCCACCGTGCCAGCTCCCTGCCCTCCCTCGCCTTAAGCGGCGTGGACCGGCCCACGATCCGCAGCTCGCCGTCCAGGACGAGGCCGGCAACGACCTCAGAGGGTTGGGTTATCGGCCCGATCACCGCGCCGCAAATGATTTCCACGGTTTCCCTGTGCTTGAGCTTCAACCAGGAGCGGACACCGGGCGTGTACGCCTGATTCGTGCTCTTGATGACCAGCCCCTCGATCCCGGTATGGGGCAGGTCTTCGAACCACTGCTCGGCAACACTATGGTCCGTGGTGGTGGGGGAGAGGGACAGCGGCGGCTCCCACCCGTTGGCCAGTTCTTCAAGGAGCGCCCGCCGCTGGGACAAGGGCAGGTCCCGCGCGTCATGACCCGCAACGGCCAGCACATCGAACGCCACGTAATTGGCCGGCGCTGCTGCCACCAGGCCGGGAAGAGTTTTTGGCCCGGCG
The DNA here is from genome assembly GCF_041877125.1 of Arthrobacter sp. E44. Classification (NCBI taxonomy): domain Bacteria; kingdom Bacillati; phylum Actinomycetota; class Actinomycetes; order Micrococcales; family Micrococcaceae; genus Arthrobacter; species Arthrobacter sp. E44. Next base: position 18,031 of record NZ_JBHDJA010000025.1, read on the forward strand.
CCCAGACGCTGCTGCAGTGCGTCGAAGTTAAGCCGGCCCTTGCTCCAGACCACGGCTTCGCCGTCGATCACGCATCCCGGAGGAACGGCCGCAGCCACCGCCGAACAAAGTTCGGGGAAGTACCCCGTCAGTTCCTTCCCCTGCCGGGACCACAGCGTGGCTCCGGCTTCATCCCGGACCGTGACGCACCTGTACCCGTCCCACTTGGGTTCAAAAAGCAGGTCCCCGTGTGCTGCATCTCGGCGGGGCATCTTGTCGATGGCGCGGGCCAGTGCAACTTTGACCGGCGGGGTAAGCCCTGCCGGTAGCCCGGCCCTGATTTCCATGGCCCTACGCTACGCAGGAGCTGGCTCAGATGTCAGTGATGGCCTCCAGCAGCCACTGCTCAGCGAGGGGTTCACGGCGCAGTTCAAAGGTCCGCAGCTGTGAATCCGACGTATGCCGGATTATCTCCCCTTGTGGATCGTATGGGCTGGTCAGGAGCTGGTGCTGGTGTGAGCCACGTTGGGCACGTCGGTGCTGTTGTAGCTACTTCCATCAGTTCCAGAGGTCTTGTGCTGTTCGTAGTGTGGCTTTTGTCCAGAAATGGCCGTTTTTCTTCACGGCGTGGTTGGGCGGTTAGAGGTTCACATGAGGAGGGCTTGAGCGCGCAGCTTCAATGACGTCGTTTGGTGATGGCGCTAGTTCATTGATTTTCATGACTTAGCTCCCACCCCGCTGTAAGGGTCGGTCAGTGTGGCGGACGTGCGAAAGCGCCTGCATGAATCGTCACACTAGTTCAGCTCCCGATTTCGGCGGCGGTCGCTTCCTGTGCCTTCTGATGGAACCACTCGATGTGCTCTTGCAGGAGTCGGGCTGCGAGCTCTCCTTCGTGTGACTGGACGGCGTCGAAGATGCCGTGATGCTGGTTTCGAAGTGTGGAGATTACGTCGGGCCAGGCGTCCATGGCGTCCATTGCGCCTTTAACGTAGCCAACAATGGCGCCGCTGAGTGATTCCATCATGGTTGCGACCACAGCGTTCCCTGCCAGGGAGCTCAGGGCGACATGGAACCTGGCGTCCAGTTCATGGAACGTTTCACGACTGATGCCGGGATTGTCCATGGCTTGCAGGAGCTGGGCTGCCTGTTCTAGGTCCTCGTCGCCTCCTGTACGGTTCGCGCCGGCCCGGGCGGTCCAGGTTTCGAGCAGGATGCGGGTCTCGACAATGTCTTCGACCGGCAGTGTGCTGCTGGCGACGTGCAGTCGTAGGGCCGATGACAGGCCCGCGGAGGGGTCGGAGACGACGATTGCCCCGGAGGAGGGTCCGGATCCGACCGAGCTGCGCAGTATTCCCATGGCGTCCAGTACCCGGATGGCCTCCCGCACCGACGCCCTGGAAATCCCGTAGCTTTCGGCGAGGGTGCGTTCTCCCGGGAGCCGGTCCCCGACTTTGATTTTGCCCGAGCGGAGGTCCGCCTCGATGTCCTTCAGGAGCGCGTCATGGGTACGACGGCGGGGTGTTGCTCCTGCTTCGGCGGTGATCACGGGCGGTTCCTTACGGGCGGGCAGTGTGCGGGCCAGGGGGCGGCCCGCACACTGCGTCTTGAGTAGGCTGGACGCTAAGGCAGCATCCAGCCGAGGATGGGAGTGGACTGGAGGTAGGAGAGGGTGCACAGCACCAGCAGCAGCGCCACGCTCCACCCGACTACTTTACGCAGGATCACCGATTCCTTGCCTTCAAGGTTGACCGCGGACGCCGCGATGGCGAGGTTCTGTGGGCTGATCAGCTTGCCCACAACACCACCGGAGGTATTGCCGGCCACGAGAAGGTTCGGATCGATTCCTGCTTTCATGCCGGCGGTCTGCTGCAGCTTGGCGAACAGGGCATTCGCGGAGGTGTCGGAGCCCGTGACGGCGGTGCCAATCCAGCCCAGGACGGGTGAGAGGAACGCGAAGAAGGTGCCAGTGCCGGCGAGCCAGGTGCCGATGGATACTGTCTGCCCGGAGAAGTTCATCACGTAGGCGAGTGCGAGGACGGTGATGATGGTCAGTCCGGCCCAGCGCATCCTGTAGATGGTGCGGCCGATCTCCTTCACCGCGTTAGCCACCGTGATGGGGTAGCGGCCGCCGTCGTTGTACTTCGAGTACACGAAGGCGACGATCAGGCCGGTGATTAGCAGCAGGGTTCCAGGGGTGGAGAGCCATTGGAAGGAGTAGATGGTGGAGGAGACGGGTTTGCCTTCGGCATTGACCAGAGCGTCGTGCAGGATCGGCCAGGGGATTCTGACGTCGGTCGAGGCGAGGAATGCGGGCACGTCCGCACCGAGTTTCCATAGCTTGGCGATGCCGAAGACGACGATCACGAGGAAGTACGGGAACAGGGCGAGCCACGTCCGGGTCGGGGTCAACCGGTCTGCAGCGGCCTCGCTGACGGCGACAGCCGTAGCCCGCCGGGAGCCGCCGCCGGCGGTGGTGGAGGCTGTGTTCTTCGAGGCTGCATCAAAGGCTGCTCCGAGACGCTCGCGTGCTGCGACGCTTCCCTTGGGCGTCCAGACGCGGAAGAACAGCACGGCCGCGCCGAGGCCTACGAGGGAGGCGACGATATCGGTGAGTTCGTAGGAGAAGAAGTTGGAGCACAGGAACTGTGCCGTGGCGAATGAAAAGCCAACCACCAGCGCTGCGGGCCAGCAGTCTTTCAGGCCCTTGCGGCCATCGAGGATGAAGAGCAGGATCAGCGGCACGATGGTGGCCAGTAGCGGAGCCTGACGTCCAACGACGGAGGCAATGTCCGTGGCATGCAGTCCGGTGAGGCCGGCCGCGGTGGTGATCGGGATGGCCATGGCGCCAAAGGCAACAGGTGCCGTGTTGGCAACCAGCACCGCGGCGGCAGCGCGCAGCGGCGGCAGTCCGAGCGCCAGCAGCATGGTGGCCGTGATAGCCACCGGCGCACCGAAACCGGCGAGGGCTTCGAGCAGCCCGCCGAAGCAGAAGGCAATCAGGACCGCCTGGAGGCGCACGTCGCCTTTGCCGATTACATCGAAGACGCGGCGGAGGTCCTCAAAGCGTCCGCTGAGGACCGTGACCTGATAGAGCCAGACGGCCATGATGACGATCCACAAGACAGGGAAGGCGCCGAAAACCCCGCCCTGGGTAGCGGAGAGCAGCGCCAGCCCGGCCGGCATCTGGAACGCGAATATTCCGACCAGGAGGGCAGCCAGGAGCGCAAAGGCACCGGCGACATGGGCGCGGGTTTTGACGACGGCAAGCAGGATGAAGAACGTCAGCAGCGGCAGCAGGGCGACGATGGCCGACCACATGACGCTGTTGAGCACCGGGTCGGTGCTGGGTGTGAACTGATCCACGGAGTTCCTCCACATTGAGGGGGACGGCAGGGGGGTATGGTCAGACCTTTGTGGTCGGACCATCAGAGTGTAGCGTAGATTTTTCTGAAAGTGTGAGCAGCTTCACTTGGAGCCGCCGGTTGCCAGTGGCGTCGGTCACGTGATCTACTATGGTCAGACCACAACCCCTTAGCCCGAAAGGCTGCCATGCGAATCGCTTTGTTCGCTACGTGCATCGTGGATGCGATGTACCCCGCCACAGCGCGGGCTACCGTGAAAATCCTGGAACGGCTGGGACACGAAGTTGTGTTCCCGTCCGGCCAGGCCTGCTGCGGGCAGATGCACGTCAACAGCGGCTACCTCAAAGAGGCGGTTCCCGTGATCGCCAACCACGTCGCCGCCTTTGATACCGAGGACTACGACGTCGCGGTTGCCCCGTCCGGTTCCTGCGTCGCCTCCGTGAAGCACCAGCACCCTATGGTCGCCCGCTCGTGCGGCGACAAGGATCTGGAAACACGTGCAACCGCAGTCGGCGCCAAAACTTACGAGCTCTCCGAATTGCTGGTGGACGTGCTCGGCGTGACCGATGCTGGCGCGCAGCTCGGTTCCTACTTCCCGCACCGCGTCACCTACCACCCGAGCTGCCATGGCATGCGCCTGCTCCGGCTCGGGGACCGGCAGGCGCGGTTGCTGGGCAGTGTCGCAGGGATCGACATGGCCGAACTTCCGGAAGCTGACCAATGCTGTGGCTTCGGCGGCACGTTCTCGATGAAGAACGCCGACGTCTCCTCCGCCATGCTCGAGGACAAGACGGCGAATATCGCGGCAACAGGGGCAAGCCTGTGCGCCGGAGGGGACGCCTCCTGCCTCATGCACATCGGCGGCGGCCTCTCCCGCCAGGGCAGCGACGTCACCACCCTGCACCTGGCCGAAATCCTCGCCAGCACCCTGGAAGAACCGGCCTCTGTCACCGGCGAAGTCCGCGTCACCACCGGAAAGGCCACACGATGAGCACCTACCTGGGCATGCCCTCACTCCCCGTTCATGGCACGGGCAACCTGCACGCCTCCGAATCCTTCCCCCAGGCCGCGCACCGCGAACTCGCCAACACCCAGCTCCGGGCCAACCTCGGCCACGCCACCCACACCATCCGAGACAAACGCATCCAAGTGGTCTCCGAACTGCCGGACTGGGAACAACTGCGCGACGCCGGATCCGCAATCAAGGAATCCGTGATGGCCCGCCTTCCCGAACTCCTCGAACAGTTCGAGAAAAACTTCACCGCCCGAGGCGGCGTGATCCACTGGGCCCGCGACGCCGATGAGGCCAACGGGATCGTCGCCGGTCTGATCCGGGAAACCGGGGAAACCGAAGCGGTCAAGATCAAATCCATGGCCACCCAGGAAATCGGCCTCAACGAATACCTTGAAGAGCAGGGCATCGCGGCCTACGAAACCGATCTGGCCGAGCTGATCGTCCAGCTGGACCACGACAAGCCCAGCCACATCCTCGTCCCGGCGATCCATAAGAACCGGACCCAGGTCAGGGACATCTTCCTGCGCGAAATGGAGGGCGTCGACCGGGAGCTGACCGACGAACCGGCCCGCCTCGCCGGTGCCGCCAGGGCGCACCTGCGCCGGAAGTTCCTTACCGCCAAGGTCGCCGTTTCCGGGGCCAACTTCGCACTGGCAGATTCGGGCACCCTCGCTGTTGTTGAATCTGAAGGTAACGGCCGGATGTGTCTGACACTGCCCGAGACACTGATTACGGTGATGGGCGTGGAGAAGCTTCTCCCCACCTGGCAGGACCTTGAAGTGTTCATGCAGCTGCTGCCGCGTTCCTCCACCGGGGAACGGATGAACCCCTATACCTCGCTCTGGACCGGCGTCACCGAAGGCGACGGGCCGCAGAACGTGCACCTGGTGCTTTTGGATAACGGCCGCAGCGCCGCGCTGGCAGATGAAATGGGCCGGTCCGCGCTGCACTGCATCCGCTGCAGCGCCTGCATGAACGTCTGCCCGGTTTATGAGCGCACGGGCGGCCACGCCTACGGCTCCACCTACCCCGGGCCTATCGGGGCGATTCTCTCACCGCTGATGACCGGCATCCAGGCCGAGGAGAACAACTCGCTGCCCTACGCGTCCTCACTCTGCGGGGCCTGCTATGACGCCTGCCCGGTAAAGATCAACATCCCCGACATCCTGGTGCACCTGCGCAGCGTCGATGTGGACAGCAAACGCGGCAAGAAGAAGATCCCCACCCAGATGGATGTCGGCATGAACGCCGCCTCCTGGGCGCTGTCCTCAGGAAAACGTCTCGGCCTTCTCGAAAAGGGGCTGCCGCTGGGACGCCTGGCCGCCGGCCCGGACAAGAAGATCACCAAGCTGCCCGGCATCGCCGCCGGCTGGACCCAAAGCCGCGACATCCCGGCACCCCCCTCGCAGTCCTTCCGGGACTGGTGGAAAAAGGAACACCGGACACCAGAGCCAGACGCTGCCCCCGCCGCGTCCCAAGATCAGGAAAACCAGCCATGAGCGCACGCGAAGAAATCCTCGAGCGGATCCGCACCGCCCTGAAAGACAGCCCCGTGGCGCCCGAGATCCCGCGGGAGTACCGGGCGGCATCCCAGCTGGATGAGGAGGCACTGATCGAGCTGCTGGTGGACCGCCTGATCGACTACAAAGCACAGGTCTCGGTCGTGGACAACGCAGAGGTCCCGGCGCGGATCGCGGAACTCCTCGCCGACGCCGGCAGCTACGTCGTGCCCACAGGGCTCGACGCCGGCTGGCTCACAGGACTCGAACTCGAACACGACAGCCGGCGCCGCCAGGACTCGGCCGCAGCGCCGCTGTCCGTCGCCGAGCTCGACGGCATCGACGCCGTCGTGACCGGCAGCGCCGTCGCCGTCGCCGAGACCGGGACCATCATCCTGGACGGCAGCCCCAACCAGGGCCGCCGCGCGATCACCCTGGTCCCGGACCACCACATCTGCATCGTCAAAACCACTGATATAACCGGGATCCTGCCCGAAGCGCTGCGCCGGATCGACGGCACTCGGCCCCTGACCATGATCAGCGGCCCGAGTGCCACCAGCGACATCGAACTTGAACGCGTCGAGGGAGTCCACGGCCCCCGCAAGCTCGACGTCATTATCGCCCGGTAGGATCCGGGCCGAAAGGCACCAACGCAGTTTCCGTTCCCCTCCGCAGTTGAACGAAAGGTACCCGCATGACTTTCTACCGCCATGACCTCTGGCACACCCTTCTCGGCGCCCTCGTGGAAGTCCGGAAAAACGGCACGGTCGTTCGGGAAGGACTCGTTGAGGATGTCATGCCCGATTCCTCGGCGCTCTGGATCGCCGCCGACGGGCTCACCGGCCGTGTTCTGATCGAAGCCGCTGAAGGACACGAGGTGTGGGTCGAGCCCAGAAAGCTTGAGGGTCAGCGCTCCTACCGGATGACATCGCTAGCACTTCAGGACGGGAGCGGACATCGGGCACGCAGGAACGCCGGCCATGGACGGCACCGCTACCGCGTCAGAACTGCAGTGACGGACAAGGCGTCGTAGACACCTTGCTCCGGCTTTCCAATACCTTCGCCACGAAATGACCGCCTGACCGTAACTAGGGCAGTTATGGCAACAGCCACGGCAGCACGGACAGGGGATCTATCCGCGTTGCCGTGGCCGCACCCCGCGCCGGGACGGCAGACACGCGTCTAGCCAGTCATCTTCTATGAATCAACGCGACTGGTTGTGACGGAACCCTGACGGGAGCACCATGATCTTATGGATCCTCAAACAGCTAATGGCGGAGAGCTGAGCCTTCCACAGGCGTTCCTCCTGCTGGCAACGAACGATATCGACGGCGAACCGGAGCTGCCGTCTTACGTACTCAGGACCACGGTGGCGGGGGCAATCCTGGCCGAACTGGACCTGCTTGGCGCAATCGAACTGCAGGGCAAGAATGTCCGGGCCACCGGTACAGAGCCACAAACACACCTCCAGCACGAACTGGAGATCATCCGCCACAAATCCCGTCCGCACCCACCTAAAAAGTGGGTCTCCATGCTCGAGGGCCGTGCCGAGGTGCAGCGCGTCTACGAGAGCATGGCCTCCCGAGGCATCCTGGATCAAGTCGGCGAAAAGCACCTCGGCGTGTTCAAGAGCGTGCGGTACCCGGAGAAGGACCATACTCCAGAAGCGGCGCTCCTGAAGAGGATCGAGTCGGCGCTGAGCGGTGGCCGCGCCGAATCGGCGTCCGGTTCCCGTGCCGAGCAGTTGGAGCCTTCAGAAACTGCCCGCGCGGAAACAGATCCCAGGAACCGGGCGCTGATCGCACTCCTGCACGCAGCGCGCTTGCTTGAGAAGCTATTCCCGGCAGCCGATCGGAACCGGATTCAGGACCTGACGCATGACCACTGGCCGGCCCGTGCGGTGGAGGACGAACTTCGCGAGCTCAGGGTGGCTGCTGAACCGCTCGTCTAGGAGACCGTGCTACAGCTTGTAACGGCAGGCCCTCCCTCCCGGGAATATCTTGTCTGTGCCTTCGTGGGCCCGGCCAGTTACTGACGAATGGGAGCCGGAGCGCGACAGGACAGCTTGTTCCCTCGGCCCGAGTCCAGACCAGAAGAGGTAGCTGCAACCGAAGCTGTAAGACTGAAGTTTAAGTTCGGCCGGGGCGGGTTCGTTCTGGGCGGTTTAGTTCGGTCATCAGGGAACGGTTAACGCTGTGGGCTGCTTGCAGGTCTGATGAGAGTGCTGCGACTTGCTGCTGAGCGTGATGAAGCTCTTGGGTTCTCTCGCTGGTTTGTTTGGAGAGGATGGCGTTTTGATCTGTCAGTTCCTGGACGCGAAGGCTTTGGGAGTGGGCGTCCGTGCCGTCGATTTGGTCCCCGAGCAGTTCGGAGATGCGTCGCTGGTGCCTCTGTAGTTCGTGCCTGAGCCGTTGGTTCTCCTGGCGCAGAAGATCACGTTCGACTTGGAGCGAGCCCGTCGTTGATTTTGTTGTTTCCGGGGATGTCACGGAGCCCGTGGCATGTCGTTTCTGTGCTTTCCTGACCTCGTCCAGGAGGGGTTCCTGTCGGACGAGCCACGGGCTGACACCGGCGAGGCGTGCAACCTCGGCTACCGTGATGGGGCTGCGCGTACGTTCCATGGCCTCAAGGGTTGCCAGAACCGCACCTCGTTTGTTATTGCTGTCCTTCTTTCGTTGCCGGACCATGGCGGCCGCGTTGCCCGGATGTTTGCTCACTCGATCTCCTTGCCGTTATCGGTCCTGAGTCTGAGGCTTCCGACCGGGATGAAGGGCTTCTCGACGGCGGTCGGGACGCTGGCGCGGACCCGGCGGAGCACAGCGGAGGCCTCGGCCAGTGACTCCCGCTCGATGGAAGGCAGGTCGGCAAGGCGTGATTCCTGTGCCTGGATAAGGCCCGTGAACGCTTCTATTTCATTCTTGGTGTCCGTGATTAACGAGGGGCGCAGGTTCTGGGCGATCTGCCACGCGAGGTCTTCTTTCATGCGTTCCAGATGCGCCTTGAGGTCAGGCAGGTGGGAAGGATCCGATCTGAAGAACGTACAGCCGCCGCATTGGAAGCGGGCGGGGCATGCCTTGCCTCCTGCTTTGATGTTGGTCGGTTCGGTGCAGTTGCCGAACGGGACGGCCACGGCGGCCATTGAGTAGAGCTCTTCAGCGACGGGGGCGTGGGTGCCGTGGGTGTCGAAGGAGAGTCTTTTGACGGATTCGATGGCTTTACGTTTTCGTGCGTTGGTCACCGTGTAGTACCTGGCTGTGGTGTCCGCGGATCGGTGGTCCATGAGGCGGCGGAGGGTTTCCTGGGCGACTCCTGCGTCGGCCAGCCGTTGGCAGTAGGAGTGGCGGAATGCATAGGCGAAGACGGAGGTTTTGCCGAAAGGAGTCCCCGTTCCGGGGCCGTTTGCCGGGCCGGGCAGGTCCGGGAGCCGGTTATCGATCCAGTCACGGAGCCGGCGGTTGAACCAGGCCGTTTTGAGGTGTTTGTCCCGGGCGCGGGAGCGGAACGTGGGAAACAGCCAGTCCTGCTGCCCGGCAGGCATCGCCTCGATGTGGCGGTCGCGGATGATGAACCACGACTCCAGGGCGTGGGCGGTTTCTGCCCAGATGGGGAGGCGCCTGCCCCTGCGTCTGCCTTTGTCGTTGTGCCACAGCAGGGTGGCTTGACCGGTCCTGTCGTAGCTCAGGCATTCCCTTCGGAGGCTTGCCGTCTCGTTCGGCCGCCTCCCGGCGTCGCGCAGCAGGGTCATGTAGCAGGTGAAGGCTGCTTTATAGACGTCATTGGGGACCGCGGCCGAGGTCGGACTGGCGACACGGGCCGTGGGTAACTGTTTGAAGAGGTACTCGATGACGGGTTCGGGGATTGCCCGTCCGGTCTCGTCGTCAGCGTCTGTCCCTGGGGCGTCTTCTAGCGGGATTTGCAGGTCGTAGTCGAGGGAGAAGGAGAGCGTGGTGTGTTCGAACAGGTCAGAGTTCTTCCGGGTGTAGTCGATCATGCCCGCCACGGTTGACCCGAGAAAGCGTTTGTAGGCGTTGGTCAGGGGTTTTCCGTCGAGCCGCGTCAGGCCGGCCAGTGCATGTGCGAGCACCTTGCCATGCTCGCGGGTCAGTCCGGATGCGTTGGTCGGCGCGGGAAGGCGTCGCGCCGAGCATTGGACGATGAAGTCGGTGCATAGTCTTGCGACGTGAGTGATGAGGGTCGTCGAGGAGGTTTCGGTGGTGGACCGCTCCAGGATCCAGAGCTTGGTCATGTGCCGGGCCCAGTCCAGAGGGATCGGGCGGAAATCCAGGGCAGCCATGGATCGTGCGGAGCCGGATCTGTTTGAAGAGGTCATGAGCAGACCGAACGGGATGAGGTCCGATTGCAGCAGATCACCGTCCGTGGACCACGGGACGTAGCGTTCCAGCAACCTCGCCCGCACCACCCGGAACATGGACCAGGCATTTACGGAACACAGCATATTGCCCTCAGCAAGTGCGTGGGTGTCGGCGTTCAGGAAGGACTTCGTGGCCTGAGGGAATTCCAGCGCCGACTTGATGAGGGCCTTGGTCGTGGTGATGTTGATCGGGAAGCCAATGCGGTCCTGATGCTGAAGGGACCACAGCAGTTCCGTGGCCAGTCCCGGGTGCCGGCGGCGTAGAGGGGCCAGGTTGAGTTCGTACCCGTCGGTTCTCGCCGGCGGCGCGTGGATTTCCCGGTAGCCGTCAGGTTCCAGAGAGACGACAGCTTCGCGTTCAAGATGCAGCGCAAGCTCACTCGGGTCGTGGATCAGCTTGGCGTGCATTCTGCAGATGCCCGTCTGGTTGGCGTGGTGACGTTTGTAGCCGCACCACGGAACTGCGCAATACTCTGGCGCTGCTACCGGATTGGCGGCTTGGGACGCGATCCATTCCTTGATGTCTTCGACTGTGTGGCGTGGTTGGTGGCCCAGACACAGGGGAGGGAGCCGGTCTTTTTGCTGGTGCCATCGTTTGGGGTTCCCCTCCGTCGGGGTCATCAAGGGCACACCAAGTCCCTTGCTACGGTTTGTGCAGTTCGTCACCGAACACAGGATCGGGACGACGCGGGATGCCCAGTTGGTGTCCTGCAGCTGGACTGCCCTTTCGACCCAGGCCTCGGCGGTCATGGCGCCGAGGCGTCTGGTGTGCCGGAGGTAGCGGCCGGTGCAGACGTTGCACAGCCCGCTGCGGCGTGTAAATGAGGGGCCATGGCAGCCAGGGAACCTGCACTGGTTGACGAGCGTGCCCAAGTGGCCAGGAACTCCGGTGAAGACCCAGGCCTCGCTGTCCCATTCCTCCGGCCGCCAATCGTCCCGGATTTCCTGGGCAAGCATGTGCTGGAAGCCTGCAAGGTCCGCGGCCGGGTCGACTGGTTCCGGCCGCGGTAGGACCGGAGAAACATCGAAGATGACTGATTGTCCGCCGCTCATGTGGGCTCCGACGAACGGAACCGGACACGTTCGATGGCCTCGCGCAGGTCCTGGTCGGAGGAGTGCTCATACACGAGCTGGGATGAGGGACTGCGGTGCCCGAGCAGTGCCTGAACGTCCCGCGTCGGCACTCCTGCCCTCTTCCAGCGGGTCGCCGCGGTGTGCCGTGTCATGTGCGGGTTTACCCGGAGCCCAGCACGGCCTGAAGAGCGGTAGAACATCTTCACGGCGTTGGAGTACTTCAACGCTTTCCCGACATGGGACCGGGAATACAGGTTGACGAAGACCATCGGGTTGGAATCCTGGGCCAACCGGTCGATGCGGTCCTCAAGGTACAGGTAATACAGGGTGCAGACCGCTTCAGTGACCGGGACTGTGCGTGGGTTCGAGGATTTGGACAGCGCAGCGTTGGGATTCTGTCGCCGCCGGACGTGGATATGTGGCCCAACGGACACACAACCGACGGCACGCGAGTCATGGAAAAGGTGCAGATCCTCTGTCCGCAGCCCCAAGGCCTCACCGATCCGGACGCCCGTTTCGACCATCAGTGCCACCAGGAAACGGTCACGGTGGTTGGAGACCGCCTCCAGCAACGACTCCGCACCGGTTTCATTCAGCAACTTCGGGGCTTCTTCGATTTCCTTGACGCGAACTGCCCGGGACCTCAACACCTGGCCCGGCAGGAGTCTGTCACCGGAATAGCCGTAGGCGATTCTGGTTTCGTAGAAGCCTGCGGCTGTCTTCTCACTGACCAGATCACTGCGCGCGGCCCACATGTAGAACTGGGTTATTGCCGCGGCATACTGGTTCATTGTTTTCCCGCTCCGGTAGCGCGGCTCACGATATTCCGCGTTTCCCTCCGGGGCGTTCAACGCGGTGACGGCGAGCTCCCGGATGAACCGGGAAACGACAGGAACACCGTCAGTCCAGTCCAACCTCGCCGGACCGAGCCAGGTGAAGAAAGCGGCCAGGCGCTGCGCGTAGGCCCGGATGGTGTTGGCGGACCGGGCAGAACCCAGAAGGTAGTGAAGGTAGGCGCTGGCCTCAGAATGCAACTCGTAGGTGGAGGAGTCCACTACTGCCCAGGACGGGCCTCCAGCCTTGTGGATGACGCTGAACGCGATCCAGCGCCGTGAAATCGGGACGATCGGGTGGGTGGTCGACGGAAACGGAATCAGGGACTGCGGCATACGAACGTACCTCGTCAGGGTAGATAATCCGTGCGTTCCGAGACGACCCTAATGCAGAACCTACATCGCTGTGAACCCCACTTGAGGGCAGATAAGCCGCACCTGCACCCGCCAGTATTCGACACTTACGACGTCCCCTGTGCCCAGCGCTGCGGTCCGCCTGGTGTTCCACCAGTCGTTCCTGGCGAACCAGTGCACCGGGTCTGCGCCCACGGCCCAGATACGGCCGTCGAACCTGACGGCCAGGGGAGCGCCGGCCGCGGTAAAGCGGACGTCGACCTCGACGTCCAGAGTTGTTTCATTCGCTACTGCTGTCACGGTTTACGCGCTCTCCCAAGTTCCTCGCTCGGCCCGGTGCCGCCATGCCAATTCATAGGTGTCCCGGTAAGCGGCGGTTCCCAGCTGGGCAAGTGTCTTCATGCCGGGGTCAACGCCCGCAGTGATGGAGCGGACGGTGCTGTAGGAGAGAGGTGGCCAGCCGTGGTCGGCGGCGACGCGGTTGGCTTTGCGGGCGATGGCAGCCACAGACAGGGGCGGTTTCACCAATGCCAGGCCTTCGACGAGTGCGACAAGCTCGGAGGTGCTTCTGCGTCGGGTGGTCCCTCGGTTTGCAGTAGCCAGTCCGGCGATGCCGTTGCGTTTGTGGGCCGCGTGCCAGCGCTGCAGTGTCCGAAGTCCGATGCCTTCGTGCTCAGCAAGGGCAGTAAGGGGCACGCCGTCTTCGATATGCCGGCGCAGGATCCGCCAGCGCATAAACGCTGTCTGGTCAGGCATGGAGGCAGTGTTACCGGTGAGGGTGCCGCTGCCTCCGGCCGTCACCGGACTGTTTTCTGCCCTGAACGGCGCCGCGGCACGGCAGGGGCCGGTTCGCGCCGGAGTGCCCGGTAGACGGTGGTCCGGCTGACGCCCAGAACCTCGCCGATCTTCTCGACCGTCATGTCCTTCTGCTCATACATCCGGCGGGCGGTCCGGAGCTTGTCCTTGGTCAGCAACGGGGGCCGGCCACCAAAGCGCCCGCGAGCCCGTGCCGCCTGAAGCCCTGCGTTAGTCCGCTCACGGATCAGATCCCGCTCGAACTCCGCCAGCGCCGCAAACACATGGAAAACGAGACGTCCGCCCGAGGAAGTTGTATCGATCGCCTCTTGCAGGGACCGGAACCCGATGCCACGCTCCTGGAGATCGGCCAGCTGGTCAATCAGGTGTCGGATGGACCGGCCAAGCCGGTCCAGCCGCCACACAACCAAAGTGTCCCCGGGCCGTAGCTGATCCAGAACCTTGGTCAGTTCCGGCCGGGACTCCAGAGACCCGGAAGCCGTGTCCGTGAAGATGCGGTAGCAGCCGGCCGCCTTCAACGCGTCCTGCTGCAGAGCCGCGTCTTGGTCCCCGGTCGATACCCGGGCATAGCCCAACAGATGTCCCATGCGCCCAAATGTACCAATACCCGTCAACCAGCAGAAGAACCGGCACATAGAATCCGGCACTGGGTTCCGCTACAAAATTCGGGGGTGCATCGAATCTCTTCATTGAGTCGGTTGGTTTGTCGCAGATACGGTCGTTTTAGGTAGCCGAACCTCCCTGCTTCGCGAAGTCGCCTGGTTTCATGACTTTCGGCGGGTGGCGGTTCCTGGGGCCGCTCTGGCGGCGATGGCTGCCAGGTCACGGGCCGGTCCGGGCGGTGGTGTGGTGCCGGTCTGCCAGATGGCGGTCAGGGTGCGGCGCAGGGGCAGCCCGCGGACGGGAACGGCGATGAGCCGTTGCAGGGCGAGGTCGTCGCGGACGGCCAGTGCGCTGAGTACTCCGGGGGCCGTGCCGGCTGCGATGGCGGAGCGGACGGCCGCCGTCGTGGACAGTTCCACCAGCGGATCTGCCAGGGGCGGGGCCCCTGCGGCGGTGAGCAGGTGTTCGAGGGCGTCCCGGGTTCCGCTGCCGTGTTCCCGGGTGACCAGCGCGGTTGTAGCCAGTTCGGCTGCCGTGACGGGGATCCGGCGCCGGGCCCAGGGGTGCTCCGGGGCGACGACCAGGACCATGTCATCGTTCTGCACCGCCGCTGCGCTCAGGTCAGGGGGAAGGTGCGGGCTTTCGATGAAGCCGATGGCTGCCTGTCCGGATCGGACCAGGGCTACGGTGGCTTCACTGTTGTTCACCGTCAGCTCCACGACGGTGGGGACGAGTCCGAGGCTCTCCTGCTGGCGGCGCAGCGCGACCAGCCAGAGCGGCAGCAGGTGTTCGGCGATGGTCTGGCTGGCCGCGACCTTCAGTTGCCGGGCGGTGTCGGATCGCAGCGAGGCGATCCCGGCGTCCAGCCGTTCCGCGGCTGCGAGGACCTCCGCCGCCCACCCTGCGACCAGTGCACCTGATTCTGTCAGGGTGGATCCCCGCGGTGTCCGGGTCAGCAGGGCGGACCCGATCTGGGACTCCAGGGAACGCATCCGGGAGGAGACAGCCTGCTGGGACAGTCCAAGGCGTTTCCCGGCGGCGGAGAGGGATCCCAGATCATGGACCGCGGCGAGCATTTCCAGGGCGGAGAGATCCGGTATCCGGGGGCTGAGCATCGGGGAATCTCCTTCAGAAACGTCACATGTGATACAAGTCCGGCTTGTACCCTGACAAGTGTATGCCCCCTACTGCGGCAGGTCCCGGTCCGGGAGCATAGAAGGTATGGAATCTCTGCTGCTGACCGCCGACGAACACCACTCCACACCACCGGCACAGACCCATGGTCGCCGTGCTGGGGGCCGGCGCGTCCTGCGCCGTCTGGATAGGTCCTCGGAGCTGTTCGCGAACCTGACCCCGAACTGGTTCGCCTCCATCATGGGTACCGGGATCGTCGCGACCGCAGCCGCGACGCTGCCCCTGCAGTTTCCCGGCCTGCGCACTGGCGCCACCGTCGTCTGGGCTCTGGCGTCCCTGCTGCTGATCCTGCTGAGTGCCGCGACCGGGGTGCACTGGATCCGGCACCGGGAAACCGCCCGAAGCCACCACAGCCATCCGGTGATGGCGCACTTCTACGGCGCACCGCCCATGGCGCTGCTCACCGTCGGCGCCGGTACCCTGCTGCTGGGCAAAGACGTCCTGGGCGAACAGCTGGCACTCGGCATCGACGCGGTGCTCTGGATCGCCGGGACCCTGCTGGGGCTGGCCAGCGCCGTCGCTGTCCCGTACCTGCAGTTCACCCGGCACCAGGTCACACAGGACAGTGCGTTCGGCGGCTGGCTTATGCCCGTCGTCCCGCCCATGGTTTCGGCCTCCACCGGGGCCCTGCTGCTGCCCTACGTCCCGGCCGGGCAAGCACGCCTGACCCTGCTGATGGGCTGCTACGCGATGTTCGGACTGAGCCTGCTGGCCTCCATCATAATCACCACACTGATCTGGAACCGCCTCGCCGGGCACAAGATCGGGGCCGCCGCGGCAGTGCCCACCTTGTGGATCGTGCTGGGCCCGCTGGGCCAGTCCATCACCGCCGCGAACCTCCTGGGCGGGAACGCCCACCTCGCCGTGTCCGGGACCCTGGCCCGGGCGATGGAAGCCTTCGGCGTCTTGTACGGGGTGCCGGTTCTGGGCTTCGCGCTCATGTGGGCCGCCCTCGCAACCGCCATCACGATCCGCACCGCCCGTCAGGGCCTGCCGTTCTCCCTGACCTGGTGGTCCTTCACCTTCCCCATCGGAACCTGCGTCACCGGCCTGACCGGCCTCGCCGCCCACACCCACCTCGCCGTGTTCGACGCAATGGCCGTCGCAGGCTACACCCTGCTGGTCGTCGCCTGGATCATCGTCGCCGCGCGGACCTTCCACGGCAGCATCCTCGAAGGCACCCTCTTCCAGAAGCCCGCAACGACCGCACCGTAGGCGGGCCGCAGCGGACCAGCAACCCCTCACGCAAACAAGCAACCGTTAACAGCGCCCGAAGGTGGCCTCATGAAACCCCGGACAACACCCGGTTCACAGCAACGCTCACCCACCAACACAAAAGGGTCCAGGTCGCCCGCCCGATTGCAGCGGCCATTGATCGCCGTCGGCGTGCCACTCCTCCTCGCAGCCGGCGCGCTCACCTACGGAATCACCGCAAACGGCACCGGCCAACCGACCCCGCCAGCAGAGAAGGGCCCGACCATGATCGAAGGAGTCATCAGCTATGCCGGCCTGAGCAGGAACCACGTCCAGACTGCGGTGACCTATCCGCAACGTCCCGGCGTCGGCGGAGACCACTCACCGGTGTGGACGAACTGCGGAGCCTACGACCGGCCCGTGCAGGAAGCCCGGGCAGTGCACTCCCTTGAACACGGTGCCGTCTGGATCAGCTACCAACCCGGGCTTCCCGCCGATGACATCGCCAAACTCGCCCGGCTTGCAACCAACCAGAGCCACGTGTTGGTCAGTCCCTTTCCCGGACAGGGATCCCTCATCGAAGCAACCGCCTGGGGAAAACAACTAAGCGTCACAGACCCGGCAGATCCGCGGCTGTTCGCATTCATCAAAGCATTTCAGCAGGGTCCGCAGACACCCGAACCCGGCGAGACCTGCAGCGGCGGAGTCAACGGATAAATCAGGAGACATACCGCCGCTCGACCGGTCAGCCCCCAACGCGCGCTGTCCCATGAACTGCCGCTCACCCGTTGATGGCTCCCGGGCGGGACGACAAACCGCCAATCTAAACTGCGATTTAACCGCCAACTCCGACTAAAAGTCACAAACGGGCTAAGTGACATATTTTGATTCCGGCCCGGTTTGGAATCGACCTGTCACTTAAACGAACGTATAGATGACAGAGGAGAAATCGGTGCTGGTCGGATACATGCGCGTCTCGAAAGCAGACGGATCCCAAGCCACGGACCTGCAGCGGGACGCGCTCCTGGCCGCCGGCGTCGACGCCGGTTTGCTCTACGAAGACATGGCATCCGGAACGAAGGATAACCGGCCCCAGCTCGCAGCATGCCTCAAGGCTCTACGCCACGGCGACACCCTCATGGTCTGGAAGCTCGATCGGCTCGGCCGAGACCTGCGGCACCTGGTCAACATCGTCCACGACCTCACCGAACGGGGAATCGGGCTCAAGGTCCTGACGGGCCAGGGCGCTGCGATCGACACCACCACCGCGTCAGGGAAGCTCGTCTTCGGAATTTTCGCCGCCCTTGCCGAGTTCGAGCGTGAACTCATTTCCGAACGAACCCTTGCCGGCCTCGCCGCCGCCCGCGCCCGCGGCAGGAACGGCGGACGTCCCTACAAGATGACCCCCGCGAAACTCCGGCTCGCCATGGCATCCATGGGCCGACCAGGCACCAAAGTCGGCGAACTTTGCACCGAGCTGGGCATCACGCGGCAAACCTTGTACCGTCATGTTTCGCCCTCAGGAGAGCTGCGGCCGGATGGCGAAAGGCTTCTTTCCCGATAGGTTTATTCGCGGCTCCCTTGCGCACGCCCCCTGCCGCTGAGTGCCCACGGACGATGTCGGCTCCTGTTCTGGCTGCCCCCTGGTGCGATATGACGGGCCGGACCGGGATCAGGTAGCGTTTCACCGGCTCCACTTCGATCCGTCAACTGAGGCTGGTCCTTTTTGGGCCGGAAAGTGATCAGCGAAAGAATGAACCTGCTTCAAGCAATCGTCCTGGGTGTCGTCGAAGGAGTGACTGAGTTCCTGCCCGTCTCCAGCACCGGACATCTGACGATCGTTGAGAAGCTCCTCGGTCTGCAGGTCGACGACGGCGGAGTAACAGCATTCACGGCGATCATCCAGGTCGGTGCGATCCTGTCCGTCGTCGTCGTGTATTTCCGAGCCGATATTGCCCGGTTGTTCCTCGCCTGGGCCCAGGGGCTGCGCCGGGCCGAAGCCCGCACCCATCCCGACTACCGTTTCGCCTGGTACGTAATTATCGGTTCCATTCCGATCGGTGTGATCGGTTTTCTCGGCAAGGATCTCATCGCCGGGTCTCTGCGGAACCTCTGGGTTGTCGTTGCCGCCCTCATCGGCTGGAGCATCGTCATGGCAGCGGCTGAACGGACGGGCCGGCAGACACGCCCCGAGCGGGCGGTCACCCTCAAAGACACGCTGGTCATCGGCCTCATGCAGTGCATCGCTCTCATTCCCGGCATCTCCCGCTCCGGAGCAACCATCAGCGCCGGTCTATTCCGGGATCTGGACAGGGTAGCGGCCACCAGAATTTCGTTCTTTTTGTCCATCCCCGCGCTCACCGCCGCCGGAGCCTACGAGGGTCTTACCCAGGCCGGGGAGATCAGTGCGACGGTTGGCTGGATACCCACCATCGTCGGTACTGCCGTTAGTTTCATCGTTGCGTACGCATCGATCGCCTGGCTCCTGCGCCTGGTCGCCAAACACAGCATCACGGTCTTCATCGGATACCGCATCGGGCTCGGCGTCGTCCTCGCGGCGCTTCTTGGCTTCGGGATCATCGCCGCCACGTAGCTCCGCCCTGTTCGGTTCCGCTCCCCGACATACGTGCCCACAGCCGGCGGCTCGAACGGGCAAGCCCGCGAAAGTCTGTCGTCCCGCACGTTCCCCGGCTGGCCTGTCCAGAAAATCGGTCCGCGAGGCAGGAAGCTCCACGTGCACTAAGACCGGGCATGGCCCGGGCAGCTGTAAGCATCCCCCATGGCTCGCCGTGATGACACGGCGGGCAAGTCCTTGCCAGCGGGCCTCGTCATGTGGTTGATTACAGGGACGGTGATGGATCTCGCCGGGGCGGGCCACCGTCCGAACCGCCGCACCCGGCTGATAGTTCCTGTTTAGTGCCACGCACAGACGGAGAACTATGCCTAATTTCGCCACCGCCTCACATATGCGGGATGAGCGTCCCCAAGCGGACCGTAAAGACTCTCGCCCTGCATCGACCCAGGTTGCCGACATGGGGTGCTCTCATGACTGACTACAACGCCCTCCTCGGGTGCGGGGACTACAACCGTGGCCTGGTCATCGGTGTTATTGACATTCCGATGGGATCGAGCCACAAGATCGAATGGGACCGCACCACGGGCCTCTTCCACCTAGACCGGGTAGACCCGCGAATTTTCGCCAAACCGGTGAACTACGGATTCATCCCGCAAACGTTGGACGAGGACGGCGATGAACTGGACATTCTGTGCGTGACCCGCGAACCGCTGCCCACTGGGCTCGTCGTGCGCGGCCGGATTCTGGGCGTCCTGAACTTCCGCGACGGGGACGATATGGACTATAAGATCGTCGCAGTCCCGGCAGATGACCGCGACGAGGGGGACCGTATCCGCACCATCGAAGATCTCGGTACCAGGTGGCAGGAACAGATCACCCACCACTTCAATCACTACAAGGACCTCCAGCCCGGAACCCGCGCCCAGGTCCTGGGCTGGGGCACGCCTGAGGAAGCCGCCAGGATTCTCGGCGAATGCAGCCAACGCTGGCAGGACCGAATGGGCGGCGGACCGCAACCACGAGGCCCCCTCCTGGCATGAACCGAAGCCCATGCCCCAGGCACAGCCTCGGCGGCAGGAGGCGTGACCGGCTAGCTCCCCTTTGCCGTCGGTGCTCTGGGAGTACTCTTGCTCTGCGTCTGCTCTGCATCCGCGCGTCCAGCGCGGAATCTGTCCGGCTGGCCCTTATCTTTCGTAGATTCGCTGAGCGATCGTCCGCGGGATGGTATCGATGGGAACGGTCAGGAGGAATTCCGGGGTTCGTAGGCGTCGGGGATGCCGTCGTGGTCTGAATCGATCAGCTCCGCTTCGTGGGCCTGCCGGTACTGCCGGTTCCTGGTCCGCAACACGGCGACAGCCAGCAGTGCGGCCAGGACGGACGCTGTGAGGATACCCACCTTCGCATGATCATCGTGCAGGCTTCCGTTACCGAAACTCAGTTCGGCCACGAGCAGCGAGACGGTGAATCCGATGCCCGCCAGGAGTGATACCCCGAGCACGTCTATCCATTTAAAGGTGCTGTCCAGTCGCGCTCTGGTGAACTTGGTGAGGAGCCAGGTGGTTCCGAGAATTCCGGCCGGCTTGCCCAGGACCAGCGCCAGGATGATGCCGGCGGCCACCGGGTCCGTCAGCGCCGAGACCAGACCGTCCCAGCCGCCGACGGCCACGCCGGCGGAGAAGAACGCGAACACGGGTACGGCAACACCGGCGGAGATCGGGCGGAACCTGTGCTCGAAGACTTCGGCAAGGCCGGGGCCCGCGTCCGGACCGCCGCTGGCCTTGGAACGAAGGACGGGGACGGCGAACCCCAGCAGCACGCCGGCGACGGTGGCGTGGACGCCCGAGGCGTGCACCAGCGCCCACGCGAGCGTGCCTAACGGCAAAAGGATCAGCCACGCCGCAGGGGCTTTCATCTTGAAGAACCGCCGGTATTTCTGTGCCAGGAACGTGTAGAGGGCCAGCGGGATGAGTGCCCACAGCAGCGGCCCGGTCTGGATTTCGGTGGTGTAGAAGAACGCGATGATGCTGATGGCGAGGAGGTCATCGACCACGGCCAGGGTCAGGAGGAAGATCCGCAGGGCGCTGGGCAGGTGCGAGCCAATAATGGCCAGAACGGCGACAGCGAACGCTATGTCAGTGGCGGTGGGGATGGCCCAACCGCGAAGCGTCTCGGGGCTCGTGATGTTGATAGCGGCGTAGATGAGTGCGGGGACCACCACGCCGCCCACGGCGGCAGTGACCGGGACGATCGCTTTATTGAGCTGGCGCAAGTCTCCGGCGACGAATTCCCGTTTGAGTTCCAGGCCTACTAGGAAGAAGAAAATGGCCAGCAGCCCGTCTGCGGCCCAGGCGCCGAGGCTCAGTTGCAGGTGCCATGGCTCGTAGCCGATCTTGAAGTCCCGGAGGGCAAAGTAACTCTCGGACACCGGAGAGTTGGCCCAGATCAACGCGATGGCGGCGGCCGCCACCAGGAGCACGCCGCCGACGGTTTCTTTGCGCAGGATCTCGCCGATGCGCAATGACTCCGCGTAACTGCCCCGTCCGAAGATGGTGAACCGGGGCGGCGGTGAGGGGAGTTTCTGGCCCATGAAGGACTCCTAAAAGTTAGGTCGACAAAAAATACTGCCGACCAGACTTCCCGGCTCACCTTCATATAGTCTACGGGGCGCCTGCGTCATCAGGCAGTCCGCGCCCGGCTACGCAGCGGGTCCCTGCGTGGGCGCGGGCACGGATTTGAGCAACGGGATGAAGGCGATCAGCGCGACGAGCTGGGTGCCGATGGTGAAGATGATGAGCCCGGTGAGGGACGTTGAGTAGAGGGCTCCGATGATGGTGGATCCGGCGAGCCAGGCGATGCCGTAGATGGCGGTGAAGATGCCGTATCCGGTGCCCCGGGTGGCGGAGGGGACGAGGTCTGCGACGGCGGCGCGGAGGGTGGATTCGTGAATGCCCAGGGCCGCTCCCCAGACGACGGCACCAACCCAGACCAGGACGGGCGTGTTGCTGAAGGACAGGAAAGGGACGGCCGCGGTCAGCGGAAGGGCGATGAGCAGCCCGCGCAGCCCGATCCGGTCATAGAGCGCCCCGGAGCCCAGGGCTGCCAGCGCTGCTGCGCCCATGGACACCGCATAGGTCACCGGAATCAGCGCCGAGGGCATCACGTTCTGGACTTCCAGGTGGTAGGAGATAACCCCGAAGGTGGAGAACCCGAACATCGACACGGCGGTGAAGGCGCTGTACCACCAGAACCGGGCCGGCAACGGGACCCGGACCCGTACCTGCCCGGGCGCGGGGGCTGGTTCGCTGACCGTGTGTGTGTCGTAGCGTGCAGGATCGGGCGCGGCCCGGCGGAGCAGGATCACGGCAACGAGTGCCGCTGCACCCGGGATGGCGAGGACACCGAATCCGAGTTGGAAACCGGAGACGGCGACCATGAGTCCGACGAGCAGGGGCCCCAGCAGTGCCCCGGACTGGTCGAGGGCCTCGTGGATGGCGAAGGCTTTTCCGCGGCCCATTTCGGCCCCTGCGTGGGAGAGCATGGTGTCCCTGGCCGGGGTGCGAACTGCCTTGCCGAAACGCTCCGTGATGACCAAGGCCGAGGCCTGCCACAGTGAGCTTGTCAGGGCCATGAAGGGGACAGCGATCACGGTCAGGGCGTAACCGGCGATGGTCAGCGGCCAGTATTTGCGGGTCCTATCCGCCAGGGGGCCGGTGCCCAGGCGCAGCACGAGGGCCACAGCTTCCCCGAAGCCGGTGATGAAGCCGACCATGACCGCGGACGCGCCGAGGGTGGCCAGGAACGGTCCCGTGATGGACCGGGCTCCTTCGTAGACGACGTCGGCGAGCATGCTGACTACGCCGAAGGCCAGCACGAAGCCCATGGGTCCGAGCCTGTGCAGGCGGGTTTTCGGTGTTCCGTCCGTGCTGAGGTGGTCTTGATTCATTTCCGGCACTGCTTCTCCTTGGGCTGGTTCGTGGAGATGGTTCCGTGGCTGGCCGGTTTCATAGGAGGCTTGCCGCCGCGAGGCCTGCGGCTGCGGCGCCGATGGCGGCGGCGGCGGTGCCGATCCCGTTCAGGAGGGCCAGCCCGGTCCGGCGGGACTGGATGAGCCGTACGGTCTCGAAGCTGGCCGTGCTGAAGGTCGTGTATCCGCCCAGGAATCCGGTACCGGCGATGGTCTGCAGCTCGACCGGGGCGGCGTGGGCTATCACGAACCCGGCGACGAGTCCCAATAGGAAGGATCCGGTGACGTTGATAGCGATCGTGCCGATGGGCAGTGCGGCGCGGATTGTGGAGCGGACCAGCCCGTCGACGACGAAGCGGGTTCCGGCGCCGAGGCCGCCTGCGAGGCCCAGCAGCAGAATGGTCAGGACGTTCACTGATGGCCTTCCTGCCGGTCGGGGCGGAGGGTCGCGTCCCGGCGCCGGGTGGTCATCCGGGTGTGGTGGCCGGCGGCAGCCCGGATCCCCGCCACCGTCGCGACAGTGCCGCCCAGCAGCGAGGCAGCCACATAGATCAAAGCATCGGTGGTCCGTCCGGAGCCGAGCAGGGTGTTCGTTTCCAGGGCCAGGGTGCTGTAGGTGGTGAAGGCGCCCATGAACCCGGTCCCGGCGAGCAGTCGGATCACCCTGAGCCTGCCGGTGTCGGGGCCGCGGCGGACCAACGCCTCGAGCAGGACCCCGAGCAGGAATGCCCCGGCCAGGTTGATGATCAGGGTGGGCAGCGGCCACCCGCCCGGGGCGGGCAGGACAATGCTGAGACCGTAACGGGCCAGGGCCCCAACCACGCCTCCGGTGATGACGACCAGCACGAACCCGGGGTGCAGGTGCACCGGGCGGTGTGCGCTCACCTCGCCGAGGGTCCCGGCGTCCGCGTCATCCGCCACTACCTGTTCAGGGTCGCTATCGATGGGCAACCGGTCCATGGCCGTGGTGTCGGGTCCTGCCGAAGGGGGGTCGGTTGCTGTGATCTCCGGGATGCGCGGTTCCATCAGTGGTGGCCCTCCTGCCGGGGGTGTCTGGTGTGCGGGGCGAGCGGGACGACCAGCACGGGGCGGTGCTGGCGGTGGGTGAGATGGACCGCGACGGAGCCGACCAGCACCTCCTCGAGGCGGGCGCCGAGGCCGCGTTCGCGCGTGCCGACGACGATGACCGAGGCATCCGTGGACTCGGCCAGCCGTCCCAGCGCCCGGGCCGGTTCCCCGGAGAGAGTCGCGAAGGACCAATCGATGCCGGTTCCGTCCAGGGCGTCCTGGAGGCGTTCCCTGATGGCGGCGGCGATGCCTTCGATGTCGTCATCGATGCCGTCCGGATCAATCGGCCGTGCCTCGATCCGCCCGTCGGGTTCCTCGGCGAGGTAGGTGGTGACGTCCACGTAGGCGCAGATGAGCTTCACGTCCAGGCTGTAGGCCAGTTCCGCGGCGCGGTGTGCCACGGCCAGGGGCTGGCCGGGGACCACCCCCATCAGCACCGGCCCGGAAATCCGGCGCGGTACGTAGGCGATGGGTCCGGTGCCGGGCCGGGGTTCCTTTGCGGGCTCATTCATGGGCGTTCCTAACGTGGCGGTGTCTACTGGTCGTTGAGGTGGGTGCCGGTCGGCCCGTAAGGCAGCTCCGGATACTCGTCGGTGATCTCCAGGAGACGGTTGTATTTGGCGACGCGTTCCCCCCGGGCAGGTGCCCCGGATTTCAGCTGACCGCAGCCTGAACCTACGACAAGGTCCGCGACAAACGTATCGTCGGTTTCACCGGACCGGTGCGAAACCATCGCCCCGAAACCTCCCTCGGAGGCGGCCGTGAGGGTGTCGAAGGTTTCGCTCACGGTTCCGGCCTGGTTGGGTTTGATCAGCACCGCGGTCGCGGACGCGGTCCGGATACCTTCCCTCACCCGGTCCGCGGAGGTGACGAACAGGTCATCGCCGACCACCTGCACCCGGCTCCCGAGGGCCGCGGTCAGTGCCGGCCACCCCTCGGGGTCGTCTTCGGCCAGGGGGTCTTCGAGGCTCCAGATCGGGTAGTCGGTGATCAGCCTGTCGTAGTAGGCGATCATCTGCTCCGGGGTGTAGCCCCGTCCCGCCACCGTGTAGGTCCCGTCCCCGAAGAAGGAGTTCGCCGCCGGATCCAGGGCGATCGCGACCCCGTGCCGCCCCAGGGCGTAGCCGGCATCCCCGATGGCGGCCACAATCAAGTCCAGTGCCTCCTCAGGGCGGGCGATGTCAGGGGCGTAGCCGCCCTCATCGCCCAGTCCGGTCGAGAGGCCCTGTTTGCGCAGCCGCCGGGACAGCGCATGATAAACATCAGATCCCCAGCGCACCCCGTCAGCGAACGACGGCGCCCCGGCGGGGGCGATCATGAACTCTTGAAACTCCAGCGGGTTCGCCGCATGCTCTCCGCCGTTCAGGACGTTGAAGTGCGGCACCGGCAGCCGCCCTGCCCGGCCCAGGCCGTGGCCGATCCAGGTATGCAGCGGGGTTCCTGCCGCGGCCGCGAAGGCCCGGGCAGCGGCCATGGAGACCGCCACGATCGCGTTTGCGCCCAGCCGGGAGCGGCCCGGTGTGCCATCCAGAGATATGAGAGCGTGATCCAGATCGGTCAGGCTTGCCCAGCTCCGGGAGGTCAGCAGCCCGGCGATTTCACCGCGGACATTCGCCACGGCCTTCTGCACGCCCCTGCCGGAGTATTCCTGGCCGCCGTCGCGCAACTCGACCGCCTCATGGGCACCGGTGGACGCCCCCGAGGGTGCCGAAGCGGCGGAGACTGTGCCATCCGCCGCGGTGAGCCAGACTTTCACCGTGGGGTAGCCGCGGGAGTCCAGGATCTGCAGGGCACGCACCCCGGTGATCTGAAGTTCATTCATGATGATTTTCTCCATTTCCTCGTCCTCATCTCAGGTCCCGCCGGCGGCGGCGACCAGGGCGGCGGCAGTCCGCGCCGCCAGCGGATTCAAGTACTCCCCGCCCCGCACCAGCGGCACCAGGTCTGGGCTGAAACGGTAGAGCAAGGGCTGCCCGGTGGGAATGTTCAGCGATTCGACTTCTGCTTCCGAGAGCCGGTCCAGGACCCGGCAGAGCGCCCGCAGAGAGTTCCCGTGGGCGATCACGAGCACATCCTCCCCTTCCCGAAGCCGGGGGCGAAGATGCTGGTGCCAGAACGTCCTGACCCTCTTGACGACTCCACAAAGAGACTCGGTGGCTTGGACGGCTTCGGGAGGCTGCCCTGCCATAGCCGGGCTGCGCCGGATCGCGGCCAGTTCGGCCCGTGGCATCGGCGGCGGCGCACCGTAGTACGAGCGGCGCCAGAAGTGGAAGACCTCCGGCCCGAGCTCGCTCAGCAGTTCGCTGCGGTTCCGCCCGGTGAGGGAGCCGTAGCTACGCTCATTCATCTCCCACGCCGCTGTGGCCGGCGCCGTAGCCTGCCCCAGCACAGACAGGACGATGCGGGCTGTGTCCCGGGTTCGGGAAAGGGTGGACGTGTAAACGGCATCGGGATGGAAGTCAGCGGAAGCCATGAGCTTCCCGGCTGCCTCAGCCTCGCCTTTGCCAGCTGCGGTCAGCGGCGGGTCCAGCAGACCGGTGAACCGGTCCTGGGCATTCAGGACGCTTTGACCGTGGCGGAGCAGGATCAGCGAGCCGGGTGCGGGCATGGGCCACCTACCTTCGATTAAGCAAAGGTAGGAACCATCAGCCAGGAGGCGGTTCGAACGCCCGGCACCTTCTGAGCGGGCTGTTCCGGCGGGATCCATCACCGTGAACAGAGACTACAGGCACAGCGGCGGTGCCCGCCAGCATATGACGCGGTTACTCGCTGCGCTCGGCTCCTGTCGTTTCCGGACCGGGTTCCGCCTCCCGCGGGTTGCTGGCCAGGTACAGGGGCAGGCCCCAGCCGGCAAAGAAGCCAACGGCCTCGATCCAGGAAGCATTTTCTTCACCGCCGACCGGGGCGCCGTAGTCCGTCATCGAGTCGGTCAGGTGCCTCATCCGTCCCCTGATCTCGCGCAACCGCGAGGCAACTGCGTGACGCAGCTGCTCCGGCAAGGGACGTCGCGCCGTCAAATGGAAACGGCACAACAGCACCGGGTCGCCAGCCCCTTTCGACGTCTCAGGATCACAGGCGGGGCAGACCCTGTCCCGCCACAGCGGGAATGTCTCCCTGCACCAGGCTGTCGTGTGTGCCAGCCCGTTCGCTTCAACGGTGAGAGCCTCGGTGTTGGAGTTCGCGTAACCCATCCGCAATCCGGGCAGGGACGGGGAGGCCATATCCTCACAGATCCGGCACGGCCCCACCGGCAGGAGCACTTCGTCCGGATGCCGGTGCAGCAGCGAGCCTTTCCGGCCCAGCCCGGCAGCGACGTGTTCGAGGAGATCCTCATAGAGAACCGTGACGTCAAAGGGCTGGTGGCCGCCGCGGACCCCTGCGCCCGCCTGCCAGAGCTCAATCTCCACCACCGCGTACGCCCAGGTGTGCCGGGGACACAACCCAAGCGAGGCACGCAACAGTCGCCGCATGCTCCCGTCCATAATGTCTCCGTGGATGAAAGACCACAGCTGGCGCACTTCCTCCGCCGACAGCTCCAGCGGGCGCACGGGCAACAAAGCGCCGGTGACGTTGTCCCGTTCGCGCGTCTCCAGGGTGCCGGACCCGTTCCGATTTCCAGTCATGCGAATGACCCGCCCTCCGTATTCGGGGCAGGACCCATCAGCCACCTCGGCGGTCCGAACCGGCAAACAACCGGTCCCGGCGGGATCCATCACCGTTACAACAAGGCTAAACCCCTTCCACTTCCCGTACTACGTCCCATTTGTCGGGGAACGCCCCACAGCGCAGAAGCGATCAGAAACTCTCGCGGTCCAACGCCAAGCCGAAGCCCCGAAGAGCAGGAATAAACCCTGGAGGACGGCTCGGGAACCTCATGAATCAGCGCTATGTCCGAAAAGTGCAGACGACTTCTGACATTCCGTGCAGACGACTTCTGAATCTGACAAGACAGCCGGACGCCCGGCCGGCGGCACGGCGTGTCGTGTCTCATGACCCGTGTCCGTGATGTATATAAACGAAGCGACGTTGGCAATACACTGACGGCATGGCTTTGGTCGGTTACGCGCGGGTGTCGACCCGGGAGCAGCACCCCGAGGGCCAGACGGACGCGTTGAGCGCGGCCGGGTGCCGGAAGGTGTTCGTTGAGCACGCCTCCGGGGTTCTCGCGCGCCGCCCGGTCTTGGACGAGACGCTGCGGTATCTCCGGGACGGTGACACGCTCGTGGTGACCAAGCTGGACCGGCTGGGCCGCTCGGTGCGGAATCTGAAGCAGATCGCCGACGATCTTCAGGAGCGCGGCGTCGGACTGCGCGCCTTGTCCCAGGGGATCGACACCACCACGCCGGGAGGACGGCTGTTCTTCCACATGCTCGCCGCGATCGCCGAGTTCGAGCACGACCTCATCGTCGAGCGCACCCAGGACGGACTGGCGGCCGCCCGGGCCAGGGGCCGGAAGGGCGGTCCGAAGTTCAAGATGACGGCGACGAAGATCGCCCAGGCACGGGCCATGTATGACGCGGGCGGTGGCACCTGGCCCGGGTCAATCCGCCGGCCGCGAAGCAGGCGTGAGACGGCCATGGCGGGTCAGCGGCTGACTCCCGAAGAGAAGATCGGGCTGCTGCGCCGCCACTTCGACGACGGGGCACCGCTGACCCGGCTCGCCGACGAGTCCGGCATCCCGGCGCGGACGCTGCGCCGATGGGCGGCCGCGTTCGCCCGGACCGGCACCACTGCCGGGCTGGAACGGAAGGACCGGTCGGACCGCGGCATCCGGCAGCTGCCGGCGGATCTCGTCGGGGCGGTGGAGGGTCTCGCACTGCGCCATCCCGCCCCGACGGTCGCGTTCATCCACCGCCGGATCGCCGACATCGCCGCGGACCGCCGGCCTTCCCGCGCCCAGCTATTCGACGGTCAGGGCGATCGTGGCCGGCATCGACCCCGGGCTCAGGACCCTGGCACACGAGGGAGAGACCGCCTACCGGGACCGGTTCGAGCTGGTCTACCGCCGCACCGCGAAGCGTCCGAACGGGCAGTGGCAATGCGACCACACCCTGCTCGATGTCATGGTCATCGACGGGCAGGGAAAGACCGCGCGGCCGTGGCTGACCGTCGTCCTGGACGACTACTCCCGTGCCGTCGCCGGGTACACCGTGTTCCTCGGCGCGCCGGACGCGGAGCGCACCGCCCTGGCGCTGCACCAGGCCGTGAACCGGAAGGCGAACCCGGCCTGGCCGGTCCTGGGCCTGCCCGACGTCCTCTACAGCGACCACGGCTCCGACTTCACCAGCGCCCGCCTCGAACGCGTTTGTCTCGATACCCACGTCCGGCTTATCCACTCCCGCCCCGGCGTGCCGCAGGGCCGGGGCAAGATCGAACGCTTCTACCGCACCGTCACCGAGGAACTGCTGCCCCACCTGCCCGGGTTCATTCCGCACGGCACCGGCGGCGAACCCGCCTCGGCCCCGGCCCTGACCCTCGAGCAACTCGATGCCGCGCTCGAAACGTTCATCGTCTCCACCTACCACCGCCGCCCGCATTCGGAAACAGGCCGGCCGCCGGCCGAACACTGGGCCGCCGGCGGCTGGCTGCCGCGCCTGCCCGAGCATGCCGAAGACCTCGACCTGCTGCTGCTCACCGTGGCGAAGGCACGGACCGTGCACCGGGACGGCATCCGCTTCAGCGGCGTCCGCTACATCTCCCCGACCCTCGCCGCCTACGTCGGCGAACCCGTCACGATCCGCTACGACCCCCGGGACCTGGCCGAGATCCGAGTCTGGCACGAGGACACGTTCCTGTGCCGGGCCATCGCACCCGAACTGGCGGCCGGAACCGTCTCCCTCAAACAGCTGCAGGCCGCGCGGAACGAACGGCGCAAGGCACTCAAGGGACAGCTGCGCCGCAAGCTGTCCCTCGCCGACGCCCTTCCGCCCGACACCCGATACACCGCCGTGCCGGCGCCGGACGTCACGGAACCTCCCGCCGCCCCGGCAGCGAAGCTGCGCCTGTACGAAACCGACTGAACGGAGCACACCCATGTCGATCCTGGACGAAGGCGACGATGGCCGCAGGTTCCTCACCGGGCCCTTCGGCGAGCTCTCATCCGTCCCGCCGCGCCCTCCCACCGGTGCACCGGTGTTCCTGGTCACCAAGGAACACCGCCGGTTCGAAGAGTTCGCCGACACCGTGCGGAAGAACCGCTACATCGGGGTCTGCTACGGCCCGCCCGGCGTCGGCAAGACACTCTCCGCCCGCCGCTACGCCGGCACCGCCGAATGGGAGCAATGGCACCGCAACGGCGAGGCCGACCCGGCCCCCATCCCGGCACGGATCCTCGAAGCCCGCACCGCGTTCTGGACTCCCACCGTCACCGCAAGCCCACGCCAGATCGACCAGGCCCTGCCCCGCATCTGCCAGCAGATTTCCTGGATGATCGACTATCACGACCACGGCGTCATCGATCCGTTCGCACCGCGTGACTCACGCAGCTCGGGACTGACCGAACTGCTCATCATCGACGAAGCCGACCGGCTCAAGGCCGGCGGTCTCGAACAGGTCCGCGACTACTACGACCGCCACACCATGGGCGTCATCCTCATCGGCATGCCCGGCATCGAAAAACGCCTCGCCCGCTACCCGCAGCTCTACAGCCGCATCGGCTTCGCCCATCAATACCGGACCCTCAACACCGGCGAACTGGCCTTCGTCCTCCAAAACCGCTGGCACGAACTCGGCCTGCCCCTGGATCCCGGCGAATTCACCGACGCCGAAGCCATAGCGGCCGTCGCCCGCATCACCAACGGCAACTTCCGCCTCGTCCAACGCCTCTTCACCCAGATCAGGCGCATCCGCGACATCAACCAGCTCAACACCATCACCGCCGAGGTCGTCGAAGCCGCCCGCGAAACCCTCCTCATCGGATCCTGACGATCTGGCCAAATAGCGCTGCAAAATCAAGGCCATATAGCGCTGAGAATCACAGCCGACCAGAACCCCGACCACCAAATAGACGCTCTCACCCGCGCCGGCGTCGATCCGGCAAACATTTATCTCGACCACGCCAGCGGGGCTAAAGCCAGCAGGCCAGAGCTCGACAAAGCCCTTGCCTCGGCCAACCGGGTCGGCGACCAGCTCGTCATCACCCGCCTCGACCGGCTCGGCCGCTCCGTCCTCCACCTCGTCACCCTGGGCGCAACCCTCAGGGAGCGTGGTGTGGGATTACGCGTCCTTGAGCAAGGCATCGACACAACGACCGCGGAAGGACGGGCGATGTTCGGAATGCTCTCCGTCCTCGCCGAACTCCAACGAGAACTCATCATCGCCAACACCCGCGACGGGCTCGCAGCCGCCCGCGCCCGCGGACGAACCGGAGGAAGACGCCCGAAACTCACCCCCGACCAGGCCCTCCACGCCCAACAGCTCTACGACGCAGGGGACCACACCGTCCAACGCATCGCCGACCTGCTCCAGGTACCCCGCTCCACAATCTACGGCCACCTCAACAAAACAAGCATCGGACGGCGAGCCGCCGGCGGCGCCCCCGGCCCGGCGTAACAGCAGCTCCGGCCAGAACCCCTGCTACCTGGCTCAATCGACGCCGCTGACTGCTCCAGTAAGCGCTACTTTTCGCCGACTTTGGAGGCCCCGTCGGCGCCCCTGCCCTTGACTGGCCTAGCCGAGGCTAAGGCAACTCAAGGGAGTGACCATGAGACGTCGCCTTGCCATCAGTGACTGACATACGCCTTTGCGTAGTTCCGATACTGAGCCAGAACTTCCGGCGCGCTGACGGTGGCGGAGACTTCACTGATGCTGGGGGTCCAGTCGGGCCATGATCCCCTGAGGATGGCCGCCGCCTGGCGGGCGGCGCCGTCTGCCACATATTCGCCGGGTTCGGGTACCACCACCGGCAGCCCGAAGACTGCTGCGGCAACCTGCTGGACGGCCGGGGACTGCGCCCCGCCGCCCACCAGGATGATCCGCACGGCCGTAACACCCTGGGCCTCCAGCTGGGCGAGGCCGTCTGCTAGGGAGCACACCACACCTTCAATGGCAGCTCTGGCCATGTTGGCAGGGGTGAAATTGCCCAGTGTCAGCCCGTACGCGGAGCCTTTGGCCTGGGGGAGGTTAGGCGTGCGCTCACCCTCGAAATAGGGAACCAAGGTCAGGCCGTCCGCGCCAGCGGGAGCGGAGAGGGCGAGCTCGGAGAGCCCGTCAAGCGTCACGCCCAACAGCCCGGCGGTTGCATCGAAAATCCGCGTGGCATTCAGCGTGCAGGCCAGCGGCAGGAAGTTCCCTGAGGCGTCGGCGAAGCCGGCGACGAGGCCCGAAGGATCCGCCGCCGGCGTCGGCGAAACAGCAAAGACGACCCCGGATGTACCGAGTGACACAACTACGTCGCCGGGGCCAGCCTGGACTCCCAGTGCAGCCGCGGCGTTGTCTCCGGCGCCGGGTCCGATGAGCGTTCCGGACGGTGTCTTGCCGGCAGCTTCCAGCGGGCCGACCACTGCAGGCAGCACCGGTACGTGGCCGAGCGCCTGTTCCACGAGGTCCGTACGGTAGGCTCCGCTTGCCGTGGAAAAGTAGCCGGTGCCCGAAGCATCTGAGCGATCGGTTCTCAGCAGCTGGAGTGACGACGGGCCTGTTCCGGGACCGTGGCCGGCCAGACGCCAGCTGAGCCAATCGTGAGGTAGGCAGACGGCTGCGACCCGCCGGGCATTGCCAGGTTCATGGCGTGCAAGCCACCGGAGCTTCGTGATCGTCAGGGAGGCAACCGGTACAGTGCCTGTGGACTGCGCCCAGAAAACGGAACCGGCGTCGACGTCTCCGTTTCCGGCCTCAACGATAAGCTGGCGCGCATCCTCAGAAGAACGCATGTCATTCCACAACAGAGCGGGGCGGACCACCTCGCCGGCCGAATCCAGGCACACCATGCCATGCTGCTGGCCGCCGATAGAGACGGCGTCGACGTCGTCCAGGCCCCCTGCCAGAGCTACTGCCTCCTGAAGGGCAGTCCACCAGTACTCGGGGTGGACCTCAGTGCCCGCGGGGTGAGCGGCGCGGCCATGTCGGACTAGGTGGCCGGTGAGGGCATCACGGATCACCACTTTGCATGACTGGGTGGAACTGTCGATACCTGCTACCAACGGCATGGATAGGTTCTTTCTGAAAAGCTGCCGCCGGATCGGGGATCCGGCGGCAGCGGAACGACGATTCGGTTGGGTTTCGGTTTAGCGGGCGCCGAGCAGGTGCTCGATGGCCAGCTGGTTCAGCTGGACGAACGCGAAAGAACGCTCTGCAGCCTTGTCGGCGTCAAACTCCGCAAACGCGGAGGCGTCCGCCAGCAGATCGGCGGTGGTCTCGCCGGTGCTCAGCGTCGGTTCGCCCAATTCAAAGACACCGGAGGCGGCCAGCGCGTCCTGGACTTCGGGGTCGGCGCGGAAGGCCAGGGCGCGCTCCTTCAGCATCAGGTACATGGACATGTTCGCTTTGGCGGAGTTCCAGACGCCGTCGTAACCGTCTGTGCGGGAGGGCTTGTAGTCGAAATGACGGGGACCGTCATACTTCGGGCCGCCGTTGGGGAAGCCGTTCTCCAGGAGGTCCACGGTGAAGAAGGCGCTGGTGAGGTCGCCGTGGCCGAAGACAAGGTCCTGGTCGAACTTGATGCCGCGCTGGCCGTTGAGGTCGATGTGGAACAGCTTGCCCGCCCACAGTGCCTGGGCGATGCCATGGGTGAAGTTCAGGCCAGCCATCTGCTCGTGGCCGGTTTCCGGGTTGAGGCCCACGATGTCGCCATGCTCAAGCTGGGCGATGAAAGCCAGACCGTGGCCCACGGTAGGCAGGAAGATGTCGCCCCGGGGTTCGTTGGGCTTGGGCTCCAACGCGATGCGCAGGCCGTAACCCTTCTCCTTGATGTAGGCGGCGGCAGTGTCGACGCCCTCCTTCATGCGGTCCAGTGCGGCGGAGAGATCCTTAGAGCCGTCATATTCGCTGCCTTCGCGGCCGCCCCACATCACGAACGTGTCTGCACCGAGCTCGGCGGCGAGGTCAATGTTGGTCAGGACCTTGCTGAGCGCGAAACGCCGGATGGAACGGTCGTTGGAGGTGAATCCCCCGTCCTTGAAGACCGGGTGGCTGAAGAGATTAGTGGTGACCATCGGAACCTTCAAACCGGTCTCGGCGAGGGCTGCCGTGAAGTTCTTCAGGATCAGCTCCCGCTCGGCTGCGCTGGCATCAAAGGGAATCAGGTCGTTGTCATGGAAAGTGATGCCGTAGGCGCCAAGTTCACTGAACTTGTGAACGGCTTCCACAGGGTCCAGAGCTGCTCGGGTGGCTTGGCCAAAAGGATCTGCCCCGGTCCACCCCACTGTCCAAAGTCCGAAAGTGAAGCGGTCCTGAGGCGTAGGCGTCGTTGTCATGTGTCTCCAAGGGTTAGTTGTTGATGACAACTTATGTGCACGTATAGACGTTGTCAAGAGGTCTTTTGCCGACGGGACACCACGATGTGGGCAATGTGCAGCAGTGGAAGTGCGGCACTTTTTCACGCAAGGAGACTTGCATCACTAATGGTTAGAAAGTAAGTTGTGTCTAGCAACATTCTAAAAGCAGGGTTTCGTCATGAACCCTGAGCATCGGCCGGCCAGCTTCCTCCGCTTACGATGGGCGACGTGCGCGGCGACCCAACAATTCAATTTGTTGTCCTGTTCAGAGAAGAAAGAAACAACAACATGTCACTATCCAAATCCTTGGCCGCCGTCGGTACGGTAGCGGTCCTGAGTCTTTCGCTAGCCGCGTGCGGTGGCAGTGCAGCCCCCCAGACAGCCGGATGCAACGTGGGAATCTCCATGCCTACCCGGAGTCTCGAGCGGTGGATCAACGACGGTGAGGGCCTGCGGTCCAAGCTCGCGGCCGCGGGCTGCACCGTCGATCTCCAGTACGCGGACAACAAGACCGACCAGCAGATCAGCCAAATCCAGAATCAGGTGGCTGGCGGGTCAAAGATATTGGTCGTTGCTGCCATCGACGGCGCTGCCCTGGCCCCTGTCCTCGCTCAGGCCAAGAAGCAGGACGCGACCGTCATCGCCTATGACCGTCTGATCAACGGCACCGAGGACGTTGACTACTATGCAACGTTTGACAACTACAAAGTGGGCCAGCTGCAGGGCCAGTACATCGTGGACACCTTGAAACTCAAGGACGGCAAGGGGCCCTTCAACCTTGAAGCGTTTGCCGGCAGTCCTGATGACAACAACGCGAAGTTCTTCTTTGCCGGCGCTTGGGATGTACTTTCTCCCTACATCCAGAAGGGCCAGCTGACAGTTCCGTCGGGCAAGGCGCCGAAATCCGCTGCCGAATGGGCGTCCATCGGCATTCAGGGGTGGGCCAGCGACAAGGCCCAGGCGGAAATGGACAACCGCCTGTCTTCCTTCTACGGCGGAGGCAAGAAAGTGGACGTCGTTCTGTCCCCGAACGACAGCCTTGCCATTGGCATCGAGGCATCCCTGAAATCGGCAGGCTACGCCCCCGGCGCGAACTACCCGATCATCACCGGCCAGGACGCAGACAAGGCCAACGTCAAGGCAATGCTTGCAGGCGAGCAGTCGATGACCGTATGGAAGGACACCCGCGCACTGGGTGAGCAGGTCTTCAAAATGGTGAAGTCGATTGCCGACGGGCAGAAGCCCGAGGTGAATGACACGAAGACCTACGACAACGGAAAGAAAGTCGTTCCCTCCTACCTGCTGGTCCCCGAAGTGGTTACCAAGGACACCGTCAAGGCAAAGCTCGTCGACTCAGGCTTCCTGAAGTCTTCCGACGTGGGTCTCTGACCGAAAACCCATGCCCGGGTGGCCCTGACCGTCGTCTCTAGGTCAGGGCCACCCGGGTCTCCGGAATATTGAGACCACAACGAAAGGGAGAAGCCATGAATGTGCCCATCCTGAGGATGCTGGACATCACCAAAGATTTCAATGGAGTAAAGGCGCTGGACGGGGTTTCGCTCGAGGTGGCCCGCGGTGAAGTCCATGCCATCTGTGGAGAAAACGGCGCAGGCAAGTCAACGCTGATGAAGGTCCTGTCCGGGGTCTACGGACACGGAACCTACGGCGGCGTCATTGAGTTCGAAGCGGAAGAGGCCGCCTTCAGGTCGATCAATGACAGCGAGGCCCGGGGAATCGTGATTATCCATCAGGAACTTGCGCTCAGCCCCTACCTGTCCATCGCTGAGAACATCTTCCTGGGCAATGAATGCGCGCGAAACGGCATTGTGGACTGGAACAGAACGAACCTGGAAGCGGCCGCTCTCCTTGCCCGCGTAGGGCTTAGGGAAAGCCCCGCCACCCCGGTCCTCCAACTTGGGGTCGGGAAACAGCAGCTGGTGGAGATCGCCAAAGCGCTGTCCAAGAGAGTGAAGCTGCTCATCCTCGACGAACCGACCGCGGCCCTGAATGACGAAGACTCCGAGCACCTGCTCAACCTCCTTGAACACCTTCGCCAACAGGGAGTAACCAGCATCATCATTTCCCACAAGCTCAAAGAAATACGCAGCATCGCTGACCGGGTCACCATCATCCGGGACGGAAAGTCGATCGAAACGATCGACATGCACGGCCCCGATGGCACCGAAGGCCGCATCATCCGGTCCATGGTAGGCCGGGAACTGACCAGTATGTTCCCGCCGAGGAAGCCCGAAATCAGCGAAGAGATCTTCCGGGTCGAAAACTGGACCGTTTACCACCCTGTCGATCACACCCGACGTGTCGTGGACGACGCGTCCTTTTATGTTCGGGCAGGAGAAATCGTCGGATTCGCCGGGCTGATGGGGGCCGGCCGCACGGAGCTGGCGATGAGTATCTTCGGGCGGCTGTACGGAAGAAACATCTCCGGGACGGTTTTCAAGCACGGGAAGCCCATAGACGTCCGCACCGTGGAAGCGGCAATAGCGAACGGCCTCGCCTACGCCACAGAGGACCGGAAAAGGTACGGCCTGAACCTGATCGGAAACATAACCGTGAACGTCTCAGCTGCCGCCTTGTCCAAACTGGCACGGTGGGGGGTCATCGACCGCCACCGGGAATACCAGGTCGCCGAGTCATACCGGGAACGGATGAATATCAAGGCCCCCGGTGTCGAGGCCATCACCGGGAAACTGTCCGGCGGGAACCAGCAAAAAGTTGTCCTCAGCAAATGGATCTTCTCCGGGCCCGACATCCTCATTCTCGATGAGCCCACCCGGGGCATCGACGTCGGGGCGAAATACGAAATCTACGGCATCATCAACGAACTCGCAGCACAAGGAAAAGCTGTCATCGTCATCTCCTCAGAACTCCCGGAACTCTTGGGACTTTCGGACCGGATATACGCGATCTCGGAAGGCCGCATCACCGGCGAAGTTCCACGCGAAGCAGCGGACCAGGAAGTGCTGATGCACTACATGACTGCTGGAAAGGACTAACCATGAGTACCGACACCACCCTCAAGCCCACGCCCAAGGCCTCCCCCCGAAAAGCCGCGATCAACCTACGCCAGTACGGACTCCTGGCGGCGCTGGTCATCATCGTCGCCTTGTTCCAGTTCCTCACCAACGGCCGGCTCCTCATGCCGGGCAACGTGAACAACCTCATCCAACAAAACGCTTACGTTCTGATCCTTGCCATCGGAATGGTAATCGTCATCGTCGCCGGACACATCGATCTATCAGTTGGCTCCGTGGTGGCAATGGTCGGGGCGGTGACCGCCATTGCGATGAACAACTGGGGATTACCCTGGTGGGCCGCGGTGATTCTCGGCTTGCTTATGGGGGCAGCGATCGGCGCGTGGCAGGGGTTCTGGATAGCCTTCGTGGAGATACCGGCATTCATCGTCACCCTCGCGGGAATGCTGCTGTTCCGCGGGCTGACCCTTGTCCTGCTGACCGGGGGAACCATCAACGGACTGCCCGCGCCGTTCACCGCCATCGGCGCAGGCTGGCTGCCTCCAATCTTTGGCGAGGTCGCAAAGAAGGACAGCCTCACGCTCCTGATCGGGATTGTCGCCTCTGCGGCCCTCGTGCTCCAACTTATCCGTACCCGGAAGACGCTCAAACGACTTGACCTGCCCAGAGAGCCCGTCACGTCATTCAACATCAAGGCCGCAGGCGCCGTCATCGGCATCATGGCACTGGCCTGGCTGCTCGCCGGCTACAACGGCACGCCGATCATCCTGATCATCCTGGCGGCCCTCATCCTGGTGTACACGTTCGTCCTGAACCGCACAGTGTTCGGCCGCCACATCTACGCAATGGGCGGCAACCTCTTTGCCGCTGAGATGTCAGGCGTCAAGACAAAATGGGTCAACTTCCTCATCTTCGTCAACATCGGAGTACTCTCAGGCCTGGCGGGTGTTGTCAGCACGGCCAGAGCGGGCGGCGCTGTCGCCTCTGCCGGGCAGAACTATGAGCTGGACGCCATCGCAGCCGTATTCATCGGTGGTGCTGCAGTCCAGGGCGGAATAGGCACGATCATCGGGGCGGTCATCGGAGGCCTCGTCATGGGCGTGCTTAATATGGGCCTGTCGATTCTCTCCGTCGATGCTGCCTGGCAAATGGCCATCAAGGGCCTCGTGCTTCTCCTCGCCGTCGCTTTCGATATTTTCAACAAGCGCCGTTCCGGAGGACGATGAGCAGAGACTACAACTAATTTCGAGAGGCAAAGAGTGACCGTTCCACACCTGACCCCGCTCCAGGGCGCGCAAAGACCCACCACGAAGGCACTCCAGAGCACGGACACAATCAGACGCAACAACCTGTCGTTGATTCTGGGCCTGCTCCACAGGGAAGGACCGCTATCGCGTGCCCACCTGACGAAGCAGACGGGGTTGAACCGGTCAACTATAAGCGCCCTTGTCGGCGAGCTCGGCGACCTCGGACTTGCCTACGAAACAGAACCGCCTGCCATCGGGCGCGCAGGACGGCCAAGCCCCCTCGTTCATCCCAACGAAAAGGTCGCGGCCTTAGCCATTAATCCAGATGTAGATGCCGTGACCGTCGGGCTTGTCGGCCTCGGCGGTCACGTG
Source organism: Arthrobacter sp. E44 (assembly GCF_041877125.1). Taxonomy (NCBI): domain Bacteria; kingdom Bacillati; phylum Actinomycetota; class Actinomycetes; order Micrococcales; family Micrococcaceae; genus Arthrobacter; species Arthrobacter sp. E44. Next base: position 56,978 of record NZ_JBHDJA010000025.1, read on the forward strand.
CATCGCAGGATCCGGTATGAGGCCGCCACACAGCCTTCCGTGACGGAAACAGTGAACATCAGCCGGGCGATTGTAGAAGGAATGCAGTCCGACCTGGAGGCCATCGACCGGATTACAGGGGTTGGGCTTGCCGTTCCTGGACTCGTCAGATCCTCCGACGGGCAGATACTCCTGGCACCGCACCTCCAGTGGGCCGATGAGCCCCTGGCGGCCTCCCTTGAGCAAGCCCTGGGCCGTCCGGTGCGTGCCGGGAATGATGCAACTCTGGGTTCGCTCGCCGAAAGTATTTACGGGGCCGCCGTGGGGGTCTCGGACGTGGTGTATCTGAACGGAAGTGCCAGCGGCATCGGCGGTGGCGTCATTTCCGGAGGCAGGCCTTTGCGGGGTTCTGCAGGTTTTGCCGGCGAACTCGGACACACTCTGGTGCGAACCAACGGGGAAAAGTGCCATTGCGGAAGGTCCGGGTGTTTGGATGCCGAAGTCCGCCTCGAACGGCTGCTCGCCCCCCTCGGCCGTGTCCGGGCGGACCAGGACGAGCTGGAGCGGGCCATTGCCGAGCGTCCGTCCCGGGAGCTACAAGAGGAAGTTGAACGGCAGATCGACCTCCTTGCGGTGGCGCTGACGAATTTTGTCAACATTTTCAACCCCGAAATGATCGTGCTCGGCGGGTTTCTGGGATCTATCTTCTCCTTGGACCCCGAGCGCCTTATCTCGGCCGTGGCCGAGGAGACGATCGGGGGACTCGGAGCGGACGTCAAAATCAAAAGGGCGGTCCTCGGGTCCGAATTGCTATTGGTTGGCGCCGCCGAGCTGGCATTTGCCCAGCTCCTCGCTGACCCCGCCGGGACGGCCTAAACCTTCCCTCGAGAAACCCGGGCCACCAAGTCAACCGTTACCGGTCGAGCATCCTGCCACGAACAGGCGGCGAGAACTCAATGACAGTGATACCGACGCATGACCGCGCGGGTAACGGGCAGGGCATGCCTGAAACACTGGCACTTTTTCACTACTAATTTGTCCTTGGGAGAGATGTGTCCGATACGGACTTCGAAATCCGCTGGGGCCAGTACGAGGCCCTCGTCACGACCCGGGGAGGAGCTCTCCGGCAGCTGCGGCATCGGGGGAGGAACCTCGTCGTGCCGTTCGGTGAGAACGGTGAGATCCCCGACTTTCGTGGAGTAATCTGTGCCCCCTGGCCCAACAGGGTTGTCGACGGAAAGTACACCGCTGAGGGACGCCAGCTGCACCTGCCGCTAAATGATCTCGCCAACGGCGCCGCCCTGCACGGCCTGGTTTTCAATAGGAATTGGAAAACCCTTGAGGTGACGGAGGATTCCGTGTCAATGGGCTGCGAGGTGAGCCGCAGTGATGCCTACCCCTTCAACCTCTATATCGAAGTCCGATACAGGGTTGATGAAGAAGGACTTCACGGTACCGTGCGCTCAACGAACCGGGGTACCGGCACGGCCCCCTACGGAGTTTGCCCTCACCCCTACCTCGTGGCAGGAGAGGCGCCCCTTGATGAGTGGTCTGTGCGCATCCCCGCCGCCGAGGTCATGCTGGTGGGCAGCGAGCGGATGGTTCCGGGAGAGGTAGTCCCGGTGGACGGAACACCGAATGATTTTCGGTGCGAGCGGGAGCTAGGGGACATCCAGCTCGACCATGCCTATACCGGGATCTCCCGGGATGAGGACGATCGCGCCCGGGTGCAACTGTTCGATCCCTCCGGTTCCGGAGTCGAACTTTCGTGGGACAGCCACTGGCCATGGCTACAGGTGCACACGGCCGACAGGCCTGACGGCCCTAGCCGGATCGGCCTGGCTGTTGAACCAATGTCATGCCCACCGAATGCCTTTAACAGCGGCGTTGATCTGATCCGGCTCGACCCGGGGGAGTCGCATGAAGCAAGCTGGTCAATCTCCGCCGTGAGCCGCTGACGGTCCCATACACATGGCAAGCGGTATTCGAAGCGCCGAAGCACCCGCCCGTTCTCTATGGTGTATTCGGGGGCGTGGCCGCAAGCAACCCATACCCTGAATACCCACGTTTAGCCCTGGATGCCGGGGAGCGATGGGACAGCACGGGCGGTGACGGGATCATCCTGATGGGATTGGACCTCGAACCGGCGCTGGCAGACTATCTCGTAGCTGACGGCGCGGGTAATGGCGTGCCCGTGACCTTGGAGAGGACAAACACCTTGGAGAGGACAAGCGATGACCGACCGTTCTCCGTGTGGTTCCCCCGTCAAGAAGCAGCGAAACTCGGCGAACTCCTGACCAGTCAAAGAGGCGCGGTGGATGAAGGTCAGGTAGGGTCCAGCCGCCGACCTGCTCCAGGTACCGCGCTCCACAATCTACGGCCACCTCAACAAAACAAGCATCGGACGGCGAGCCGCCGGCGGCTCCCCCGGCCCGGCGTAACAGCAGCTCCGGCCAGAACCCCGGCTACCTGGCCCCCACCGGCTTAGCGTGACTTTCCCGAGCATTGGTCCTCAAGCCCCATCTCGGGCATGTGCCGCATCAGGGCCGGCTTAGACATCACGGGCCCTAAACGTGGTGCAGGCAGCGGATAGCGGTACCCCAGATGGTCAGGTCCGACAGGGCCGGCACCACGATGTCCGGATACGCCGGGTTTTCCGCCTGCAGCACCACCCCGGTCGGGGTGATCCTCAGCCGCTTGATTGTCAGTTCCCCGTCCAGCACGGCCACGACCACGGACCCGTCATGCGGTTCCAGCGCCCGGTTCACGATCAGTTCATCCCCGTCGCTGATGCCCGCGCCTTCCATCGATTCCCCGGACACCCGCACCACATAGGTGCTGGTGACGTCCTTGATCAAGTGCGCGTTCAGGTCGATCCGGCCATCGAAATAGTCCTGCGCCGGCGACGGGAAGCCCGCCGCTACCGGCACCGGGGAGACCAGCACCGACAACAAGGACACGCCCGCATCTATCACGCGGGGACCGACAATCACGCCCACAACACACCTTTTTTCGAATATATGTTCGAGTATTCAGTGTACTCCGGGGGTCGGACATTCGTGCATGAGATGTTTTCGGGAGGCGCAAGCCGCGGCGGGTTGTACACAGTGGGGACAGCTTTGAGCTGTGCGGAGGGCTCCACCTGCCCGCCAGTGTGCACAACCCGCCGCACCGGACATGGGCGGCTGGATACCCGGGTGCCCGGTCTCACCGTCGAAGGGATTGCCTGCTGATGTGGTCAGCGGCTGTGGGTGGTGTCAGGAAAGGCGGCGGAATTCGCCGGGGCGGATCTGTACGAGGATGGGCAGGGCCATCTGGAGGGGTTCGGCTCCGATGGGTTCGTCGAGCAGGTCGTTGACCGATGTTTGCCCTTCCAGCTCTCCAGACCTATCCCGCTCCATGATCTTGACCCTAGGCGGATTTGACCGCCGGTGACCCTTTGGACACGCAGCCTGGCGCTGTTGCCGTGCCTTCCGGAGACTTACGGCCGAGAGTGGGTCCCTCGGCGGCCGCCGCGGTGGCCCCGGCCTTCCCGCCAGCCGGGGAGGAGGATGTTCAGCTTCTGCTCTTTGGCCGGGTCCAACCTTCCGGCGCGGTAGTCGATCCGTTGCCCGTGCAGCCACACGCCCAGGGTCCGTTCTACCTGGTCGTCCGTTTTTTGGTGCCGGGGCCAGTCACCGCCGGCGGCCCTGATCCGATGGAGCTCCTCCAGCCGCTGGTGCCACCGTTTCTTGTCCTCGGCCTTGCGGTTCGAAGGCCTGGCCCATCCGGGAATCACCGCCAGGGCAGCCCGGTAGGTGGGGGAGAGTGTTCCCTCGGCCGCCTGCCTGCGGCGGTTTGCCAGCCACGCGGCCAGGGCGCGCTCCCGGGCCGTCTTCCCGTGGCTGACCGGCAAGCGGCCATGCGCCTCATGGAAGGCCAGCACGTCGGCGAGGTTCCGCAGGCCCGCCCCGGATTTCCGCGGGGCAGGGGCCAGCGCGGCTTTGTGTTCGTCCCGGATGCCCGGGTCTGCCTTCGCAGCGATCTGCAGGTGGTACCGGACGGTGGTTTCCGCGACGCCGGCCGCGGCGGCGATCGTCGATGTCGGCGCACCCTGCCGGTACTGCAGGACAAACCCGGGATCGGGCGCCACGCGCCGGGACTCCGTCATGGTTGCCCCGAGGATCCCTTCGGCGGCGCGGCCCGGTTCAACTCAGCGATCCGCAGCCGGAGAAACGTGATGACCAGGACCAGGACATAGATCGCCAGGCCGACCAGGACGGCCATCACGACGATGTAGAGCACGGCCAGGACTCCGAAGCTTGGACCGACGTTCATTGATTCCCCCAAAAATTGTCTAGGCCGTAGCCTACGCCCGACCTCAACACCCCTGCTCAAGAAGCAGTGCATGCTCGCGGGGCTCGCCCTGGTTTGCGCTGCGCTTCAACCAGTTGTTGGGCGTCCGCTGGCGCGGCCGGCTGTTGGGTCCAGGGCGCACCGTCGCAGAGCTCCGGACCCCCTGAACCTGTGTGTCTACGACGTTTTTGGCTGCTGTCCTTCGGATTGTACGTGCCCGTTCCGGCCCCTCTAGCCCCTTCGTTCCTCCGGGGCCTGCGGCCCGGGAAAGTCTTCTCCGGCGCTCCTTCGTCGCTTATTTCCTTTCGAAGATTTCCCGGGTCTTGCCCTGCGGGTAGACGGGCCTGCACGTGCACAGCTCCGCAAGCTTCGCCAGCAGCCAAAAACAACGGGGGGAGAGGGGAGCTGGCCGGTCACCATTGGTCGCCCCACCCACCCAACTTCTCGGCAAGAAGGAGCAACACCACATGAGCGCAGTAAGTAAAAAGACCGTGAGGGACTGTGGAATTAACGGTGTATCCGGCTCGACACGCCAGGCGGTCTGCTTGGCAGGAATGAGCTGGATATGCCGGTGACACTGGATGCCGTGAAGACTGCGGACACCACTGGGAAACCG